>CAZWTY010000017.1:0-56569 GCA_964637565.1 uncultured Desulforapulum sp.
TGTCGGGCGAAAGCCCGACCTACTTCGTGTATTTTATTGCCGTGTTAATACTATTTTATTTAAAATAATGTCCGATCCTCTCAAACATTACAGGTATATATTGTTATATGCATTAATATCTGATTGTTACGGGTTATTTCGTCTGTTTTGTACAATTAAATCTATATCGTATCTAAAATTCTTGCATCGTCCTTCAGACAATTAAAACTTCATACTTATAAAATGAATGGTTTAGCCGGCTATGAAAGAATCTCAAAATTCAGTTACATATTTGTCATTATTTTATTTAATTATGACACTTATGGTTATCAACAACATACCATTATATCATAACATACTGTTTTCTATGTTTATGTTTTACATATCTTATTCGGCACATTCATTGATTGTTGGGATGTAATTAATTTCAATATTACCTTACGGGGGCCATGTCTCGGTATAAAAATCTTCTGAACACGTTTGCCATGACATTTATATCCTATTGTATTGCAAGTATTGTCTGGGTTCTTTGGGGCTATACCCTGTCTTTCGGACATGACATCAACGGGATTGACCCTGCAACAGTTTAGAGGACATCAAGTTAAGCCACCTTGTAAAAAGCTCGCCACTTTTCCTCGAAAAGAGCGGGAGCCTTATATGCATTGGAAGAATGCTTTCTTTTCCGGTTGTAATAAATTTCGATGTACTTAAAAATAGCCCTTTCAGCCTGTTCAACACAGTAAAAACGTGGTGTGATGAATCATCTGGGTTTTGATTGTTCCGAAAAACGATTCCGCCACGGTATTATCCCAACAATTCCCTTTCCGACTCATACTTTGAACAAAACCGTGTTTTTTATGAGCGGCACGGAAATCCAGGCTGGCATATTGGGTACCCCGGTCACTGTGAATCATCAACCCCTTGCCCGGTCGGCGCCTTGTAATCGACTTGTTCAGGTCATGAATGACAGAAAATCTTTCAAGTGACGAGCTCAAATCCCAGCCCACGACAAGCCGGGAAAACAAGTCTATGAATACGGTCAAGTAATGCCATTTCCCAGCAATTTCCAGATAGGTGATGTCTGTAACCCATACCTGGTCCGGTTTCGTTGTCTTGAAATTCCGATCAAGAAGATTGGGGGCAACGGGATGGTTGTGTTTTGAATCCGTTGTGACGGTATATTTTTTTACGGTCCGGCATTTCAACCCCATTTCCTTCATCAATCGAGCGACACGGGGGCGGCTGATCTTTGAGCAGCCTGGATCTTCCCGGAGGTCCGCTGTGATCAATGGGCTCCCAGCCATTCCTTTATGTTCTGAATAAAGGGCAAAAATACGGCTCTTTATGTGCTCTCTATTGATTTTTCTTAAGGATACCGGGGCCTTTAACCAACGATAATATCTGCTCTTCGACACATTCAATGTATGGCGCATCTTCTTCAGCGGAAAATCTGAGCGGTGGTTCGACATGAATTTGAACCTCATTTCGGTGCTTTGCTGAAAATGGCCATGGCTTTTTTTAATATGTCTCGCTCCATTTCAGCATCTTTTAACCGCTTTTTAAGTTCACGGATTTCTTTTTCCTGTGATGTCAGAGCCTCTTTCCCTTTCCCAGGAAATGCCAGTTCGCCTCTGACCATGGCCTCTTTTCGCCAACGATAAAGTAAATCTGATCTTATACCAAGATTTTCAGCTATTTCACTGACAGTTCTTTCAGAATTCTCCACCAGTTGAAGCGCTTGCCTTTTGAAATCTGAATCGTATTTCCTGCGTTGATCTGTGCTCATTGGTATGCCTCCTGTTTTCATTTAACAGTGGCTTTTCTTTGAGTCCATTATTTTATAACAGGGTCATCGTGATCGATGACGTTTTAGTAGACACTGTCATTAATTAAATTCTGGAAACTGCAGGAACTGGAAGCATTAGGGATGGAAAAATCTTCTTTTTCCTGGTTGAAGAATCCACAGGTGAAAGGGGTAAAGAAGCTGTTTAAAAGTCCAAATCACCTATAAGCTGGTCACCCCTGGTAATACCCAGCTTGCGAAGCCTGGAGGCAAAGGTGGAACGGTTCACACGGGCCGCCTTTGCAGCCTTGCTCACGTTCCATCCATTCTGCTTCAGAATGTGAATAGCGTATTTTTTTTCAACATCTTCCCAGGACATGTTTTTGAAAAAATCAGGTTCGCCTTTGTAAGATCCTGACAAACCATCAAAAGGTCTTCCCAGAACGATCTGATCCGACGTTGTGGCTTCACGGGTCTGGGTTGATGGAGTGGCCTCCGTGATGTTCTTTGGCAGTTTATCCAAGGAAATGACAATTTCTGTGGTAGACACCAGCAGATAACGGACAAGATTCTCCAGTTCACGAATGTTGCCGGGCCAACTGTGATTGATCAAAGCCTGCATGGCCTGATCGTCAAAGATCTTGTAGGGGACATCAAGTTTCAAAGATTCGACCTTGATGAAGTGGTTCAAAAGAAGCGGGATATCTCTTTTTCTCTCTCTCAAAGGCGGAAGATGAATGGGAAGGACAGAAAGCCGGTAAAAAAGATCCGATCGGAACTGCTCCTTTTCAATAGCTTTCTTAATGTCGATGTTTGTAGCCGAAATGATCCGTATGTCCACCTTTTTCACGGTAGTGGAACCAAGGGGTTTGATTTCGCTGTTCTGAACCACCCTGAGCAAGCTGGCCTGGAGGTTGAACGGCATTTCTCCGATCTCGTCAAGAAAAACAGTGCCGCCGTCTGCAGCTTCGAAAAGCCCTGTCTTGTCTTTCAGCGCTCCTGAGAATGCCCCTTTTTTGTAACCAAAAAGTTCGCTCTCAAGTAGTGTTTCCGGGATTGTGCTGCAGTTCTGCACAAGAAAAGGTTGGTGCTTCCGACCACTCATTTTATGGATTCTCTCGGCCATCAATTCTTTTCCCGTCCCGCTCTCTCCGGTGATCAGAACAGGAAAATCGGAATTGGCGTAACTTTTTATAAGCTCCATGGCCTGAACGAAGCCTGGTTCCTGGCCGACAATGACCCCTTCGGTTCTGAGATCTTTCAGCGCTTGTTTGAGCAGTTGAACTTCATCCCGCTGTTCTGTAAAAGCGATGGCGTTTCCAAGAGCAACTGCCCCCATATCCACCAGGACCTGCAAAAAATCAAGATACCCCTTCTCAAGATTGATGCGGTATTTTTCCGGAGTTGTGTCGATCAATTGGACGGCGCCGTAGACTTTTTTTTCCTTGAGAAGAAGGGGAAAAGACAAGATCAACCGACTTTTGACCGTCAGGTTTTCCTCGATCTGCTTGAAATGTCTCCCGTCTTTTTCAGGATCAGCAATAGCCATTTTCCCGTTTTCGATAACCCATCCAACGATACTGGGATGATCTTTGCTGACTGTAAGACCTTTAATATCCTCACTCTGTGGACCCACGGCCTCCACACAGTAATAACCATCAGCTGACCTGATCCAGATAGAGCCTCGTTCCACATTCTGAAGTTCCAGCAGTGAATTGAGAAATTTGTATTGAACCTTTGCGGGATCACGTTCATCCGATAAAGTCTTGAACAGCGTAATCATCTTGTCACGAGTATTCATTTTCATCGATTTTGTACTTTGTGAGGATAGTGTGATGATATTTGATCAATTTTTCTGACGATAGCAGCCATGAAGCGACAAATCAATTCAAAAATTGGAATGGGTGGCGAAAAAAATGAGATGATATCAGGGTTCAAAGAAACAGCCACAGGATGGATTTTTAACCATCCTGTGGAACCAGCAATTTTTGTTAATCAAAGAGACTTTGAATAAAACATCCCCCACCTCCACCGGATGAAGCTCCTTCGACTTTGTCCAGAGCTGGGGCAGTAAGATCCTCTCCTGCACCCATTCCAGCGTAAATTCTTGAATTATTATCAATAGAACCTCTTACAGGAACACTGTTGATATCCATCGGCTCGGCTGATTTGGTATCCTTGTAATTTATCCAGCTTCTATTATTCACATCATACGTAAGAATTTTGAAATAATGGAGAAGCTCTCCAGTTGAAGAAACAGTACTCCAGCCAAGGATCAGCTCGTCTTTTCCATCCGTATTCACATCACCACAAAGGGGCCGTGTTTCACCATGGATATCATTGTATTCCTGCCAGGGAACCTGTAGCCATTCTGTCTGATGTGGTTCTCCATCGATGAATTCAAAAATCACCATCTGACCTTCACTGCCCTGCCCCAGACCAATGACAAGCTCGATTTTTCCATCACCATCCACATCACCACAGGCAGGCCATGTTTCTCCATTCATTTCAGCATATTCCGGCCAATCCACCTCACCCCACAACAGATGGACCCAATTGCCACTGACCATGGAGAAGACCTCAAACCTCCCACCGGACAAGCTTGAACTTCCCGACATGGAACCAAGTCCGGCAACGATGTCTTCGATACCGTCACCATTCACGTCAGCGCAGACCGGCCGGACTTCACCGTTGATTTCGTTGTATTCGGGCCATTGGAGCCTCAGCCAGTACTTGTGGACGATCTGTCCGTTCTGTAGGCCAAACACCTCGACATACCCTCCACCGTAACGTCCGAGACCCACAATAATCTCTTCTTTTCCATCACCGTCCACATCGCCGCATGAAGGCCAGGTCTCACCATTTCGTTCGTTGTAGTCAGCCCATTCAACTCTTCCCCAGGCCAGATGGCCGTAGTTGTCGTCAAGTACCTGGAAGAAACCGCCAGGCATGGGGTATATGGTGTTTTCTGAAGACAGACCGATAATGATCTCATCTTTTCCGTCACCGTCGATATCACCTGTGGCGATACGAGATTCACCATTGACCATATTGTAATTCATCCACCCGCTTCTCAGCCAAAGCAGATGTCGCAGCTGGCTGTCGGTCACCTTGATGGTGGTTCGATCTCCCTTGGTTTTGACGATACTTGTCGTTGTGGGCGGAATGAAACTGTCCGTACTTTTCACACCAGGTTTTGCTGTCGAGACAAGAGTATAAGACACAATCCCTGTGCCTGTCTCATCTTCAGGCTCGGGAGGTGCCACAGGGGTCACGGTCACGGTCCGTGAAGCACTGCTGGTATCTCCATCACTGTCTTTTACCGTATAAGTCACAACAAAGGTTCCGGCTGAGTTGAAGATCACATTTCCTGGGTCTTCCACCGTTCTGCCTGAGACTCCGGAAGCGCCGAAATTCCAGGTGTGGGTAAATGGACTGTTTCCAGCCGTCACGGTGGCGGCAAATCCAACGGATCCTCCCTGACTGATGGTCACGTTTGCAGATGGAGTTGTGATCGAAGCCACGGGGTTCGTGTCAGGCACAAGCACAGTCACAGTCCGCGTGGCACTGCTGGTGTCTCCATCGGCATCGGTCACTGTCAAGGTCACTGTATGGGTTCCGAGAGTGTTGAACGTCAGACTTCCGGGATCTTCCACCGTCTGAGAAGCCACTCCCGATGTCCCAAAATTCCAGGCAAAGGTAAAAGGAACATTGCCACCTGTCACCGTGGCTGCAAAAACGGCTGAACCACCCGGGTTTAGGGTCACGTTGGCCGAAGGACTGCTGATCGACGCCACAGGAGTGGTGTCCGGGGCAAGCACCGTCACAATCCGCGTCGCACTGCTGGTGTCACCATCGGAGTCCGTGACTTTGTATGTCACGGTATACGTTCCAAGAACGTTGAAAATCAGGGCGCCAGGATCTTCCACTGTCTTGGCCGCCACACCGGATGTCCCGAAGTCCCATGCATGGGAGAACGGTTCGTTTCCACCGGTCACGGCAGCGGAAAAATTCAGTGACTCTCCCTGGGTAAGGGTCACGCTGGCCGCTGGACTGGTGATCGACGCCACGGGGTTCGTATCGGGTTCCACGACAGTGACGGTTCTGTTGACACTTTCACTGTCTCCGTCCACATCAGTTACAGTGCAGGTCACAGTAAACGTTCCCACGGTATCGAAGGTCACGGCCCCTGGGTCTTCCACCGTTTTGTCGGCAACACCCGATTCACCAAAATCCCAGACATAGACAAAGGGCTGATTTCCACCATTGACCGAAGCGCTGAAGCTCACACCCTTCCCTTTGTCAATGGTCACATTGGCAACCGGAGATTCCATGGTTAAAACGGGAACGGTATCAGGTTCCTTGACATTGACGGTCCGTGTGGCACTGCTCTTGTCGCCGTCCTTATCTGTCACCGTGTATGTCACTGTGAACGTTCCAATCGTGTTAAAGACCAGGATTCCAGGATCCTCCACACCCTGGGCCGCCACACCGGAGTTTCCAAAATTCCAGGCATGGGTAAACGGTGCATTACCACTGGTTACCGATGCCGCGAAGCTTAAGGATTCACCCTGGACAATGGTCACTCCGGGAGAGGGACTGGTGATCGTCGCGGTTGGATTCGTATCGGGTTCGACCACGGTCACGGTCCGTGTAGCACTGCTTCGGTCCCCGTCACTGTCGGTCACCGTATAGGTCACCGTATAGGTCCCAAGTGTATTAAACGTCACGTTCCCAGGATCTTCCACCGTTTTGGGGCTCATCGCCGACGATCCAAAGTTCCAGGTGTGGGTGAATGGCGCGTTGCCACTGGAAACGGATCCCTCGAAACTGACCGAGCCCCCCTGGGTGACAGTCACATTGGCCGATGGGCTTACGATAGAGGCCACAGGATTTCTGTCCGGTTCAACCACCGTCACGGTCCGCGTTGCGTTCCGGGTGTCTCCATCCCGGTCAGTTACCGTACAGGTGACGGTAAATATTCCCGTGATCATAAACGAAAGAGTTCCAGGATCTTCCACGCTGCTGTCGCTCACTCCAGAGGCACCGAAATTCCACAGGAAGGTATACGGAGCGTTGCCACCTTCCACAGTGGAAGCAAAATTGACCGATCCACCTTGAGTGACCGTCACATTGTCCGAAGGTGTTGTGATAGACACCATCGGATCTGTATCGGGTTCGACCACGGTGACAGTGCGTACGGCACTGCTCACATCACCATCGGAATCGGTGACCGTATAAATCACGGAAAACGTCCCTATGGCGTTGAAAACAAAAGCCCCTGGTGCCGCCACAGATTTTGGACTCAATCCTGATTCACCGAAGGTCCAGGAGTGGGTCAAGGGTTCATTTCCACCGTTTACCGTCGCCCCGAAAGTGATCGACTCTCCCTGGGTCACAGTCACGTTTGCCGAGGGGCTGCTGATGACAGCCACAGGCTCAGAATCCGGCTCGACTACCGTCACGATTCGTTCTGCTGTGCTCACATCACCGTCGTTGTCCGTCACGGTATAGGTTACCGTGTATGTGCCTGTCGTGCTGAACGTCAGGCGACCCGGTTCCTGTGTAGACACCGGTTCCAATCCCGAATCTCCGAAATCCCATGTGTGTGAAAGGGGATCGTTGCCACTCGTGACTGTTCCGCTGAACAAAACGGACTCACCCTGAATGACGGTCATGTCAGCCTCTGGTGAGGTGATCGCCGCCATCGGCTCCACGTCGACGATCCTGTCATCCACGGTGACCGTAATGGTGTCGGTCACAATATCACCGTCAGCGTCCACCAGAGTAAAGGTCACGATGTAGGTTCCCGCGTCCGCAAAAACCACACTGCCAGGGTCTTCATCGCCGCTGTCGGCAACGTCCACGGTTCCGAAATTCCAGAGATAGGTATAAGGAGCATTGCCAACGGCTACATAAGCCTGGAAGTCTACGGCCTCGCCTTCGGTGATGGTCAGGTCGCTTGTCGGGCTGGCAATCTCGATCACTGGGGTCACATCCACATAAATCTGTTCCACGGTAACCACGACTGTGGCTGTTTTCATATCGCCGTTCGCATCGGTCACGGTGAGGGTGACGTTGTAGGTTCCCGGATAATCAAAGATGATATCACCAGGATCTTCAACGGACACTCCGGCTGGCCCTCCTGTTCCGAAATTCCACGCATAGGAGAGGGGTGCGGCTCCTCCCATGATATTACCCTGGAAATTCAACGATTCTCCTTCACTGATCGTGGCATAGAGAACAGGGGATTCAATGGAGATCTCAAGTGGGCTGTAATAAGGGGGTTCCTCTTCTGCTGCCGTGACGGTCACAGTCCGTGAAACACTGCTCTTATCACCGTCTGCGTCAGTTACGGTGTAGGTCACGGTAAACGTTCCGACGACGTCGAAAATAAGTGCTCCCGGATCTTCCACGTTCGAGACAGGAACACCCGAGGTCCCAAAATTCCAGGTATGGGTGTAGGGTGCGTTGCCCCCTGACACGTCTGCCATAAATACCAGCCCTGCCCCCTGGGCGATGGTTTCGTTGGACGATGGTGACACAATGCCGGCTATGGGTTCTGTATCCGGCTCCACCACCGTCACCGTGCGCGTGGCTGTGTGAATGTCCCCATCGGCGTCGGTCACCGTACAGATCACATTAAAGGTTCCAATTATGCTGAATGTCAGACTCCCGGGATCTTTGGCTGTTGAATCAGCAACCCCTGATTCTCCGAAATCCCAGGCATATGTAAACGGGGCATTCCCGGCACTCACCGACGAGGCGAAGCTCACTGTGCCTCCCTGGACCACGGTCACGTTGTCCTGAGGAGTGGTGACTGACACCACCGGAGAAGTATCGGGCTCCACCACGGTCACATTGCAGGTGGCACTGCTGGTGTCTCCATCCGAATCATTCACTGTGTATGTCACGGTAAATGTGCCAAGAGCCGGGAACGTCAGGGCGCCCGGGTCTTCCACGGATTGTCCGGCCACACCGGAAGCTCCGAAATTCCAGTTGTGTGTAAACGGAGCGTTACCCGAAGTCACCGTGGCCTGGAAATTCAACGATTCACCCTGGACCAGGGTCACTGCGGGTGCGGGGCTTGTGATCGAGGCTACAGGATTGGTGTCAGGTTCCACCACCGTAACGATGCGGGTCACACTGACGGTGTCTCCATCGGCATCGGTGACCGTGTAAGTCACGGTGAATGTTCCCACATTGTAGAAAGCCACAGCCCCAGGATCTTCCAGGGTTTTATCCGGAATTCCTGATTCACCAAAATCCCAGACATGGGTGTACGGGGCGTTTCCACTTGACACACTGGCTGCGAAACTAACCGATCCTCCCTGCGTTACCGTTACGTTGGAAAGAGGACTTGTAATCGACGCCGTCGGGTTCGTGTCGGGTTGCACCACCGTCACTGTCCGGGTGGCGCTGCTTGTGTCACCGTCTGCATCAGTGACTTTATAGGTAACCACATAGGTTCCAAGGGCGTTGAACGTTATGTTTCCAGGATCTTCCACAGTTTTTCCGGCGATAGCCGAAGACCCGAAACTCCAGTCGTGGGTATAGGGAGCGTTCCCACTGGTCACACTGGCCGTGAAATTCACCGAACTTCCCAAGGTAATCGTCACGTTTGACGAAGGACTGGTAATCGCGGCTGTTGGATTGGTGTCGACCTCAACCACCGTCACTGTCCGGGTGGCGCTGCTCGTGTCACCGTCGGCATCGGTCACAGTGTAGGTCACAGTGAATGTTCCGAGTGTACCGAACGTCAGACTTCCGGGATCTTCCACACTCTGAGCATTCACTCCGGATGTTCCAAAATTCCAGACATGGGTCAATGGAGCGTTCCCGCCGCTTACCGAAGCTGCAAAGCTAACATTTCCCCCTTGAGTGATGGTCACGTTCGCCGAAGGACTTGAAATCGTGGCCACAGGACTTGTATCAGGCTCAACCACCGTCACAGTCCGGGTGGCACTGCTCACATCTCCGTCACTGTCCGTGACGGTGTAGGTTACCGTAAACGTGCCGCTCGATGTAAACGTCAAACTGCCAGGGTCTTCGACGGTTTTTGCGGAAATTCCGGAAGCCCCGAAATTCCAGAGATGGGTGTAAGGCGCGTTGCCGCCGGTGACCGTTCCAGCAAAACTAACACTCCCACCGCGGGTTATGGTGACATTCATGGTGGGACTGGAGATAGAAGCCACGGGGTTGGTGTCCGGTGCCTGCACCGTGACGGTCCGAACGGCACTGCTCACATCACCGTCGCTGTCAGTAACGGTATAGGTCACAGTGAATGTTCCTGCATTTGAAAACGTCAAAACGCCCGGATCTTCCACGGTTTTTGAAGCGATTCCCGATGCACCGAAATTCCAGAGATGGGTGTAAGGTGCGTTTCCTCCCGTGACCGTGGCAGCGAAACTGACGGTGCCCCCCTGAAGGATGGTCACGTTGGATGAAGGGCTGCTGATTGATGCTGACGGACTGGTGTCAGGAGCCATCACAGTGACAGTCCTCATCGTTTCAGCCACATCGCCGTCTGCGTCTGTCACGGCATAGATCACGGTATATGTTCCGGGATTGTCAAATGTCAGGCTGCCCGGATCTTCCACTCTGACGTCAGCGATACCCGAATCACCGAAATTCCAGAGGTGGGACAACGGATCGTTTCCTCCGGTAACACTCCCGTTAAAAACGACACTCTGCCCTTGAATAACGATCACATCGGAATCAGGGCTTGAAATGGAAACGACCGGTTCCACATCGACGATACGGTCATCGACCGTAACGGTCACGGTAGACACACTGATGTCTCCATCCGCATCCACCACGGTGAACGTCACCTGATACGTCCCGGCTTCCGTGAAGATTACCGAACCCGGATCTTCCACCGTGCTGTCCGGTATGCTTGCCGTTCCAAAATTCCAGTGATATGTATACGGAGAATTGCCGTTGGAGATATGACCTTCAAATAGAACTGCGTCGCCTTCCGTGATGGTTGGATTGACAGAGGGACTTGCAATTTCGATGACAGGAACAATGTCCAGGTAAATCGGGTCGACGGTCACGGTGACCGTGACGGTTTCGGTTGCCCCGTTGGAGTCGGTCACTGTAAAAGACACGTTGTAGATACCCGGGTTGTCAAACGTGACAAGGCCTGGATCTTCAACAGAACGTCCAGCCGGCCCTCCGACACCAAAATTCCACACATAGGTCAGAGGAGCTTCTCCACCTGAGACGTAGCCCTGGAAATTAACCGTCTCTCCTTCGGTGATGGTGGCATAAAGTGCTGGGGATTCTATATCCACTTCAAGTGGACTGTAGTAGGGCAGATAGGATACCTCATCGGAAAAATCGCTTGAATTTCCGCATTCATTGAACGCTTTGACAGCAAAATACCAGATGGCGGAATCCAGTCCCGTCACTGTGTATTCCACGGTCGGAACCATAATCTGGCCACTGTTCATGGTGTAATTTCCGGACTCGGTTCCGTAGTAGACAACATAATAATCTGCGTCTTCATTAGGGTCCCATGAGAGCGTTACATCAAGGGCGTAGGACTTGACAACGATAGAAAGTGCGGCCAGGGGGATAAACAGGAAAAGAACAAAGGCTATGGATCTTATGTATTTATTCATGAATGAAGCTCTGATTTTTGATACCCCATCCGTGAAAAAGACTGACTCGAACATCCATCGTTTATCAGCCCTGCTCTTGGTTAAGAGCCCTGTTTTATCAAACAAATCGTTTCCAGCAGAAACTTCATCGTTCAAGAAAACAGGATGCCTCTGGTCTTTTATGCCCATATTTTTCTCTTTCGTATTTCAGATTGTCAATCGGCCCTGATCAAACCGTTTTCGCATGGTCTTTCGCATGAAGACCCTGGGCGACTCTGTTCAGATCAGGGATATTCCCAAGTATGGGAAGATCACAGTAACGGGCAATCTGTCGTTCCGATTTTAGAGAACTGTCACTCCATTCAAGAAATCCGAAAAGCAGAAAAACAAGAACCGCAGATGCTGTCAGACAATATAAAAAAGGCCCAAGCCTGTCCGCTCTCCACAAGGCCCTCAATTCTCGGGTTTCAAGATCTCCTGAAAGGGCTGCTCTGGTAACGGTTTCAGGGGCATTGCTCCTGACCAGACCTTCGTGGGCTTTTTTCACAAGTCGGTCCGCGTAAAAACCCACCAGGGCGATACCCACTTCCCGGCTCTTTCCTGTGTAGACGATTTGAGCAGTACGATCGTCCACACGAATAAGATTCATGGATTCACGGATTTCGTCTCCAAGGGCGGCTCCGTACTTTTCCGCCCAGCCCGCCAGGATGTCAGTGCTGATCCTTGTCAGGGAGTACTGGTTGAGAAACAACGAAGACGGGTCCTGAACAAGCTTGTCGAAAGTCATATAACCCACAGGATCGGTCATATAGGCCACCGGAGAACTGGCCTCGATGGTGATGCCCTGACTGACGGAGTACCGGTCGGGAAAAATCGCTGAAAGAAAAAGAAAAACAGCTGGAATGACAAAAATAAGCATGCCAATCCATTTACGTTTTGCCATACCGTAAAAATATCGTTTGATATTGAAATTCATGATCGCTCCTTCGTTTCTTGAAATTCAGAACAGGGGATTCTGCCAGTGGTTGGCAACGATTCCCAGAATGTTCGCACCCACGGTTTCGATGGCGGTGCACGCCCGTTTCAACTCCTGACGTGGCGTGACATTGGTCAGGGTGACAACGACCACACCATCCGATGATTTACAGATCTCAATGGGATCGACCATTCTCTGGTTTGTCGGATAGGCGGCACTCGTATCCACCACGACCATGTCGTACTTCTCCTTGGCCTGTTTGAGAATTTCAGAGAAAAAACCAGCCCACTCCCGTGTCTCCGATTCCTGCGGGGTTTTTGATTCGGGTGCCGGAAGAACGTCCAGGTTGGGGACCTTCGTGGAGCGGACCAGTTTTTCAAGGGGCCATCCTTCCACCAGAAAGGAATCTCTATCCCCTTTCTCCACATCAAAAATGCTGTCCATTGATGGGGAGTACCAGTTGAAATCCACAACCAGAACCTTCTTGTTCCCAGCTTTGGATGCGGCAATGGCGAGTCCTGCGGACAGGGTGGATTTGCCTTCGCCATGAACGCCACTTGTCACTACAATGCAAGCCGAGTCTTTGATCGATGATTCAATGACCGTATAAATCCTCTTCATTTCAGCGATACGACCCAGCAAATCCAGTTTGCCGTTTGTCGACGAATTCATTGTTTTCATCTCCTGTGCTTTGAAGTCCTGGCAAAGCGCCTTTCACCCTTTTTCATATGATGGACGTGTCAGAAAACACTGCAAAACCTGTGCCTTCAATCTTGCAAACACACCAGAAGCGAAAAACGCATCTACAAAGGATATTAACGAGTTGTGCCAGCTGAAACCGGCAGGGGAATTGTCCGGTATTTCCGGAAAATCATGGTATTTATCTCATAACGATGTGCAATTTTCTTCACAGCGAAACAGCACACGAAAGATAAGATCTGGTTCTTATTTTACGAAAAAAAACCATCGAAAACAACGAAGGATTTCATAAAGCCTGAAAAAATACTGGAGAACGACAGAGGAGAAGGTATTCAGATTTTACCGCGGGTTCTGTTGAAAAGAAAATAATCAAGCTGGGCCAGTTGATTGGGTGTAAGATTGAAAAACTGCACCCTTCTCTGCCTCATCATGAGGGATAAAAAAGAAGAACCGTTTTCCAGGGGTTCATCCTCGACGATCTTATATGGCATCTTCTCCAGATAGAAACCGTTGTCGCCGACAAAAATATGGGTTGCAACCGATTCAAACGCCTGTTCACGATGAACGATATATCTGAAACACAGTCCGCCTCGGCTGATATCGACGATCTGCCCCATAATCGTGGAGTCAGGACTCAAAGCAGCATAAGCTCCCTCATTGACCCTGTACCGGGGGTATTTCCTGCGATCGATACGATACACAACACTTTCCATGAATCTTTCCCTATTCTTTCAAGACCGTAACATCGATGTTCTGTACCTGAACGGAATATAACAGCCCAAAAAAAGAGGCACAAAAAAATCTCGTTATGCCTCCTATGACCCAAGAGTGCACCTTAAATTTATCCAACTGATATAATTAATTTATTTAATAAGCCTCAGAATTTCGGGAAAAAACTATCATATCTGAAGCATAATTTCAACGTCACAGATTTCATCACACAAAGCCTGGAGGGATGACTCTCGTTGATGACTACAAGGAAAAAATGTTCAGGAGAGGCTGGCGTGGCTCATCAGACTCCGCGCAAGCTCCATGTCTTCTGGCGTGGTGATTTTGATGTTGTTCCTGCTGCCTTGAACGAGAGCCACCTTAGTTCCAAGGCGTTCCAGGAGAAAAGCGTCGTCGGTTCCCATGATATTTTCAGCAGCCGCCCGGTCGTGGGCTTCGCGGATCAGGCCATAACGGAACACCTGAGGGGTCTGAGCCATCCAGACCTGGTGCCGGTCAAGGGTCCTGTCAATCATGCCATGGTCATCCGAAAGTTTCAGTGTGTCTGAAACGGGTACTGCAAGAATGGCCGCCCCTGTACGTCGTGCCGTCTCGACACATTCAAGGATTTGGCGGTCATCCACAAAAGGACGGACCCCGTCATGGATCACCACCACGTCATCCGGTCCGGCTTCAAGAGCCATGAGTCCGTTATAGACCGAATGCTGGCGTTCAGCCCCACCGGCGACCATCAAAACAGGTTTGGAGGGTAAAACAACATCCACAACCGACTGGCGACAATAGTCCATATCGAGAGAAGGGGTCACCAGACAGATGTCCGTTATGATCGGGCACCTGTCGAACGCCCGAAGGGTATGGCCGATAACAGGTATTCCATCGAGCAGCAGGTATTGTTTCCGGACATCCGACCCCATACGGAGTCCCTTGCCTCCCGCGACAATGACCGCTGTTGTTCTCATTTCAGATAGGCCAGTTCTTTGGGAAGGGGGAGACCTTTACCCATAAAGTCCTCCGCATAGTTCACAGAGGCGAGAATTTTGATGTCGCTCAACGCCCGGGCATCTCCTTCGAAAACCACTTCGGTCACGTTTTCCTTCTGGATTTTACCACCAGCCCACTGGATATCCAGTACAGAACTTGCGTCAAAACGATCTCCGTTCACGATCATTTCCACTTTGCCGCCAAAATGCTGGACGATTTTGGCCACCATCATGCTCGGTCGGTTATGGAATCCACGTGTCATGGGAATTCCAACCCGGATCATGGTTTTTTCGATGTTTTCGTCAAGTATTTCATGGGCCACTTTCTTCCCGGCATTGAGAAAATGACTGGCATAGAAGAGACAGTAGTTGATGGTCCGGTCAAGAAGGGCTTTTGGATCTACCATCTCGGAAAGCCTCTTCCGGACCTGCTGATACACTCCGATATTCCCCAATTCGAGGAGATGTCTTTCGTAATAATGAAGGAGCCTGCCCTGGACTTCGAGAATATGAAGGACAACGGAAAAATGGGCTCTCAACTGTTTGAGTTTCCTGTCTCCAAACCTGTATCCTCCGATGATCACATAAGAATCGAACGAGGATTGAAGGTTATGGATCAGCATCTCGAAATTCCTTATCTCCACCTCGCTCACCTTGGATGGAACGATGGTAAGAATTTCTTCGTGGGTGTAAGGTTCATAAAACGAAAGGGGCTCGAACGATTTGACGATATTCAAAAAATCACTGGCGATTTTCACCACGTGCTGGCCCTGTTCGTTGACCCTGTCGTCGTTGATATCGTATTCAAGCATTTCACCGGTCACCACTCCGGGGAAATTGGCCTGGTCGTAACTTCCAAGGGGAATCTCGACACCAAGCCGTGTAGCCTCGTCCAAAACCACCGGAGCGACCCTGGCCAGAGACGAGGTGATAAAATCTATGGTCTTACGACCTTCTTCCTCGAAGTTCCCGGTATCCGGAAGATCGTAGAATTTCATCCGGTTGACGATATGACGTTGGGAATAGCCCGCCGAACTTAAATGACGGACCGTTGAGGCCAGTTCTCTGTAGAAAAACCACTGTTTGTTGTTCTTGGCCCCATGGAGATCGAGAAAGTCCTCCAAAAGGTGGGACGTTGCCACAAGCCGTGAATACAGTTTCTTGGTAAAAATCTGGTCAGGTGGATTGAAGCTTGAAATATAGACGCAGGCTTTCAATAAATCATGGGAATAAATTCTGACTTTGTTGAAAAACGTTGAACCGATCGACGTTGTTTCCAAATTAGGCACCTGGCAATACTGTGATAACCTGTTCCCGCCGTTTCCTTCCCCGGATCGTCATGACCCTGGACGATCCCGCGGCCACACAGCGACCGTCACCCTCACCCGGACGGTCACCACAATGTTATAGAATCAAAAAAATGACAGGCCGGAGCAGCCCATAAGCCGAATTCTGTGGCCTTTTCCGGTTACCCGAAAAAAGCTGACGATCATTCATCTTGGACACCGGTTACCCGGTGTCTCCAGCGACCTACCCGGAAGCACGGACGGGCAGCCCTTGACACTTCCCTATTTGGTCTTGCACCGGATGGGGTTTACCCAGCTTCCCCGGTCACCCGGAGAACTGGTGCGCTCTTACCGCACCGTTTCACCCTTACCCCGCCAAGTCAGCCGTGGCCGTCTTGAGCGTGGCGGTCTGCTTTCTGTTGCACTTGCCTTCGCGTCACCGCGACTCCACGTTATGGAGCATCCTGCCCTCTGGTGTTCGGACTTTCCTCCCGGTGCGATTGAAGCACCGAGCGATCATCTGGCCTGCTCCGGCCTGTCAGTACGTGATGGACACTGGGTCCTTATCAGCTTTTTTTGTAGTACACCATCCTATGACACTGGGGACAAAAGTTCAAGGCTTCACCGCGCTGGATTTCAATAAATTTCTGGGGTGGAATGTTCATGAAGCACCCCCCGCATGTTGCGTTCGTCAATGGAACAATGGCGATTCCGGAAGATTGTTTGAGTATCCTGTTGAAACGGTCGAGAAGTTTGGGTTTGACTTTGACCGCCACCTTATCTCTTTGCGAAGTGATGGACTCGAGCTCTTTGCGCTCATTTTCGGAATTGACGACAATCTCTTCGATTTCACGATCCGTGACCGCCGCAATTTCTTCAAGCCGCTCCCGGCTCTCAGCCACGGCTTTTTCTTTTTTCTCAATCTGATCGAGATAATCGATCATCTGACCTTCGGCTTCGGAATTGCGTTTCCTGTTGTCATCGATTTCCCGAAGAAGGGTCTGGTATTCCGTGTTGGTTTTGACAATTTTCAGGGTCTCTTCACTTTTTTTTATGCGGGCATCACGTTCTTTGAGCTCTCCCTCGAACCCCATGTAAAGTCCCCTGACTTCGGCGAGATCCGATTCCAGAGCTTTCAGTTCGTTTTCCGCGTCTTTCCTTTTTTTCTTTCGCGTGTTGATTTCGCTCTCAACACCTTCAAGAACCTTGCTGATTCTGCTGACTCCCTTCTCAATTTCCTGAAGTTCAATCAGGATTTCCACATCTTCCCTTGTCGCATTAAGTACCATGAATTGCCCCGTTTTTAAGATATTTATATAAATACAAAGGGGTCTTTCTCCAGGGTACACGCTTCGGTGACCACAGGTACCCCCCTTTCTTGACAGATCCGTTCAAGTTTTTCACACAACATGCCGGCCATGATGATTTCCGATGGGAAATGCCCTACATCCACAAGGGTCTTCCCGCTCTCTTCCACACTTCTGGCGTCATGATAGGAAAGATCTCCGCTGACATAGACATCGGCCGGCCCGGCCAGAAAATGTCGCAACAGGCTCGATCCGCTGCCAGTGCAAACAGCCACACACCGAACCTCTCCCTCTTTCTTTCCTGCGATTTTCACCTTGTCCACCCCCAGACATGATTTGACATGCCGAATAAAACCATCCACAGCCATGGGTTCATCAAGGTAACCGATACGCCCGATTCCTTCAGAATTTTCTGTAGAAACAAGAGGGTAGATGTCAAAGGCCATGGTTTCGTAGGGATGGGACTTTTTCACATGAGAGACAACCTGGGCCACATCCTTCCGTTTGACCAGGGTTTCGATCCGGTATTCCTCCACCCTGCCCGGTTCCCCTTTTTTTCCGGCAAACGGCTCGCAGTTTTTTCCCGGCAAGAAACGCCCTTCTCCTGCCCCTGAAAAAGAACAGCAGGTGTAATCGTCGATCACACCTGCTGTTGTTTCGGAAAGAGCGTCAAGGATTCTTTCCCGGTGGTCCAGTGGTGTAAAGACCACCAGCTTGACAAACATGTCGTCCCCTGTTTTCCCGAGGACCTTTGTTCGCATAAGACCCAGTTTTTCGGCAAACATGTCGTTCAAACCGCCCCGTGCACTGTCAAGGCTGGTGTGGGCCGAATAGACGGCCAGGGAATGAGCGGCGGCCAGGGCGATGACATTGCCCGGATACACCGAAAAGTCCACGCGTTTCAAGGGTTTGAATATCAGGGGATGGTGTGTGACGAGAAGATCGGCCTTGACCGAATAGGCGTATCGAACCACCTCGGGAAGAGGATCTAAGGCTGTCACGATTTTTCGAACCGGCTGATCCATGCGGCCAACCTGAAGACCGCAGTTGTCCCAGTCTTCGGCAAGACCGGGATCCGCCATCGTTTCAATGATTTTGACAATATCACCGACCGTTGCCATCGTCACTCCCGGATGAAAGAATCAATAAAACTTTACCATGTTCAAAAACCATTCAAAACACGGATCTTGGTCACAAAAAAAGGCGTGGTCCTTGACCACGCCTTTGCTCAACCCTGACAGAAACAGTGATTTGGAAAAGTCATACCGCCTTCGTCAACATGGTGTCTGATCATTGTGCTGGTGGGCCCACCTGGGATCGAACCAGGGACTTAC
The DNA here is from genome assembly GCA_964637565.1 of uncultured Desulforapulum sp. Taxonomy (GTDB): domain Bacteria; phylum Desulfobacterota; class Desulfobacteria; order Desulfobacterales; family Desulfolunaceae; genus DYJE01. The sequence continues at coordinate 18,679 of CAZWTY010000017.1, forward strand.
CGGTTATGAGCCGGTGGCTCTACCAAACTGAGCTATAGGCCCCGTTAGTGCCTTGGAGAAACGATAAATAACTCCAGGGCACGTGCTTGTCAAGCTTATATTTCGATAAAACTCTTGAGCTTCTTGCTTCTCGTGGGGTGACGCAACTTCCTCAGGGCCTTGGCTTCGATCTGTCGGATACGTTCACGGGTCACGGCAAAATCCTTGCCCACCTCTTCCAGGGTATGATCGGCTTTTTCCCCGATTCCGAAACGCATGCGAAGGACCTTTTCCTCCCTGGGCGTCAATGTGGCCAGCACTTTTCTCGTTTTTTCAGCCAGGTTCATACTGACGGCTGCGTCGGACGGAAGCATGAACTTCTTGTCCTCGATAAAATCCCCAAGATGGCTGTCTTCCTCCTCGCCTATGGGGGTTTCAAGGGAAATGGGTTCACGGGCGATCTTGAGAACACGGCGAACCTTGTCCAAGGGGATTTCCATTTTTTCGGCAATTTCTTCAGGCGAAGGTTCTCTTCCCAGTTCCTGAACCAGATACCTGGACGTTCGGATCAGCTTGTTGATGGTCTCAATCATGTGAACAGGGATACGGATCGTCCTGGCCTGATCGGCAATGGCCCGGGTGATCGCCTGCCTGATCCACCAGGTGGCGTAGGTGCTGAACTTGTACCCCCTTCTGTATTCGAACTTGTCCACCGCCTTCATAAGACCAATGTTGCCTTCCTGGATCAGGTCGAGAAACTGAAGGCCCCGGTTCGTGTATTTCTTGGCAATGCTCACCACGAGTCGGAGATTGGCCTTGACCAGTTCACTCTTGGCCTGTTTGGACTTCTGGCGCCCTTCCTCGATGGATGTGACGATCCGTGAAAGAACCCTGTTGTTGGCCTTGATGGTGTACTCGCGCTGGTCGATCTGGGTCTGGATGAACTTGATGTCGTCAAACAGTCGCTCTCTCCGGGAATCGTCCAGGTTGCAGCGGCTCTTGGCCCACGCCGGACCTTCGTCACCCAAGATGATACTACGGAATTCCGTGACACTGGAGTTGAAGGAATCGGCACAACGGACAATCACCCTGTTCATCTCCTCGAACCATTCGATCTGCTCTTTGATGATCCGGTCTACTTTTTCGGTGACCCCCACTTCAAGACGCCATTCCTTGAGGAGGTTGAAGATCTTGTCCGTTCTCCGGCCGATGGCACGTCTGATCCGTCTCTGCTCGTCATGGTCAAGATCGGTTTCCGCATCGTAAAGTTTTTCCCGGAGCTCCACATTTTCTTTGTGTACTTCACGGATGCTGTCGATGGTGGCGAGAAAACTTTCCACCTGGATCTGCTCGTCCACCATACCGTCCCCTTCGTCAATGTCACGCAGAACGTGCTTGGGGCGGAGCTTTCCATCACGGATGCTGTCCGCCAGGGAAAGGATGTAATCAATGGCGAGGGTGGTGTCCAGCTGGCAGCGCAGAACTTCCTGATCACCGATTTCAATCTTCTTGGCGATTTCGATTTCACCTTCACGGCTGAGAAGGGTCACGAGTCCCATTTCTCTCAGGTACATCTTCACAGGGTCCGTCACGGTTCCGAAATCGGAAGATGTCGCCGTTTCATCAAGGTCATCCCTTTCCTTGTCGATGTACATGTCGTCCTTGGACAGCTTGTCACCCATTTTCTTATCGTCTACCAGATCATCGTAATCTTCCTCTTTTTCCACGAGCTGGATGCCCATTTCGGAAAATCCCATGAAAATCTCATCGAGCTGATCTGAAGAAGCCACCTCTTCAGGAAGCCCCTCGTTGACTTCGTCGTAGGTAAGAAACCCTTTTTTCTTCCCCTCAACGATCAACTCCTTCATGAGTTCCTGCTGGGATTTCTTAAAGTCATCTGCATTGATGGTGGACTTTCTGGTCATAGACTTCTGCCTCCTCCGGTTCCGGAATTTAATATCTTTTTCTGGCTTAAACCCTGATTTTTCATTGTTTTGGAAAACGCACTCTTCTCCTGGATCAATCGGATCAACAGCTCCTGGTCGTTGTTTTCTTCAGCGAGTCGTATGCGCTGGGAAAGGGTGTTTTCCGTCTTTTTGCGGCTGTGGATGTACTGATGTATCAGATTGACACAGTTCTTATATAAATATGGTATGTCTCCTATGGCAAGGCTGGCGATCAGCCTGCGAGTCGATTCGTGGGAAGCACGGTTCGTAAGAACGGAGGCCATGTCTTCCATGTTTCCTCGATAATCCATCACCATTCCGGCGATGCTGGCTAGCTCAGGATCCTGAACCAACTCGTGCACTCCGCATGCACGGCATTCGTCAATGATCTCGTTATATTGAAGCATCATGGAAACGATCTGCCGTTCCATGTCAATCAGGGGTGAGGACGGTTTCAAGCCAGACTCAGCAGGCCTGTGGGCGCTTCCATCACCCGTGTCTTTCGAATGCTCCCTGGTTTTCGAAAGATTTTCTCCAACTTTTTCAACAACGGCTTTCTCATCCACACCGATCCTGTGAGACAGATCCCGGATATAAAGAGACCGGGCCACCGGATCGTCGACCATGGAAAGCACGTCTTTCATCTCGTTGATCACGGCAATCCGCCCTTCAATGGACAAGCCGTGTTTTTTGACAGATGCCTCCGATAAAAAAGGCACCACGCCCCTGGCCAGTTCCGATTCTTTCCTGAAATTTTCGGGACCAAAGGCGCGAATGTATGTATCCGGATCATGGGGGCTGGGCAAAACGAGAATGCTTGCACTTACAAATTCCTGCTGAAACACCGGAATACTCCTGGTTGCAGCGTGAATGCCCGCCTCATCGGAATCGAATACCAGAACAAATTTCGTCACACCGCTCCTGCTCAGCATACGGACATGATCACGGGTCAGGGCCGTTCCCAGGGTGGCCACCACATTGGTGATCCCGTTCATGTAAAGGGCGAGAAGGTCAAAATAACCTTCGACGATGTGAACGGTTTCCGTTTCCCTTAACGCCTGCTTTGTCCGGTCAAATCCGTAAAGAGACCTGCTCTTGTTGTATACCGGTGTTTCGGGGGAGTTCAGATACTTGGGCAGAGACTGGTCAAGAATCCGTCCTCCAAATCCGATAACACGCTGACTCAGGTCACATATCGGAAAAATGATCCTGTTTCTGAAGCGGTCGTAGTATCTTTCTCCGTTTTTTGTCACGATCAGCCCGGATTTTTCAGCCAGTTTTCGGGGAACATTCCTCGATGATAAAAACCGGCAGAGATTATCCCAGCCGTCCGGTGCGTAACCCAGACGGAAATCCCGGACAATGGCACCGTTCATGCCACGTTGTTTCAGATAGTCCCGTGCGACCCGGCCGGTTTCATTTTCAAAAAGGACCGAATGAAAATAATCCATGGCCAGTCTGTTAATTCTGTAAAGGGCTTCCCGTTCACTTTCGTCTCGCCGTTCCGAAACACTTTTTTCCCTTTCGGGGATCTGTATTCCGTATTTCCCCGCAAGGGTCCGGACAGCGTCTGGGAAGGAGACACCGTCTCTTTTCATCACAAAACTGAAGACATTCCCGCCCACACCACAGCCAAAGCAATGAAAAATGGACCTTTGCGGATTCACAGAAAAAGACGGGGTCTTCTCCGAATGAAAAGGACACAGGCCCATGAAGTGATGACCGGTTTTTTTCAGTTGCACGCTTTCCGAAACAACGTCCACAATATCCGCCGCATTCCGGATCGTCTCAATGACATCTTCAGGAATCAAAAAACCCAAACCGGATGATCTCCACCCTTTTCAACCCACCTGTTCCAACCGGGATATGTTGTCGAACAAAAAGGTCCTGGCCGACGGACACGGGGCATTTTTTTAAACCCCAACACATAAACCCTGTTTTTTCATGGCGTTATACAAAAAACACGCCTCTGGTCAGCGTTTGAACGCGACATGATTTCACATTCATTCACTGGACACAATGAAAAAAACTAATCTCTAATTTTTTTTTGTCAAACAGTTCAGGCGGTCACGGTTTATTTTCAATAAACTCCTTGAGGGCCTCGTCCATGGCGCTCAAGGCCATTTCCTCGGCTTTGATCCATCGTCCTTTTCTTTTCAGAAACGAACGGATGTTCATGATATTGCTTGAAAGAGGTTTTTGTGTTTCATCGAAATCACAGGCGAACAGGACCTGCCCGTCGCTGACCCGGATAATCCGCATGTCGAAAGCCACACTGGCAGGTTCACTGACCGAGTAGTTCCCGCCCCGTCTTTCCTTGTAATTATAAATGCGGCCGATGCAGACAGCGTCACTGACAGGTGTTTTTTCCAGTTTAAAAAGTCCCGAATAAAGGGGTTCAATGTCTTCCTTTCTCATTTCAGGCATCAGAACCACATTCAGTCCGTCTTTGGTTTTCAACTTTTCCACCAGATATTCGGTCATGATCGCGGAAGCGTTCCCGTCGGATGTTGTCTCCGTCATCTTGAGAGTCGTACCTGGAAAGGGAATGGTGCAGTCCATACAAACAAACGGTATGACCGCGATGGATTTCAGGTCGGCCAGACCTGGCCGCATGTCTTTTTTGAGCGGAGTTTCACAACCGGAAAGGCTGAGAAAAATGAGCAGAAACAGTGAAAGGGAAAGGGAGTTGCTACGTTTTCGACTCATAATGTTTCCTGTGATTCGTCTGGATTGTGGTTTGGATGACGTTCGGGCCCCTTGAGCTTGAAATTCAGGGGCCAAAACGCCTCAGGAATCTGGCGGTCAAAGGACACCTTTGGTGGAGTGGTGGCCGCTGATCCGGCCGTCCCGCGCCACGGCCCTGTCAAGGGCGCGTCCCAGGGCCTTGAATACGGATTCGATGATATGATGGGGATTGTCTCCGTAACGGACATTCACATGGAGGTTCATGCCGCCTTTTACGGAAAAAGCCTGGAGAAACTCCTTCACGTCCCGTGTGTCGAAGGTCCCGCACATGCCCAGGTTGTCCGGAACATGGTAAACAAGATACGGTCTGTTGGACAGGTCGAGGCTGACTTCGGAAAGGGTTTCGTCCATGGGGGTTACCGCGTGACCGTACCGGACGATCCCCTTCCGGTCTCCCAGAGCTTCGTTAACGAGAAGCCCCATGACGATCCCGATGTCCTCCACCGTGTGATGGTTGTCCACGCCGATATCACCCTCGGCCTTGACGGTCAGGTCGAAAAAACCGTGCCGGGCGAACAGGTCCAGCATATGATCGAAAAAAGGGATTCCGGTTGATACACTGGCGGCCCCTTTACCATCCAGATCAATGGAGGCTGAAATCTTTGTTTCAGCGGTGTTTCTTTCAAGGCGGGCGGTTCGATTCATCGGGATTCCTCAGGAACTGTCACAAGGCGCAGTGCGTGCCGCAGCCAGTTGATTTAAAAATAAAATGCCGAAATAATTTGATTTCCATTATCAGATAAATCGGATGCGGTCAATTTAAAAAAAGACGCCCCTTTCTTCTTCAAACCTTGTGTGATATGGGATTTTGGGTTTTTAAACGAAAAAGGAGAAAAAAGCATGGGATTCACCCTGACACTTGAGGACGCGTTCAAAAAAGTCACCGATGACCAGGACAAGATCATGACACCCGAAGAGACGGTCCGGATTTTCAAGGAAAAAGCCGCCCGTCTTGGCATGGATATCCTGGAGAACACCATGAGGATCGATAACGGAAGACTGGGCATCCCCGTGTTTTTCAGTGTCTGCGGAAAAGACGCCAAGGCCGTCACCGGCACGAACAAGCAGATGGGCAAAGGCGCCACGCCAGCCCAGTCCGAAGCGAGCGCCGTCATGGAACTGGCCGAACGGTTCAGCTTCTTTTCGTTCAAGAACAATCCGGATCATTTTTTTACCGACACGTTCCGTAACGTGGAGGACAGAGCCCTGCCCTTCGATTTCATCGCCCGGTCCGTCCACGACGACAATTCGAAAGAAATCGAGATCGCCCGTGAGTTTTTCATGGACCTCCCTTTTCAGTGGACCTGGGCGTTCAACCTGACCCGGAAAAAACCCATGCTCGTGCCGTTTGACTGGTTTTTCATGATCAACGAGTTTAACGGGCCTTCCGCAGGCAACTGCAAGGAGGAAGCCATCTGCCAGGGGATTTCCGAAATCGTGGAGCGCCATGTGTCCTCTCTGGTCAGCCTGGAAAAACGTTCCGTCCCCCGCATCGATCCCCGGACGTCCACCGACCCCCTTGTTCTCGAAATGCTGGACAAATACGAAAAAAACGGAATCCGGCTCGTGGTTTCCGATTTCAGCCTGGACACGGGAATTCCCACGGTGGCCGTTCTCGGCTGGGACCCCTCGACCTTTCCTGAAAAGAGTGAAATTGTCTGGACGGCCGGAACGGCCCCGGATCCTAACAAGGCCCTGAGCCGCGCCCTCACCGAGGTGGCCCAGCTTGCCGGAGATTTCAATTCAGGCTCAAACTACGTGGCCAGCGGTCTTCCAAAATTCCAGAGTCTCGATGAAGCGGATTACATCATCAGTCAGGACCGTATGGTTTCGGTGCAGGATCTGCCAGACCTTTCCAGCGACAACATCCGAATCGAAGTCGAACGTTACATCGAAACCCTGGATAGCAAGGGTTATGACGTTTTTCTTATCGAAACAACCCACAAAGGCCTCGGCATTCCCGCGTTTCACACCATCATTCCAGGCGCCCATTTCAGGGAACGGGCCACAGGCACCAGCGTGGCCATGTTTACCGCAAAATTCATGGCTGAAAATCTGGACACTCTGGACGCCCTGCTCCGCCTCAGGAAGATGGCCGAGAAAATCCCTGAGGCCTATTTCATCCAATTTTACCTCGGCCAGCTTTACCTCAACCTGGAAAACCATGAACGAGCCCTTGGACATTTCGAAAAGGCCATGATCCTCGATCCCAAAGAGCAGGACATTCCTTCGATCTGTTCATACACCGGGGTGTGCCTCAAAGACATGGATCGTTACGAAGAGGCCCTATCCATTCTTGAAAAAGGTGCGGCCCTGGACAACGAGCGGGAAGATATCTTCAACCTCATGGGGTTCTGCCACTTCAAGCTGAAAAACCACGAAAAAGCCATCGAATGTTTCCAGAGGGTCATCGCCCTGAACCCGTCCTCGGCCATCGACTACGCCAACATCGCCTCGAATTACAGGGACCTGGGACAGAAAGACAAGGCCGTCTATTATTACAAACTGGCCCTGGCCCTGGATGACAGCATTGATTTTGCTAAGGTCAACCTTGAAAAACTTCAGGCATCATAACGGAAGACAAGACCAACGGGACAGTGATCCGAGCCCTGGATGGTGTTGTCGATGAACGGCGCAACGATCCTGTTTTCCTCGATCATGTTCCGACTCACGAAAAAATAGTCGATGCGCCAGCCGGCGTTGTTCCTCCTGGCGCCAGCCCTGTAGGACCACCAGGAATATTTCACCTCGTCCGGGAAAAAATGGCGGAAAGTGTCCACATACCCCCTGGCCACAATCTCGTCCATCACATCCCGTTCGATGCGGAGAAAACCCGAGGTGTTTTCGTTGGCCTTGGGGTGTTTCAGGTCGATCTCGTTGTGGGCGATATTGAAATCCCCGGTGATCACCACCCGCCTGCCCTGGTCTTTAAGGGTGTCGGTGTACCTGAAAAAACTTTCGAAAAACCGAAGCTTGTACGTAAGCCGCTCCTCGTTCATCTGGCCGTTGGGGAAATACACGTTGAACAAAACGAAATCCCCGAAATCCGTTTCAAGAATCCGGCCTTCCTGGTCGAATTCCGGGATGCCGATCCCTGGTTTCACGGAAACCGGTTTGATCCTCGTGTAGGTGGCCACCCCGCTGTACCCTTTTTTGACGGTGCAGGAAGACCAGTGGGTTTCAAAATCCTCAAAGTCCGTCATCTCGGATGTCCTCTGATGGTCCTGGAGCTTGGTTTCCTGAAGAGAGAGAACATCGGGGGCCAGCTGGCGGAAACTGGTGAAAAAATTCTTCTGGATCACGGCCCTCAGGCCGTTCACGTTCCAGGAAACAAGACGCACGGTTCTTTCGGTCATCATCCCATCCATGGCAACTCCCCCCATCCCCATGAGAGGCGCCGCGTTTTATTTCTTGTGGCACTCGTTGCAGGACGTGGGGCCTGATTTTTTGTTTTCGGACTTGTTGGCCCGATGGCAGGAGAGGCAGTGGCCCATGGCCTGTTTCTTCTGCAGTTTGCCGGATTTGATGTCATTGGAAATTCCGCCGGTTTTCTGGGGATACATGGCATGACAGGTCTGGCAGTCGGGCACGACCTTATGGTGTTTCACATGGGGAAAGGTCACATCCCCCTTGTTTCCCGCGGGCAGTTCGATCACTGCCTTGATATCCTTGCCCTGTTCTGAAAAAGCCAGGTTTCCCAGAAGAACGGCACAGACAGCCAGCACACAGATCACGGTTTTTTTCATGGCATCACTCCTCCTCGTTTACATTTCAACTGTTTTTTCCATATGTTCCATGGTGATTACAGGTAAAAGGGTTTTCCCTTTACCCGTCACCTCGTCCAGCAGTTCCTGGGGCGCCAGCCTGTAAAGCAGACGGACCTTCACCCGCAGGGCTTTCACCTTGCCCGTTTCAAAAGAAACCGTCTCGGTCGCCGACGCCAAAGGCGGGATACGGTTGTCTTTCAAAACCTCCCTGGCTTTGGCGATATTATTCACTGGCCTTCCTTTCCCGTCTCCGAAAACCGTGTGGTACATGAAACTCCCGTCAGGAACGCGCCCGTCCCTGTCGATGACACCGCTTTCAAACACAGGCGCGTTCTTTTCGTCGAAAAGCCTGACCTCCAGCCACATCTGGCGGATATCGGTGAGACCTGTGGGCAGAAAATGACCCGCGCCTGAATTAGTGACGGTAATCCCGAGCCGGCCTTTGGAAATCCCGGAAGTGTCCAGGGAAAGTGTGGCGCTGTTCTGGAGCCGCTCCAGCACCATTTCCGCCTTGAGGTTGTCACCAAAAGCCGAGGGAACCACCGTGTTTCCTCCGATGAAATAATGGGTGAACACATGGTCCCTCTCCGGCCCGTCATCGGAAGCCCTGCCTTTGTTTTTCGGCCTTTCGGTCATGGCGGTGGCGGGTATCCCCGGCCTCTGGACCATGTGGCATCCCTGGCAGTCAATGTGTTTCGAAGGGTCTTTCGAGTTGTAAGGCCCGTTTTTCCATTCATCATAGGTCGTCTCAAGTTTCGTTCCAAACGAGACATGAGACACATTGTGGCAGGTCCCGCAGATGTCCGACCGCGTGTGAAATTCGGAATACGCGCTGTCATGGAAATCGGACTTCGAATCGTTGTAGGGGCCGCGTTTGACACCGGGATCGTCTTCACCGTGACCGGGATCAAGAACCATCCCGTTGTTCACCATTTTCGAAGCTGTCGTGGCCGAGTGGCAGTAATCACACTGGATCCCTTTGGTCGCGATGGGCGCCACCCGGCTTCTGTCATCGGATGTTTTCAGGGGGTATCCACTCACGTTTCCCACCGGGGTATGGCATTTCACACAGGCTTCGGCTTCCGCGATCTCTTCATTGTCCGTGAGCCCCTTGAGCAGATAAGCCGATACCGCCACATAGACAGGATCGTCGTGGGCCAGCCCGTGCATGGAGTTTTTCCACTGGGCGTATATGTCACTGTGGCAGTCACCGCAGGTATCCGGATCGATGAAACGTTCTATGGAGAAAAACGAACTGTCGGAAAATGTTCGAGGGCTTGGAATCGTCAGGTAAAAAAATGTGGCCAGGAAAATGAAAACCGCTTTTACAGGCTGGGCAATCCGAGGTTTCACAGAGTCATCCTTTTTCAGTGAAAACGGATTCCTGCAAAACCCCGGACCCGTTTTCTATAGAAGATTTGAAGCCAGTTCCTTGCCGTAGGACTGAGCCATTTTCATGCCGCCTTCAATACTGGCCGACTTGAGCATCAGGGGGGCGTCCACCATGTCCATCCCGAAGATGTTTTTCATGGTTTCGAAAATCCTTTCCGCTGCTTCACCACTCCAGCCATAGGAACCGAATGAGCCGCCTTTTTTCCCTTCGAGACCGGCTTTTTCCGCAATGAACAGCATGGTTTTCATGCTGTTCATCATCTCGCCATGATACGTGGACGATCCGAACACATAGGCATCATAGCCTGAAAGGTCCATGCCTTTCTTGATTTCCGTGGCGTCCTTCAAAGTCACGTCGATCAGGGAAAACCTCAGGCCCTCCGCGATCAGTTCTCCGATTTTTCTTGTTTCGCCTGTTCTGGATGAATACACGATCAGAGCTTTGGCCATGTCACGTTCTCCTTTTCATAGTATGATTCATGGATTTATTCAATTTTTTTGTCCTTGCTAGCGTAACCTTCCGGCAGACGAAGGAATTTCCCGTGTTTCCAATCAAGAAACATGCCAAACATCACATCCCTATCCATCGTTGAACAAATAGATCTTTCCTGCTATAGAGCGAAAAACTGTTGAATCACCCTGGGTAAGGCACACGCTGAAAAAGGAAAAAGCCATATGGAACCCATCAAGGCCACCATCGCCAGAACACCGCTGTTCACTGGCCTGCCGGAAGAGCAGATCGACGCCATCTGCCGGATCGTCGTCAGGGAAAAATTCGCCAAGGGAGATACGGTTTTTTCTGACGGAGACACCGGCCGGGGCTTTTACGTCATAGAAACAGGCAGCATCAAAGTCTACAAACTGTCTCTTGATGGAAAAGAACAGATCCTTCATATTTTCGGCCCGGGAGAACCTTTTGGCGAAGTCCCTGTGTTCACAGGCAAACCCTTTCCAGCCAACGCCATGGCCCTCAAGCATTCGGACCTTCTCTTCCTGCCGAGAAAAGACGTGATCGACCTGATCTCCAAGGACCCCTCCCTTGCCCTGAACATGCTGGCCGTGCTGTCCATGAGACTGAGACAGTTCACCGTCCAGATTGAGAACCTGTCTTTGAAGGAAGTCCCGGGACGTCTGGCGACCCACCTGATCTGGCTGGCCGGGAACCAGGACGATCCGTCCACCGTCTCCCTGGATATTTCAAAAGGCCAGCTGGCAAGCCTTCTCGGGACCATCCCCGAAACCCTGTCCCGCATTCTGGCCAAAATGACCGCACGGGACCTGATCGACGTCCAGGGGAAAGACATACACATTCTAGATTTCGAAGGGCTGAAGGATCTGGCGGAATCCGGAAAACTCGATGTTTGATGCCGCTTTGGCAGTGTCTGACAAAACCGGAACGTTGTAAACACAAAAAAATCGGACTTCTGATTTTACGCCTTACAGTTTCCCCTCATCCGATCCAAAACTGTCTCATCATGACACACGAGACAGGCCTGACCGAAAAACCGCGAAAGACCCAACACGCCCCAGGCCCACCATAAATTTATTATTGTTTTTATTTCAGTTATTTAAAAACATACAACCCCTGTTCCAAACAAAATGGCACGGCAATTGAATATTCGACCAGGAAATTTTGGCCGGTTCTTCTCGATCATCCGGCCCGGTTCAATAAAAATCATCATCCATAAAACGATAGAAAAAGGAAAGGAACATCATGAAAAAACATATCTGTACCGTGTGTGGCTACATCGTCGAAGGCCAGGACGCTCCTGAAAAATGCCCCATGTGCAAGGCCCCCAAAACCAAGTTCAGAGCCCAGGACAATCAGGCTGCCATAACCTGGGCCGATGAACACGTGGTGGGTGTGGCCAGCGGCGTGGACCCGGAAATCATCGAAGGCCTTAAAATGAACTTCACCGGAGAGTGTACCGAAGTGGGCATGTACCTTGCCATGAGCCGCCAGGCGGACCGGGAAGGTTACCCTGAAATCGCCGAAGCCTACAAACGGATCGCCTTCGAGGAAGCGGAACACGCGGCCAAATTCGCCGAACTCCTTGGAGAAGTCCTGAAAGCCGATACCCGGACAAACCTCCAGATGAGGGTGGATGCGGAACATGGGGCATGCCAGGGCAAAAAAGATCTGGCTGTACGCGCCAAACAGTTGAATTTGGATGCCATTCACGATACGGTACATGAAATGTGCAAAGACGAGGCCCGCCACGGCCAGGCTTTCGCCGGACTTTTGAAACGTTATTTCGGTTAAACCCATTAAAGGAGGACGTCCATGAACAGTTACGAATGCCCTTGCGGTTATGTCTATGACCCCGAAATCGGTGATATTGACCACGGAATTCCGGCCGGAACGCCTTTTGAAGACCTGCCCGATGACTGGGTCTGCCCCGTGTGCGACGCCGCCAAAGAGTATTTCGAAAAAGTCGAATAACCCCAACCAGAACCATCCAAACATGTATGAGCCGTGCGGGGCGTTATGTCGCGCACGGTTTTTTACATGACAGACATCAGGAGGAGCCATGTACGAATGCAATGTGTGCGGTTATGTTTACGACCCGAAAAACGGTGACCCGGACAGTGGTGTCGATCCAGGAACCGCTTTTGATGATCTTCCCGAAAGCTGGCACTGCCCCATCTGCGGTGTCGAGAAAAAAGAATTCACCCAACAATAACGAAAGAGTGCAGCCATGAAACCACTGAAAATAGCCGAAGGTATCTACGAAGTGGGTGTCAAGGACTGGAACGTCCGGGATTTTCACGGGTACTCCACGGACAAGGGCACCACGTACAACTCCTTTCTCATCATGGATGAAAAAATCGTCCTGGTGGACACGGTTAAAAACGGATTCGGAGCCGAGCATCTCCGGAACATATCCAAAATTGTCGACCCGAAAAAAATCGACATCGTGATCAGCAACCACACGGAAATGGACCACACAGGAACCCTGGTGGAAACCATGCGCGCCATCGGAATCGACAAACCCCTGTACTGTTCGAAAATGGGTGAGAAAAACCTCAAGGCCCATTTTCCGGACAAACTGAACTACCAGGTGGTGGACAACGCTTTTTCCCTTCCCATCGGCAAAAGAACGCTCCAGTTTTTAGAAACCAGGATGCTCCACTGGCCGGACAGCATGTTCACCTACATTCCCGAAGACAAAATCCTTTTTTCCAGCGACGCTTTTGGTCAGCATTACGCTGGAAAAGAAAATTTCGATGACGAAATCGGCCCCTGCATCATGGAGCACGCGAAAAAATATTACGCCAACATCCTTCTTCTCTTCTCCTCCAAGGTCAAGGCCCTGATCGAGACCGTGGCCAAAATGAACCTGGACATCAAAACCATCTGTCCGGATCACGGGATTATCTGGCGAAAGGATCCATCGGTCATCATCAACAAATACATGGAATGGAGCGAGCAGAAACCGGCGAAAAAAGCCGTGGTGATCTACGACACCATGTGGCACAGCACGGAAAAGATGGCCCAGTCCATCGCGGAAGGCCTGAAAGCCTCCGGTGTGTTCACCATGCTGATGCACGCCCGGAAATGGCACCGCAGCGACATCATGACCGAAGTCCTGGACGCGGGGCTTGTGGTGATCGGCTCACCGACCATGAACAACGTCCTCTACCCCACCCTGTCCGACGTGATGACCTACATGAAAGGCCTGAGACCCCAGAACAAAAAAGGGGCGGCTTTCGGGTCCTATGGCTGGAGCGGCGAGGCGGTGAAACTGATCAACGCCGAGTTCGACGCCATGGGGTTCACCCTGGCCCACGACGGTCTGAAGGTCCAGTACGTGCCCGATGACGCCCAGCTCGAGTCCTGTTACGAATACGGACAGAAGCTGGCCGAATCGCTGGCCTGAAAACACCATGGGCACCGAACGTTCAGGAACCCGGTTAAAGCGGGATCTGGCCGTCATTCTGGCTGAAGACGATTTTGAATCGGCGATGCATCGTCTGGGGGAAACCCCGGTCAAGAAGACGGTCAACATCCTGGTTTCCTTTCTCTGCCATCTGGACGAACGTGTCCGCTGGCGCTCGGTGTCGGCCCTGGGCCTTCTTGTTGCCGCCATGGCCGAGAAGTCGCCGGAAGAAGGCCGAATCCTCATGCGCCGTTTCATGTGGATGCTCAACGAGGAATCGGGCGGTATCGGCTGGGGTGTTCCCGAAGTCATGGGTGAAATAATTTTCATGAGCTCGATCCTTGACCGGGAATACCACCGTATCCTGTTGTCCTACCTGGATGAACAGGGAAACTTCCTCGACCACGATCCCTTGAGACTGGGGGCTCTATGGGCCATGGCCAGGGTTTCGGAAACCAAACCCCACCTGATGAATGACGGGGCACACCTCTCAAGGGCATACCTCTCTTCGGGAAACCCTGTGGACAGGGCTCTCGCAAGCATCGTGGCAGGTCATCTCCGTGACAGGGAATCTCTGCCTTTTCTTCAAAACCTTGTCATGGACAAAACGGAAATAACCCTTTATATAGAAGGAGACTTCTGCCGCCATACCGTTGGTGGCCTTGCCGGAAAAGCCTTGAAAAGACTTTCCTGACTCCAGATCAGACGACAGCATTGGAAGTAGGAGAAACGTTCTGATGAAATTGACCTGCAGCACTCGTCTTTCTGAATTCATGACCGGCCTGGTTCGCCGGAATCCCGGAGAACCGGAATTCCACCAGGCTGTCCACGAAGTGGCCAAAGACATACTCCCTTTTATCGAATCCAGACCCATATACTGTGAAAACAGAATCCTCGAACGGATGACCGAAGCGGACCGGATCGTCATCTTCCGGGTCAGCTGGGAAGACGACCATGGCAACATCCGGGCCAACCGGGGCTACCGGGTCCAGTTCAACAACTCCATCGGACCCTACAAGGGCGGCCTCCGGTTCGACAAGGACCTCAACCTGAGCATCCTGAAATTCCTGGGTTTCGAGCAGACGTTCAAGAATTCTCTCACCGGGCTTCCCATGGGTGGCGGAAAAGGTGGGGCCGACTTCAACCCCAAAGGCAAATCCGACCATGAAATCATGCGGTTCTGTCAGTCGTTCATGACCGAACTCTGGAGACACATCGGACCGGATACGGATATTCCCGCAGGGGACATCGGGGTGGGCTCACGGGAGGTCAGCTACATGTTCGGACAGTACAAACGCCTTTCCAACACCTTCACCGGAACCCTGACCGGCAAGGGCCTGGCCTACGGCGGCAGCATGATCCGAACCGAAGCCACGGGTTACGGGTGCGTGTACATGATGGACAACATCCTGAAAAAACACCATAACGGTTTAGAAGGAAAGACAGCCCTTGTTTCGGGTTCCGGCAACGTGGCCCAGTACACCATGGAAAAGCTCATCGAAAACGGTGTCAAAGTCCTGACCGCATCGGACAGTTCGGGTTTTGTGTTCGACAGGGACGGCATCACGTCAGAGAAGCTGGCTTTTATCAAACACCTGAAAAACGTGAAGCGGGGACGAATCTCCGAATACGCCAAAGAATTCGGCGTGGAATACCACGAAGGACAAAAGCCCTGGGCCGTTCCGGCCGACCTGGCCTTTCCCTGCGCCACCCAGAACGAGATCCTGCTGGAAGACGCCAGAGCCCTGGTCGCCAACGGCTGTGTGGCCGTGGCCGAGGGGGCCAACATGCCCGTTCATCTGGACGGGGTGGAACTTTTTGACGAAGCGGGCATTCTTTTCGCCCCGGCCAAGGCGGCCAACGCCGGCGGTGTGGCTGTGTCCGGCCTCGAAATGACCCAGAACAGCATGCGTCTTTCCTGGTCCAGGGATGAGATCGACGAAAAGCTTAAAAAGATCATGAAACACATCCACGACACCTGTGTGGAATACGGCCGGGAAAACGGCCGGATCAACTACAGGAAAGGAGCCAACATCGGCGGATTCATCAAAGTGGCCGACGCCATGGTGGCGTTCGGTAACTGTTGACAGGGAATAAAGGATTGTTCCTCAGGCCTGGTTCGGAAAACAAGGCTTTTGACCGTGTGACGTTCATCGTCGCGGATCATCATTCAAAATTGATCAACCATAACCCATCATAATGAAAGGAGTACTCCCATGAAACTGACGAAACCTGCAAAAATGGAACAGTACATCCGGGCTTTTGCCGGAGCGTTCATCCTCATCACCCTGTTGCTCTCCATGTTTTCCTGCTGGTGGTTGCTTCTCACGGCTTTCGTGGGTGCAAACCTCCTCCAGTCGGCCTTCACGGGGATATGCCCCCTTGAAAACATCCTGACCAAGTTCGGCATCCCCAAGGAATGACAACGCAGAACCCGGCCCGATACCTGTCGGCGCCGGGTTTGTCCAGCCAACGCCTCAAACGGTGACACTATGAAACATACGATTCTGTTCTTCATCCTGTGCTTTTTTCTGGTCATGCCTGGCCTGGCCAAAGGAGGAGGACGTTACGATTACGAAAAAATCAGAGATGCCTATCCCTCCTATTACTGTCCTGCAAGCGCCGAGGCCGGATCAACGGACAAGGCCCTGTGCGTCCTCGACAAAACCCTTACCTTGGATTCGGCCCTTGACCTGGCCCTGAAAAACAATCCCGACACCCAGGTGGCCAAAGCCAGAATCCGCCAGAGCGAGGCCCTTCTGACCAGGGCCGGCGCCGCCTTCATGCCGGTTGTGAACGTCTATACCGAATACACCCGGGGTGATTTCCCCTCGGGGTTTCTGTTCAAAACCATTGACCAGCGTCTGTTCGTGAACGGCACCGACTTCAACGATCCGGGTATCATCGAAAATTTCGAAACCGGCATCAGCGCCCAGATCAGCCTGTTTGACGGGGGAAGGCACGTCCTCAACCGACGCATGGCCCGGGAAGATGTGTCCATCAGCAACGCAGACAGCATGGCCGCAAGGAACAGTGTGGCCGCCCAGCTGATCGGCGCCTGGTACGACACCCTTTCGGCAGCCGAATTCGTGAAAATTTCAGAAGAATCGGTGTCCACCGTGAAAAACCAGCTGGATATCATGACGATCCGTTACAAAGGCGGAAGCGCCCTGAAATCGGATATCCTGTCCCTCAACGTCCGTCTGGCCCAGGCCGAAGAAGACCTTCTGAAAAGCAGGAACCGCCACAAACTGTCTGTTGCGGCCCTGGCCACCGTTCTTGGCTTCCCTCCTGACCGGGACGTGATCATCGACCGAGCCCCTGTGACCCTGGCCGGAATCCCGGACTCCTATGAAGCAGGCATGGGAACGGCCATGACCCGGCGTCCCGAACTTTCGAAAATCCGATCCATGGTAAAAAAATCTCGCATGGGCATGGACATGTCAAAAAGCGCCTGGCTTCCCACAGCCCATCTCATGGGCAAATACTATGTGGACGATCCGTCCATGGACTATGATCTGGACCGGGACAACTGGGCTCTCGGCGTCATGGTCAACTGGAACATCTTCAGCGGTTTCGCGGACAAGGCCGCCATCGAGGCTTCCGACGCGTCCCTCAGGGAAGCCCTTTCCGCGGACAGGAAGGCACTGATCAACATCAGTCTGGACGTGAAAAACGCCTACTTAAGACGTGATGAAGCCACGGCCCGCATGGATGTGGCGAAACGAAGCGTCCTCATGGCCGAGGAAAACTACGAACTCGTCAGAAAGCAGTACGAGGGGGGCTCGGCCACCATCACCCGCTACCTGGAATCGGAACTGGACCGGAACACCGCCAGGATAAGAGTGGCCTCAGCCTACTACGACCATGAAAAAGCCGTGGCCGACATCGCCCGATCCATCGGCCTTCTGTCTGAACCCGGGCATGTGATTTCCAAAACTGACCGGGTTGAAGCTGCCGATCATGCACAGAAAACAGAGGAGAAGATCGATGAAAGATAACATTCTGAAATACATTCGACATGTCATACTCCTTGCCATCGTGGTCTCGACGTCGTCATGCGGGTCAGACACAGGGAAAACCGAGGGGCTCCAGGGCCCGGTGATCGACGTGAAAAACACGGACAAAGCCAGAATTGAAAAAACCACCGAGTGGTACGACGCCGTGGGAACGATCCGGCCCCGCACCGAAACAAGCATCGAATCCCAGGTTCCGGCCCAGATCCTCAAGGTTCTGGTGTCTCCCGGCTCCAGGGTCAAAAAGGGAGACACCCTGTTCATCCTTGACAACCGCCAGTTTGCCGCACGCCTCGCCAGCGCCAAAGAAGGCCTGAAAGCAGCCCATGCCGGTCGTGAACAGGCCAACCAGGGTCTTGTGGCGGCCCAGGCGCGGTTCGCCCAGGCCGAAGCCGAATACAGCCGGGTCAAAAAATATTTCGAGACAGAAGCCGCCACCAGCCAGCAGCTTGAACAGGCCAAGGCCGCCTTTCTCACGGCCCAGGCTGCCGTGAAGCAGGCCAAAGAATCCCTGGTGGCCGCTGAGGCCGGTATCCGCCAGGCCAGCGAAGGCGTCAACGAGGCCGGTATCTCCCAGGGCTACACCGTGATCAAGGCTCCGGACAGCGGAGAAATTCTCAAACGCATGGCCGAGCCGGGGGACATGGCTATTCCTGGCAAGCCCCTGGCCGTGATGCGCACAAGCGGCACCCTGCGAATCGAAGCCTATGTCCGTGAAGGGCTGATCGAAAAAGTCAAACCCGGCATGGAACTGGACGTGGAAATCAAAACCCTGGGCGTCAGGTCCAGGGCAACGGTGAACGAGGTCGTTCCCTACGCCGACCCCCGGACCCGGACCTTTCTCGTCAAAGCCCAGCTTCCCGCCCTTGACGGAGTCTATCCCGGCATGTACGGCAAGCTCATGATTCCCGTCACCGAAAGCGAGGTGATCACCGTTTTGTCCAAAGCGGTGAAAACCGTGGGACAGATCCAGATGGTTCTTGTCAGGGATAAGGAACGGTGGGCTTCCCGTTACATCAAGACAGGTTCTTCACGTGGTGACCGTGTGGAAGTGCTTTCCGGTCTTTCCGGCAACGAAACCGTGGGCTACTGATCGAAGTGAGGATGATCCATGAACCAGACTGAACAAACACCGGATGGTTTTACCATCGGCATGGTAAGACACTTTCTCAAATCATCCCTGTCAGTGATGCTGATCGTGGCGTCCCTGATTCTCGGCGTGGCCGCCATTTTGATCACGCCCCGGGAAGAAGAACCCCAGATCGTGGTTCCCATGGCCGACATTTACATCAGCGTACCCGGGTCGAGCCCGGAAGAAGTGGAACAACTGGCCGCCGTTCCCCTGGAGCGTCTGCTCTGGCAGATCGACGGGGTGGAATACGTGTATTCCATGTCACAACGGGACATGGCCATTGTTACGGTCCGTTTTTTCGTGGGTGAGGACAGGGAAAACTCCCTGGTGAAACTCCGGAACAAGATCGAGATGAACATCGACAAGGTGTCACCCGTGATCAAGGGCTGGGTGGTGAAGCCCGTGGAAATTGACGACGTGCCCATCGTGACCCTGGCCCTCTACTCGGAAAGATACACCGACCACGAACTCGTGCGTGTGGGTGAAGAGGTTCTGGCCCGCCTGTCCGAAGTCAAGAACATCTCGGGAACCACCATCACCGGAGGAAGGAAAAGAGAGGTCCTGGTAACCTTGTCCCCGGAGAGGATGAGCGGTCTCGGCGTGTCCCTTCTGGAGGTCCACCAGGCTTTGGCCGCCTCGGACGCCTCCATCACCGCCGGCAGCTTCTCCAAGTCCAACAGGGAATTCAAGGTCATCGGCAACGCCTTTCTCACCTCGGCGGATGAAGCCGCCAGCCTGGTGGTGGGCGTGTCCGGTGACCGGCCTGTGTATCTCAGGGATATCGCCGATATCGTTGACGGCCCGGCAGAGACCACATCCTATTCAAAAATCAGTTTTTCCAACGCTTACCGAAAAGCCCACGGCATGACTGACGCTCCCCTGTCCTGCCCTGCGGTCACCCTGGCCCTGTCCAAGAAAAAAGGCACCAACGCCGTGGTGGTCTCCGAAGACATCCTGAAGAAAATCGAGAGTTTCAAAGGCACGGTGATCCCTGACGACATCCGTGTGGCCGTCACCCGGAACAACGGGGAAACAGCCCAGGAAAAGGTCAATGAACTTCTGGAATCCCTGGTTTTCGCCATCCTGTCCGTGGTGGTCCTCCTGGTGTTCACCCTGGGATGGCGTGAAGCCACGGTGGTGGCCCTTTCCGTTCCCATCAGCTTCGCCCTGGCTCTTTTCGTCAACTACCTGTTCGGCTACACCATCAACCGGGTGACCCTGTTCGCCCTGATCCTTTCCCTGGGTCTGGTGGTGGACGATCCGATCATGAACGTGGACAACATCCAGCGGAACATCCTCAAAGGGGTGCTCAATCCCCTGGAAGCCACCCTGTTCGCTGTTCGGGAAGTGCTGACCCCGGTGGTGATGTCCACCATAGCCATCGTGATCTGCTTCGTGCCCCTATTCTACATCACCGGCATGATGGGACCGTACATGGCCCCCATGGCGATCAACGTGCCCCTGACCATTTTCTTTTCCATGGTGGCGGCCCTTACCGTGGTTCCCTGGCTGTCCCACCTCCTCCTGAAAAACAGGAAACAGGCCGGCAACTCCGATGAAAAAGAGATGGAGGAAGCCATGCAGCGCACCTTCATCGCCCGTTTCTACAGGACGTTCCTGGGGTTTTTCCTGGTGTCTTCCCGCAGGCGTAAAGGACTGGCCGTGGCCATCGTCCTGATGCTGGTGGTCAGCTGTCTCCTGGCCGTTGTCGGCCTGGTGCCCCTGAAACTCCTGCCCTTCGACAACAAAAACGAATTCCAGCTGGTCATCGACATGCCCGAAGGAAGCACCCTGGAGCAGACCGAGCATGTGGTCACCCGGTTCGAGGATTACCTCCGGGACGTACCCGAAGTCACGTCCATGGTGTCCTACACCGGTGTGTCGTCTCCCATGGATTTCAACGGCATGGTCCGGCATTACTACCTCCGTTCCCAGGGCAACCTGGCGGATATCCGGGTGAACCTTCTGCACAAATCCGAACGCGACATGCAGAGCCACGCCATTGTCCTCAGGCTTCGGTCTGATCTGGAAGCCATCGCAAAAGACTCCGGGGCCGCCCTTAAAATCGTCGAAGTCCCCCCCGGACCTCCGGTTCTTTCCACCATCGTGGCCGAAGTCTACGGAAGCCCACACCACAGCAACCACGACCTGATCGAGGCTTCAAAAGAAGTCAGGCGGATCATGGCCGAAGAGCCGTTTGTCACGGACATCGACAGCACCGACCTGGAGGAACGGAACAGGGTTGAACTGACCGTGGACCGTGAAAAAGCGGCCCTTCATGGGGTCAGGACCCAGGACATCATCATGACACTCCGGGGAGCCGTGAGCGGCCTCGTTCCGGCCCAGGTCCACCTGCCCGGTGAACGACAGCCTCTGAACATCCGGCTGATCCTTCCCGTGGCCGAACGTTCCGGCATCTCCCGTCTTGGCCAGATTCCCGTAAAAGCCATGGACGGCAGCATGGTGCCCCTGGCCGAGCTGGCCTCGTTCAAAACCGTCGCCGATGACCAACCCATCTACCACAAAAACCTTGAAAAAGTGGTGTTCGTCACGGCGGAAATGGCGGGCCGGGCTCCGGCCGAAGCCATTTTATCCATGCAGGGCAAGACGAAAAAACTGGACTTGGACCCAGGTCTTCGGGTGATCTGGTCCGGCGAAGGGGAGTGGGACATCACCATCCGGGTTTTCCGGGACATGGGCATCGCCTTTGCCGCGGCCCTCATCGGGCTGTATCTGGTTCTGATCATCCAGGCTGGCTCCGTGACCCTTCCCATCCTGATCATGGTGGCCATTCCCCTCACCCTCCTGGGCATCATGCCGGGATTTTTCCTGCTGAACCTGATCGCGGGGGAAACCATCAACGGGTTCAAAAACCCGATTTTCTTCACAGCCACCAGCATGATCGGCATGATCGCCCTGGGAGGCATCGTGATCCGGAACTCCCTGATCCTCATCGAATTCATCCAGGATTCGGTGAAGCAGGGCATGGATCTTACCGAGGCTCTGCTCCGGAGCGGCACCATGCGGCTTCGGCCCATTGTGCTCACCGCCATCACCACCGCCATCGGCGCCGTACCCATCACCCTGGACCCGGTATTCTCCGGTCTGGCCTGGTCCCTGATCTTCGGGCTCCTGGCCTCCACCCTGTTCACCCTGGTCGTGATCCCGGTGGCTTACTACGCCCTGTTCTCAGATAAATCTTCTGCCTGATTCAAGGAATTAAAACAAAAAAAGGGCCGGAGCATCATGCTCCGGCCCTTTTTTGTTTATAACGCCGGGTCAACGAAACCAACCCGGCCCCCCCTCTCAATCAAATCAGATCAACCGGTCGATCAGGGATGACCGATGGGCAGAACCGTCCGGTCGTATTGTTCGTTCAGGACTTCGGCCATGGCCAGGTAAATGGCGCTGAGACCACAGACGATGCCCACGTATCCGGCGATCTCGCCGATGAATTCAGATCTTGTCCAGTCACGGACAGCCAGCAGGAAGAACAGGACTGTCAGGCTTCCGAAAACGAACTGAAGGCCTTTGTTTGATTTCAGTGTTCCAAAGAACATGAACAAGGTGAAAACGCCCCACATGAACAGGTACCATCCCATGAAAGCCTCGGGGGTGGGATCGATCCAGCCCATTTTCGGCATGACGATCAGGGCTACCAGGGTCAGCCAGAAGTGCCCGTAGGAAATAAACGCGGTGACACCGAAGGTGTTGCCTTTTCTGAACTCAAGGATCCCGGCGATGATCTGGGCAAGTCCGCCGTAGAAAAGCCCCATGGCCAGTATCATGGAACTGATGGGAAAAAAACCGGCATTGTGGATGTTCAGTAAAACGGTGGTCATTCCAAAGCCCATCAGCCCAAGAGGCCCGGGATTCGCCAAAGTCTCGCTCTTCATGAATCACTTTCTCCTTTATCATAGTTCGGTTGTTGACGGCCTGTCCGGCAGAGACAGGAACCGACCTTTGTGCAAAGGACGGGCCAGCCCCAGGAATTGTTTGAAAAACAGCGATTGAGGACTGGTCATACCTGGCCCCAACCCGTACGTTATGGGATCATGGTCAACAACATTTTGAATTCATGAATAAAAAAGAATGGATGATAAAAACGACTGACAGGTTGTCAGGGGCAAACCATCTGGGCGGCAGCGCGGGCATCCGACTGATCTTGGGTCACAAATGACCCATCATCACTAAAATGTGATTATATCCATTTGAATTGATTTATTATAACAAATAATGCCATTTATGACCCATCTCGAGCCAGATCGAGCCCATAGCGTTCCATTTTCCGAAACAGGGTTCTCCTGGAAATTCCAAGGGACCGGGCCGCTTTGATGCGGTGCCAGCGATGGATTTCGAGGGCCTGGACGATCCGTTGCTTTTCATACTCTTCCACCGACTCTTGAAGAGTCATGCCATCCATCACCACCACGTCCCCGTTTCCAGCCGAGGGCCTTGAAACCGGCAGCACTCCGCTGCCGGTAAAATCAACCCGCTTGAGTGTCACATACCGGCGGAGCACGTTCTGAAGCTCACGGACATTTCCCGGCCAGTCGTAGTTGTAAAGGGCCTCGATATCCCGGCCGGGCAGAGAGTCGATGTTGAGATCAGACCCCATGTTCTGGAGGAAATAATCCACCAGGAGAGCCAGGTCTTCTTTACGTTCACGCAAAGGGGGAATGGTCACGGGAATCACGTAGATCCGGTAAAAAAAGTCCTCTCGCAGCCGCCCCTGCATGACCTCCTCGTAGAGGTTCCTGTTGGTCGCGGCCACGATCCTGAAATCCGAATGCCGGACCTCGCTGCTTCCCACCGGAGAGTACCCCCCTCCTTCGATGGCCCGGAGCAGTTTCACCTGCATACCCTGGGACAGCTCCCCCACCTCGTCGAGAAACAGCGTCCCCCCGTCGGCCCGGTCGAGGAATCCCTTTTTCGCCGTGTGGGCTCCGGTAAAAGCCCCTTTTGTATGACCGAAGAACTCTGTTTCGATCAGGGTCTCAGGAATCGCCCCACAGTTCACGGGAACAAATTCCAGGTCTTTCCGGGCGCTCATGTCGTGAATGGCGCGGGCCACCAGTTCTTTGCCCACCCCGGATTCCCCAACGATTATCACGTTATCCGAAGATGAGGCCGCTTTCAGGATCAGATCGTACACATCCTGCATTTTCCCGCTTTTACCGATGATATCGCAGAAGCGAAATCTTTCTTTCATCGACGAGCGGAGAAGGAGGTTCTGGTGCTGGAGCTGCTCCGACTCCTTTTTCATGTTGATTTCCCAGAGCTTCTGTTGGGTGATGTCCTGAAGGGTCGTTACCGCGCCGATAATCTTCCCCTTGCTGTCAAACACCGGGGCGGCAAGAAAATAGATATACCGGGCCTTGCCGTTGATATGTTCAAAATAGTCTGTGGCTTCCCAGGCATGGGGAACGATGTGGGATCTGGCGGGATTTTTCCCTTCGTAGATCGCGAGAAATTTTTCATAATCCTGTTCGATGATCAGGTCTGCGAGAACAGGTCGTTTATGATCGTAAAACGGCTCCCACTGCTTATCCGTTCCGATGATTTTTACGGCCGGCATTCCGGTCAGCAGTTCACAGGCCTTGTTCCACACCACGACCTTGTGGTCGAGCCCGATGGCGAACTGGGCAATGGGCGTGCATTCCAGTAGATTCATCATAACGTGTCCCCGATGTCGATGTTTCGCCTACCTTAGCAGAATGAAAAATATGGCGCAATGATGAGGGCTGTCTGTAAATAGGATTGTGGGACGCTGACGAATCTGCTATCACATAACCATCAAATTGACGATTCCAGGACTCGCTTTTCTCATACAGACAAATAAAAACGCGGCAAGGCAGAGATGAAACATCTTCGGACATGTTTTTTTTACGCGGTTTCTATCATTCTGCTTTTATCAAGCCTGATTTTCCCCATTGAAAACGTTGTTTCCGCTGAAAACCTGACCATCAAGGTGGGGATGTACGAAAATCCCCCCAAAGTATTCACCGACAGTCAGGGCCGGGTGATCGGCATTTTCCCGGACATCTTGAACGACATCGCACGCCGCGAGAACTGGACGTTACGCTATGTCAAAGGATCCTGGGAGGAGTGCCTGGCACGGCTCAAGGCTAAAGAACTGGACCTGATGGTGGACGTGGCCGTTTCAGAAAAACGCGCCCTTGATTTCGACTTCAGCGACGAAACGGTTTTCGTCAACTGGGGAGCCATTTACACGCGAAACGGCTTAAAGGTCGAATCCTTTCCCGACCTTGGAAACAGGCGTATCGCCGTGATGCGAGGCAGCATTCACACCGACGGCCCCCAGGGAATCCGGGCCGTCATGAAACAGTTCGATATACCCTGCACCTTCGTCGAAGCCGAAGACTACGTGAGCGTTCTCGCCCTTGTGGAAGGAGGCGGCGCGGACGCCGGCGTGGTAAACCGCCTTTTTGGGGATATGTACGACCAGCTCCCGTCCGGAAAAAACATCGTGAGATCTCCCGTCATTTTCAGTCCCCAGCACCTGAAATTCGCCTTTCCCAAAGGGGGCTCGCTCACCCCCCTTCTCAAGCGGAGAATATCCTTCCATCTGGCCGACATGAAAAACGATCCGAAAAGTGTATTCCACAAGGTCATGACCCACTACTTCTCCGGGGCCTCCGGAGGACTTGCCCCTGCTGAATCAAAACCATCCATGCTGTCCATGCCCTTTTCTCCCGCAGAAAAAGTCTGGATCGCCTCCCATCCCGTTGTCAAGATAGCCATCGACCCTGAATTCTCTCCTTTCGAATTTTTTTCCGAATCCGGAGAATACAGCGGCATGGGCGCCGATTATGTGGAACGGATTTCGGAAATCCTGGGCATCCGGTTCGAGGTGGTCAAAAATATCTCATGGCGCCAGGCCGTTTCCATGGCCGAGAAAAAAGACATCGACGCACTGCCCTGCGTGGGAATCAGCGAAAAACGAAAAGAGCATTTCCTCTTTTCCAAACCTTACCTCGTCTTTCCCCGGGTCATCGTCACACGGACCGCATCGCCTGTCCGCTCCATCGAGGACCTCAAAAACCTGAGCGTGGCTGTCCAGGCCAAAAGCTCCCACCATGAATACATCAAGGAAAAAACACGGATCACTCCGGTCCTGTTCGACACGTTCAAAGACGCCCTGCTTTCGGTGTCGCGGGGAGAAAGCGAGGCGGCCATCGGAAACCTGGCCGTGGCCACCGACACCATAGGCAGGCTGAACCTCACCAACCTGAAAATCGCCGGACACACATCGAAAGACGTGTCCTCCCTGGCCTTTGCCGTGAGGAAGGACTGGCCCGAACTGGTCAACCTCATCGACAGGGCGCTTGAAACCATTCCCGAATCGGAAAAGAGAAAAATTTCAAGAACCTGGGTCCCTGGTTACACTTCAGGCGCCACCTTGCCTTCCCTGGCACTTACCCGTAAAGAGCAGGCGTTTCTCGAAAAACACGGCACGATCCGTGTGGGAATCGACCCGTCTTACCCCCCTTTCGAATGGCGGGACGACTTGGGGGAACACCAGGGCATCAGTGCTGATTCCCTGAAAATCCTGGGCCAGAAACTCGGAGTGACCTTCGAGGTGATCCCCTCCCTGGACTGGCCGGGTGTCCTTAAAGGCGCACGGGACAAAACCCTGGACCTGGTTCCTTGCGTATCGGAAACCCAGGACCGTCGGACCTACATGGGTTTCACGGACACGTACCTCACATTTCCCATCGTGATCATCACCCGAACGGACACGCCCTTTATCACCGGCCTCAAAGACCTGAACGGCCTGACCGTTTCCGTGGTCAAAGGTTACGCACCCCAGGAATCCCTTGAAAAACAATACCCTGGAATCCGTCTTTCCCTTACGGAATCTCCCCACGACAGCCTGAAACAGGTTTCCGTGGGTTCGGCGGACGCTTGTGTGGAGAACCTGGCCGTAGCCGTTTACCTGATGAAAAAACATAACATCCATAACCTCAAAGTCGCGGCCCCGGCCGAAGGCATTGCCAAGACCTCTTTTTCCATGGGTGTCCGAAAAGACTGGCCCGAACTGGTCACCATCCTGAACAAGGCCCTTGCCTCCATTCCGCCCAACGAGCAGAACGCGATCTCAGGCAAATGGCTGAGTGTCCGATTCGAGCATGTGACAGACTGGCGACGGGTCATACGGATCGTGGGTCTTGTGACCCTGGTTTCAGCCGTGATCCTTCTGGTTTTCTTCTACTGGAACAGGCGTCTGGCCCGTGAGATTTCCCAAAGAATCAAAGTCGAGCAGCAGCTCATGGAGGCCAAGGCCGTGGCTGAAAAAGCGAGCAAGGCTAAAAGCGTGTTTCTCGCCAACATGAGCCATGAAATCAGGACCCCTATGAACGCCATTCTGGGCTACTCCCAGATCATGCAGAACGACCGGACCCTTTCTTCTTCCCAGAAAGACCATGTGGAAACCATCATTCGAAGCGGGGAGCACCTTCTCCACATCATCAACGACATCCTGGAAATGTCGAAAATTGAGGCTGGGAAGCTGGAATCGCGTCCCAGTCTTTTCGATCTTCGAGGCCTGCTCCACGACGTGGCCATGATGGTGAGAATCAGGGCCGAAGACAAGGGACTCGAGCTCTGCGTCGAGGTTGACGACACCCTGCCCCGTTTCGTTTCAGCCGACGAGGGCAAACTCCGTCAGATCCTGATCAACCTTCTCGGCAACGCGGTCAAGTTCACCGACAAGGGCCGCGTCTTTCTCAAGGTTGCCTCCCGGCGTCCCCTGACCCATGAAGCCTCCCTGCCCGATCATGGACTTGTTCTGGAATGCCGGATTGAAGACACCGGTCCCGGGATTCCGGCGGAAGACCAGAAAACCATTTTCGAAAGCTTCGAACAAAGCGGCAACCTGCGGAGCAGCGAAGGCACGGGACTGGGCCTGGCCATCTGCCGTCAGTACCTCCATTTTCTTGGGGGCGACATCTCCGTGTCCAGCACACCGGGTGAAGGCAGCGTTTTCAGCTTCACTTTTCCCGTGCTGGAAGCCCGGCTTGACGCCCTGTCAGACAAAAACTCAAAGGAACCGCGTGTTCTCTCCCTGGCTCCGGGTCAGCCGGTTTTCCGTATCCTCGTGGTCGACGACAAGAAAACCAACCGGGATATCCTGGTCCGAATGCTGGAAAGGGTCGGATTTGAAGTCCGGGAAGCCACCGACGGGGAAAAAGCCATCGAGCTCTTTTCATCATGGGCTCCCCACATGATCATGATGGACATCCGCATGCCCGGGATGGACGGTGTCACCGCCACACGGAAAATCAAGGAGTCTCCCAGGGGCAAAGACACGGTCATCATCGCGGTGAGCGCCAGCGCCCTGGAAGAGGAGCGGGTCAGCGTCCTGAAACACGGCGCCGATGATTTCATCCGCAAACCCTTCAGGGAAAATGTGATTCTCGACGCGGTCAGAACCCACCTGGGTGTGGAATACCTGACCGAGGACCGTGTTTTGGAGACAGGTGACGCCGGACTCGTCCCGGATCAGATTGAAGTCGGGAACCTTCCCCGGCTTCTGGGTGATCATATCCGCAGGGCCATCGAGGGAGGTTACCATGAAGATCTGGTCAGCCTTCTGTCCGATCTTGAAAAAACAGATGAAAAAACTGGCCGGGCTTTGTTGAAAATGGCCCTTGATTACGATTACGACAGTCTTCTTTCACTGTTCAACGGCCCTGGCGCCGGAGAGGCGAAATCATGACAGGAACCATCATGGTGGTGGATGACAAACCGGCCAACCTCAAACTCCTCGGCAGCATCCTGAAGGAAAAGGGCTACACGATCCGGATTTTCACACGGGGAGACCTGGCTCTCAAATCAGCCGTTTCCGATCCGCCGGACTTGATCCTCCTCGATGTCACCATGCCCGGCATGGATGGATACGAGGTCTGCCGGGAACTCAAAAAGCAATCCCTGACAAAGGATGTGCCCGTGGTGTTCATCAGCGCTCTGACCGAAACGGACGACAAGATCAGGGCTTTCAAATCAGGGGGCGTGGATTACATCACCAAACCTTTCCAGGTGGAGGAGGTCCATGCCCGGGTTGAAATCCACCTGACCCTGAAACGGATCAAGGCGGACCTGGAAGACAAGAACAGGACCCTCGCCCAGGCTTTCGATGAACTTAAAAAAGCCCAGCAGGTGCTGGTCCAGTCAGAGAAAATGGCGGCCCTGGGCGTCCTGGTGGCAGGCATCGCCCATGAGATCAACAACCCCGTGAACTTCATCAAGTCCAGCACACTGGGCCTTCTGAAAGACATCCAGGACATCGAACGGCTCCTCGAGACCTATGGACGGTATGAACGCATGGAAAGCCAAAGGGAGTCCGACGCGGTGATTCGCCAGGTGAAACAGGATATCGATTTCGAGATTCTTGTCCGTGAAATTCCCGACATGGTCTCCAATATCCTCGAAGGGGTGAGACGGACCGAAGAGATCGTGAACAGCCTGAGAAGCTATTCCAGGATGAGCGATACAGCCCGGCAGGCCACCGACCTGCGTGAGATTCTGGAACGGTCCCTGGCCATTTTACGAAACCGGTACAGCAACCGGATAGACATCATCCGCGAATACCGTGAGATTCCCTCTATCCCCGTCCATCCCGGCAAACTGATGCAGGTGTTCATCAACATCATTTCCAACGCCATCGACGCCTTTGAAACCGGCGTCATCCAGGAATCCGGCCAAAAGTACCGGGAAAACCGCATCACCTTGAAGACAGAACCCTGCACGCGAGACGGTTCGTCCTGGGTGAAAATCCAGATCGAGGACAACGGACCGGGTATCCCGCCCGCCCTTTTGTCCCGCATCTTCGATCCGTTTTTCACCACCAAGGACGTGGGAAAAGGCACGGGGCTCGGGCTTTCCATCAGCATCGGAATCGTCAACGAACACTGCGGCATCCTCGAAGTCGAAAGCAGTGAAAACAACGGCGCTGTCTTTTCCATCTTCTTGCCCTCAGAACAGGAGACTCCATGATTCAGACCGAAGAAAAAACCAAGGCCCGCATCCTCTATGTGGATGACGACCAGGAAAATCTCAGCAGTTTCAAGGCCTTGTTCCGAAGGGACTACGACATCCACCTGGCCTCCTCGGCCGCCGAAGGGCTCAACATCCTCCGGACCCTGCCCATCCAGGTGCTGATCACCGACCAGCGCATGCCGGACATGAACGGAACCGAGCTCCTTGAAATCGTGGCCCATGAATTCCCGGAAACACGACGGTTCCTGCTCACCGCCTTCAGTGATTTTCCTCCCCTGGTGGAAGCCATCAACCAGGGAAAGCTCCAGGGTTACTTTTCCAAACCCATTGACGGGGATTTCATCAAGTCACGCATCGAGGAAGGGCTCAAAAACTACTATCTGGAAAAAACCAACGAGGAACTTCTCGAAACGATCCGTGCCAACGAAGCCTTTCTCTCGGCCATTGTGGAAAACATCCCCGATGTGGTCTGCGTGAAAGACGCCAGGGATTTCAGCTATGTCCGGGTCAACCGTGCCACAGAGGAGATCCTGGGCGTTCAAAGAAACGAACTCCTGGGAAAAACGTCAACCGATGTCTTCCCCGCCCCGCTTACAGCCGATTTCGATGACCAGGACCGTCATGTGGCCGCCACGGGCCAGATCCTCGACATCCCGGAAGAGAGGATCGAAACCCCGTCGGGAGAAACCCGGACATTCCACACGAAAAAGATCCCTATTATCGACGACCATGGAAACGTCCGGCACCTCCTCTGTGTGTCCCGGGACATCACCGACCAGAGAGAACTTGAAAAACGGGAGCGAACCCTGGACGAAAAACTTCGGCATGTCCAGAAAATGAGATCCATCGGAACCCTGGCCGGTGGCATCGCCCATGACTTCAACAACATTCTTTCCTCCATTCTGGGGTTCGCGGAACTTTCCATGCTCGATGTGCAACTGAAACGGCCGGTCCTTCCCCACCTCAAGGAGATTTTCACCGCCTGCACACGGGCCAGGGACCTGGTCCAGCAGATCCTCTCGTTCGCGCGAAAATCCGAAGACATCACCGTGCCTGTTCAGGTGAATGTCATCGCCACGGAAGTCATGAAACTCATCCGGGCGACCCTTCCCTCCACCATTGATATCCGGCAGGACATCGAACCGGATCTCACGGTGATGGGCAATCCGACCCAGTTCCACCAGATTTTCATGAACCTGTGCACCAACGCGGCCCAGGCCATGGATGACAACGGCGGGACACTTGAGGTCAAGGTAACGCGGGCGGCTGAGAAGGATCTGAAAACATCCGACGAAGGGATTGACTCGTCAAACGGCCTGATCCGCATCAGCGTTTCGGACACAGGGTGTGGAATCGATCCGGAAATCAAGGATTATATCTTCGACCCCTACTTCACCACCAAACCGCCCTCGGAGGGAACGGGTATGGGGCTTGCCACGGTTTACGGCATCGTGAAGTCCATGGGTGGGGATATCTCTTTTGAAAGCCGGAAAGGCGAAGGTTCTGTTTTCACGCTGCTTTTCCCGGCATCCATGGAAAAGGCCGAACCCCATGGGGATGACCCTGACACGCTTCCCGGAGGCCATGAACGGATACTCATCGTGGATGACGAACCGTCCATCGTGAAAATCCTCAAAGAATCCCTGGAGTTTCTCGGCTACCAGGTCACCCAGGAAACCGACAGCCTGAAAGCCCTGGCCCGGTTCACAGCATCTCCGGACGATTTCGATCTGGTGATCACCGACCTGACCATGCCCAACCTCACCGGAGACGAGCTGGCATCGAAAATCATGACCCAAAGACCTGGGTTGCCTGTGATTCTGTGCACGGGATTCAGTCGAAAGATGTCCGAAGAAAAAGCCATGGCCATGGGAATCAAGGCCTTCATCTACAAACCGATCGTCCTCAAGGACCTGGCAAAGCTGCTCCGGCGGATACTGGAAACGTCAGGCCAGGTTCCTACCGGAACCCCATGACCCTGAATAACAGCCTGAGGGCGTAAGCGCCGTAGCGGAAAAACACCAGGGGGTTTTCAAGGCTTTCTGAAAAACGGCGCCCGATGTAGGACATCCTGAAATGGTAACGCCGCAGAACCTCTTTTCTGAATTGCAGCACCTGCTGCATGGTGAGAAAACGGGTTCCCGCCGACGGGGAGGTAAAGTAATCCTTTCCCAGATCGTCCACGTCATTCAACCCTTCACAGGCGCAGATGGCCCGGAGCTCGGTTTGCCCGTAGGGAACCGGGATATGGATCTCGATGAAATCCGAATCCAGGGCGAAAATCAGGTCCCGGGTCATGCGAAGGTGGTCCATGTTTTCCCAGG
Source organism: uncultured Desulforapulum sp. (assembly GCA_964637565.1). Taxonomy (GTDB): domain Bacteria; phylum Desulfobacterota; class Desulfobacteria; order Desulfobacterales; family Desulfolunaceae; genus DYJE01. Next base: position 50,886 of record CAZWTY010000017.1, read on the forward strand.
GGAACCCCACCATGAAAAACCCGTAAATTTTAAGACCCACGCTCCGTGCCAGGCTCACGGCCCTGAAACTGTCGGACACCGTGGCCCCCTTTTTCATCCGTTCCAGGGATTCGGGGCTGCCCGATTCAAAACCGAATGCCACAAGCCAGCACCCGGCCTGCTTCATCATCTGGAGCGTTTCCCGCTCAAGGGGCCTTGTTCTTGAATTGGCCACCCAGGCGATCCGGCCCGCCAGCTCCGAATGGAGAATCTGGGCGCAGAGCTGTTCCACAAAATCCCTGTCCAGGGTGAAGGTATCGGCTTTCATGAAAAAATTCCGGATACCGTAACGGTGGTAGCATTCCCGCATTTCAGCAAGGACACTGGCAGGGCTTCTCAGCCGGAGTTTCCGTCCTGAAATAAGCGGGGTCAGGCAGTACACGCAGGACGAGGGGCAACCCCGTCCCACGCTGATGGTGGCCTGGGGCTCCCCGGTGTCCGGCCGTTTGTACAGACGGTTGTTCATCAGGCTCCGGTCAGGGAAAGGCAGGGCGTCCGGATTTTCGTCCCAGTCGTCAAAGCTGGTCTTTTCCCATGCCCCTTCGTGGCGGAACAGGATTCCCGGGATATCCCGGACATCGGTCATGGCCACATGCCTTTCGATCAGCTCCGCCCCGATGAAGTCGCTTTCACCGCCGATCAGGTAATCCACATGACGGAGATCAAGGCGTTTCAGCAGCGTCTCGTCGGCATCGAAAAAAAGGGCCCCTTTCAGGATCACCGCCGCGTCCGGTTTCATGGCCTTGATCCGGTTGATGGTTTCCAGGTCATCGAAAATCGTGGCAGTCGTCACGCTCATGAACACCAGGGCTGGCTTGAACTTTTCCACATCCCGGACCAGATGACGGATCTTCTTCCCCTCTCCCTGGTAATCCTTCAAAAAAATCCGGTACCCCTTGCCAGCAAGTCCCGCCGCCACATAGCCCAGATCGTTGCAGGCCCTCAATGTGGTGGCCGCCGAATCCCCGATGTTTCCCTGGCACCTGTCTTCCCCCCGCTGGTAGACTTTCCCCGGCGGGTAGATCAGCATCACGTTCTTGTTCATGATTATTCCGTTCCCATGAAGTGCCGCCCACGCGGCATGTGTATCACACGATAGACCTTTTTCTACGATTCCATCATCTTCCTATAATCCATAACAAGGATGAACTCAATTTTTCTTTGACCTTCAATCAAAGGGTCTTGGGCTGTCACGTCATTGCCCTTGACAGGCAAAAAACCTTCTGTGTATAGACAGGCCATATTTTACCACCGTTTCATTTTCAAATTCCAAGGCGGAAAACCATGACCCACCCGGCTCCCAAACTGCTGAACAACCTGTCTTTCGTGCTTCACGCCATCTGGGGCAAACCTCTTTTAGGGCTCCGGGCTTTCCGCTTTTTTCTTCTGAAACTCGCGGGACGCAAAGCCATCCGTGGCATGGACATCGCCCTGACCTACGCCTGCAACCTGGCCTGTGTCCATTGCAACGTGGAGCTCCAGAAAACCAGAAACCGAAAGGAGATGGAAGACCGGGACGTGATCCGGGCCATCGGCCAGCTGAAAGGCCAGGGCGGTTTTTACGTGACCTTTACCGGCGGGGAGGTGCTGCTGGATACGGACCGGCTGAAACGGATCATCGATGCATCGGGCAGAAATTCCATGCTGTACCAGGTCCAGACCAACGGAACCCTTTTGACCGACCGGATGTGCCGGGCTCTGAAAACCATGGGGGTGGACAACGTCCAGATCAGTTTCGACACCTTTCACGAAACAGCGTCCTGGCCGGAAGTTCTTCGCATCAAAGAACGCCAGGTTCGCATGGTCAGACGCCACGGCATGGACGTGTTCTTCACCTGGCTGGCATCCCACGATTCCCTGAACGGCCATGAAATCCGGGACATCATCCGGTTTTCACGGGATCACCGTGTCAAAATCGGACTGAACTTCGCCGTGCCCCAGGGCCGCTGGAGCGACAGGTCGTCCATGCTGCTCACGCCCGAGGACAGCCGGACGCTCCGGCACATGTCCCGGACCCACCCCTACCTTTATACAGATCTTGAAAACAACCTGATGAACTACGGCTGCCCGGCTTTTTCCGAGCGCTTCCACATCAACGCCTACGGGGATGTGCAGCCTTGCACCTTTTTCCAGATCAGTTTCGGCAACATCCAAAACGACAATCTTGCCGTGATCCTCGAAAAAGGACGGAATCACCGCCTGTTCGCCGGGTTTCCCGATCACTGCCCGCCTGCTGAAAACAAGGAGTACATCCGTCAGTGGACGGAACGGGAGTTTTCCCATCTCCCCGTACCTGCATCGGAGTTCTTCGAGGATCACAAGGCCCAGGCCTGCGCCGTGTGCGGAAAGCCTGTCACCGTTCCTTTTCTTTCCGGACTTCGTGAAGTGGAGTACGGACTGGACTGGCAGGGCGACCTCATGGCCTGTTCCGGCTGCGGTCTGATCCAGCAGGTCCCCATGCAGGCCGTGGACCAGGCCCTTGACTGGTATCCCGAGAATTACATCCACTACACCCCCTCCCCTTCGGGCATCAAAGGGTTCCTGATGAAACTCTACATGGGCCGGACCGTGAAGCTTCTCAAACAGTTGAACGTTGGGCGGGGCGCAAAACTTCTCGATATCGGCTGCGGAGCCGGAGAAAAACTGGCGATCCTGAGAGACAGCCTGGATCTCGACGTTATCGGGATTGAACCGGATGACAAAGCGGTGGCCACGGCCCGAAGCTTGTTCGGACTCGATGTCAGGACCGGTGTGTTTTCAGCCGGAGATTTCATGGAAGAACCCTTTGATGTGGTCCGGATCAACCACGTCATCGAACACGTTCCCGATCCCGTGGGGCTTTTGAATGATATCCACCGGGTTTTAAAACCCGGCGGACTCCTCATCGGTGAAACGGAAAACATGGACTGCCCCAGTTTCTCGGTGTTCGGAAGGTTCTGGGCCCTTCTCCACCTGCCCTATCATCTGGTCCTTTTTTCGGAAAAAACCCTGGAAAGCACCTTCAGGCGAAGCCTGTTCCAGACCGTCACTTTGAAAACCACAGGCGACGCCCCGGCCTGGTCCCTGTCAGTCCAGAACGTTTTCCGGAGGAACCAGAGCCGGGAATCCCGTTCCTCGTCTCGGATGAAAGGCTACATCCCCCTGACTCTTCTCTCCGTTCCCCTGTCCTTTCTGGAAACCGTCCTGGCCCGGGGGCCTGTCATCGTGTTTTATGCCAGAAAAACCGACGGCAAAAACGCCATGAACTGAAACAGGATCAGCCGCCTTCCAACGATTGACCACCCGTAGTTTTTTATTGTCTTTATCCTGTGTTCATGATTAAGGTACAGGTATATTAACCACAGAAAGGGTTTTTCTATGTTATCGGGTGTTTTTTCGCGTTACCGTTCCTTGACCGCGCTTTGCCTCTTCTTCCTCCTTGTTCTCTCCCCTGTCTATGGGGAATGGAACGCCCAGCGCATCGCTGAAAACAGGTTTTCCCTCGACACCATCTGGGGAATTTCAGACGACGACATGTACGCCATCAGCTTCGCCGGCAAGGTGTTTCACAAAGATGAAACAGGCTGGACCGACATCAGCCCCCTTCTTTTCACCGACGCTTCGGCCACCATCTTCTACATTCCCTACGGCGTCTGGGGTACATCGTCAGACAACGTGTACGTGGTGGGATCGAAAATCGATTACAACCTGGGCGATGATGCCCTCCTGATGGGAGCCCCGGCCATCTTCCACTACAACGGATCGGCCTGGAGCCGGATCACCCTCTCCAAAGAACAGGCCTACCTCCTGGAGGGTCCTGCCCCCGCTCCCGGGGCGGAAGACACCCGGACCGGGAAATTCTATCCCAACTGGCTTGTAGGAATCTGGGGCACGTCGGAAGATGGCATCTATTTCACCGGTGGAAAATTCACACGCGGTGAAGAGGCCGGCAAGGACCCCATCTCCGGAGGAATCATCCTTCACTACAACGACGCAACAGAAACCTTTACCGGGGAAATCGGCGTGGGAGACCTCCTGAACGACGATTATACCGACCCTCTCACCAGCCCCATGCCCATGGTCAACGAAATCACAGGGATCAACGGGCACCTCTACGCCGTGGGGCTCAAAGGTCTGATCCTCCACAAGGAAACCTCGTGGGATTTCTGGGAAATCATGCCCACCGAATCCACCATGCTGAACTTTTTCCGCGTCTGGGCGGCGGATGACGACGATGTGTTCGCCGCGGGGTTCAGCAGCTCAAGTACCGCAGGAGTGATCTACCGCTACAACGGCGACACCTGGAACGCCATGACCATTCCCAAAGTCAAATCCGATCCCAGCTCGGATACGGAAAGCTATATCGCGGCACTCTGGGGTATCTGGGGCGAGAATTCTTCCAGGGTCCACGCGGTGGGCAACGCGGGAGCCACCATCTATTACGACGGCAACCCCGGAAATATCTGGAAACAGATGATCAGCGACACCACCACCAGCCTCAACTGCGTCTGGGGCACCTCGTTCAACAACGTCTACGCCGCCGGTGAGGACGGACAGATCCATCATTACACCGAAGGCATCAAAACAGCGGCCCTGGGTGGTTATCCCCGTCATTGCATCGCGCCAACCAAGGTGGAGTTCACGGACACATCCGTCGGAGAAGTGGATCGCTGGGAGTGGGACTTTGGCGAAGGTTCCCTCGACCAGGTCTCGCCCACGGCCGATCTGGATTACAAAATTCTCGTGACCGCCGTCAAAGGGTCTTCGATGAACGGGGCCCGTATCGTGGTCCGGGACAACGGGGCCGCTGTCACCGGTGTGTCCATGGATTCGGTTGCGCCTGTATCGGCCACGGCCGATCTGGGAGACAATCCCAACACGGATTTCGTGTCGGAAGGCCTGATCCGCATCACCGCAAAACCAGGCAAAATGGCCAACGCCTATTCGATCCATGTGCTGCCCACAGGGGAATCGCAGACTGCGGCCATACACCGTTACCAGACCGGCATCTACCTGAAGGTCAACCATACCACGACCCTGGGTGACATGGCCGGTCTCCTCGAATCACTCGACGACCTGGTGGAATCGGCCGTTCCTGTGAATCCTTCCGCCCGCTGGTTTGAAAGCAACCCCGCGTCCTCCTCGGTCCAGTTCAAGGGAGGCCAGAACGACACCATCAACGTCAGGATCGATTCGGGTGTCAGCACCCAGGCAGATATCGCCGCTATCCTGAGAACCCATGAAAAAATCATATCCGCCGTGGCTGACACGCCGGGTCAAGCCTGGGTCAGGGGTGATGAAACCGTCAGCAACATCGCCAATTTTTCAGGCGGACTGGAAGACCGGAACGTTTACGTGAACACGGACAAGACCCTGCCGAGCTATTACATGGCCTGGCACCGTTACGACACGCCAGGGGAATACACGACAAAAATGACCATCCACCGTCCCGACGTTCCGGGAACGGCTGAGATCGTGGTCAAAAAGAGCCAAAGGCCCGATGATCTCAGCTACGACCAGGGCATGATCCTTGTGTCCGTGCCCGGAACCTCGATGAACGGAATCCGGATTTCCATGGTGGACGGGGGGCCTGGAACCACTCCCTCCATAGCCTGGACCGACGACAGCATCACCCTGACCCTGGACTCGGGGGTCACGACCCAGCT
>CAZWTY010000018.1:0-8789 GCA_964637565.1 uncultured Desulforapulum sp.
TGGGCCGCGCCGTCTCCCGTCTCTTCTTCTCCGACCACAAGGCACAGGGCGAAAGGGACGTTCGGGCCGTGGCTTTGCCTCAGGGTGAGAAAAGCCTCGATCATGGCGGCGCAACCGCCTTTCATGTCGGCCGCGCCAAGGCCGATGATGTCCCCGTCTTTTTCCACGGCACTGTAATGGTCCAGGTCGTAGGCTGAAACCGTATCCAGGTGGCCGATCAGGGCCATGCGGATCTCACCTGATTCCGGGGCCACCACCAGGTTGTAACGGTTTTCGTCCACGTCCTGGGCCGTGACGGTAAGGCCCTGGCGTTTCAGAAACCCCTTGAGATAGGAGAGAATCTCTTCTTCCTTTCCCGAGGGGCTGTAGATGTCGATGAGCCGGATGAGAAGTCGTTTGAGACGCTGGATGTCCGTCATGCCGATCCTTTGTTTTATCCGTTGTCCTTTTTCAGGGGGACCACGTTGGAATGGCCGTTGCCATGGCCATTCCCGTTTCCGTTGCCCTGGCTTTTCATTTTGAGTTTCTGCTGATCGGCGGCCAGGTTGAGGGTCAGGTAAACATGGGGTTTGGGCGGGCCGAAACCCATTTTTTCAAAAAAGCGCAGGCCCCGTTTGTTTTCAGCCGGGGTATCCACGATAAGCATCCTCACCCCTTCCTTGAGCATCAGGTCCTTGAAGCGGTTGAACAGCTTGTCCGCCACGCCCTGGCTCTGGTAAGACGCTTCCACGCCCAGCCAGATCAGATACCCGTATTTCCAGGCTGAATGCTCCTTGGTGATGGTGGTGCCCAGGGCGAAACCCACGATGGCGTCTTCCTCGTCTTCGGCCACCAGGCAGAATTCCGTGTCGCTGTTGTAGAGTGTGGTGACCTCGAAAGGGTCCCAGGTGCGGTACATGGTGGGCAGTTCACCGGCCTCGAACAGACTTTCACCCAGGTGGTAGACCTGGGCCAGATCGTCGATTTCCATCTGTCGGATTTTGAAGGCCGTTTTTCGGGTGGTTTCGGGAGATGTTTCTTTGAGTTTTTCCTGGTTTCGTTTGTTACTCTGTGATTCTTCGTCGTCGTCGGAGTCCATAGTTCCTTTTCCTTGCATGGTTCTTATCACGATGTGATTGAATTACAATAATACGATTCGTGGATTAGTCAAGGCTTTTGGATCGTTCGTTCGGGGGATGCGGTTCCGTTTCCTTCCAAGGCATCGGGTTTTTCAACAGTTTTGGCGTTCAGGGCGTTCAATGGTCATCACAGCCCGATGTACACATAGCCGCCGCTTCCGTATCCGTGTCTCCGGAACAGGACGTTGTAGTCGTCGGAAAGACCTTCATAGAATCGGTCGAAGGAAATCCGGTAAGGTTTGATCTGGAGAAAATCCACATCCAGCATGGTGACGGTCCGGGTACCCGGGTCGAAGGCTCCCACGGGAGAGATGTGGGGAATCTGAAGGGCCTTCACGAAAAGTCCCTGGTTGAAATGGGCGATGAGCAGAGCCCGGCCCTTGGGGTCGTAATCCATCAGGTGGTCCAGGAGTTCACGTTTCAGGATTTTCGCTTTGTCCGGCTCTTTCACGGTCTGGACTGTTTTCACGCAGCGGTGGGGGATACCATAGACCGTAAGGCTTTCTTTGACCACCTCGCCCAGCATGCTAAGGGGGAGCCCCCTGCGCCCGTTGTCCCCGCCGGGACTCATGCGTTTTTTCCAGTTGGCGGCCCGGACTTTGTCCAGGATATCCATCTGGGTGATGGGCTTGGTCCCCTCAAGCAACCCGCTGGTTTCCAGAAGGGCGTTTACCGCGTTGACCACAGACGCCACCGAGCAGGACGATTCGTGGTACTGTTTCAGGTGATGCCGGAACAGGGCCTGCTTCAGGGGATTGGCGCTTTTCTCGTGTTCAGCCGGGTCGACATAAACGGCCTGGTCTTTTCCGAAGGCGCCGTTTAAGGTGAGCCTGTCGAATGTGTAACGAACACGGAGATAGGGAAAGATAAGGGTTCTGAAAAGGTTCATCGTCAGATCGTGCCGCCTGTTAAACGTTGTGGACTCGAACAGCCTCAACCGGAAAATTTTTCTGATTATACATGCACGGATTGAAAGTTCAAGATTCAGTTTTTGCTTATTGATTCAGGAAAAAACGCGATCAAGGTTGAAATCATCGACTTCGATATAATATTATTGGGAACTTTCTGTGAAAAAAGTGCCTGGATACGGCCTGCACATATTATTTTTGGAGGAGGAAACATGAGCGAAAACAGCGAGAATGAAGCGATCACACCTGAAATTGTCGAAGATGAAGCCGGAAACGAATCCGGCCTTATAGCCGCCCAGAGTTTCGCCCCGGACAGAATCTATCTTCTGCCCATGTCCGGCCGGCCGTTTTTTCCGGCCCAGATCCAGCCCCTGGTGGTGAACGGGGAATTGTGGGAAAGCACCATCGCCCGGGTGGAAAACACCGACCACCGTCTGATCGGCCTGTCCTACGTGCCCAGGAACCAGCAGAACAACGAACTGACCACCGGCCATTTTTCAAAGGTCGGCTGCGTGGTCCGTATCCACGATATCAAACGTGACGGAGGCCAGATCCAGTTCGTGGCCCAGGGCCTCCGGCGTTTCGCCATCGAGGAGTTCCTGTCCTCGGAAATCCCGTTTTTAACCCGCGTAAGCTATCCTGAAAGCGAGGACACGGACCGGGACAAGATCAGGGCCTACGCCATGGCCATCATCAACACCATCAAGGAGCTCCTGCCCCTGAACCCCCTGTACGGGGAAGGGCTGAAAGACTATTTGATGAGGTTCAATCCCAACGACCCCTCGCCTTTGTCCGATTTTGCGGCGACCTTGACCACCGCCACCGGAGAGGAGCTCCAGGTGATCCTGGACACCGTGCCGGTGATCGCCCGCATGGAGAAGGTGATGCTGATCCTCAAGAAAGAGCTGGATGTGGTGCGGCTCCAGAGTGAGATCACCCAGGAGATGAACCGGAACGTCAACGAGAATCAGCGGAAGTTTTTCCTGAAAGAGCAGATGAAGATCATCCAGAAAGAACTGGGGATCTCCAAGGACGATCGCACGGCGGACGTGGAGCAGTTCGAAGAACGGCTGTCCAAACTCAACGTGCCCGACCATGTGAAAGAACGGTTCGACAGCGAAATCCAGAAGCTGTCCGTGCTTGAAAAAGGCTCGTCCGAATACGGGGTGTCACGAAACTACCTGGACTGGATCACCAGCATTCCATGGGGTGTCTATTCCGAAGACAGGCTGGACATCAAGGAGGCGAGAAAAACCCTTGAAAAACACCACGCCGGTCTTGACGACGTGAAAGAACGGATCATCGAGTTCCTGGCTGTAGGCGTTTACAAAGGGGAAGTCTCGGGGTCCATCATGCTGCTCGTGGGACCTCCGGGCGTGGGAAAAACCTCCATCGGTAAATCCATCGCCGACGCCCTGGGCCGGAAGTTTTACCGCTTCAGCCTGGGAGGCATGCGGGATGAGGCGGAGATCAAGGGCCACCGCAGGACTTACGTGGGGGCCATGCCCGGCAAGTTCATGCAGGCCCTCCGGGAAACCGGGGTGTCGAACCCGGTGATTATGCTGGACGAGGTGGACAAGATCGGCGCGTCCTACCAGGGCGACCCGGCCTCGGCCCTGCTGGAGGCCCTGGACCCGGAGCAGAACAAGGATTTCCTGGACCATTATTTCGACCTCAGGGCCGACCTGTCCAAGGTGCTGTTCATCTGCACGGCCAACCAGCTGGACACCATTCCCCGGCCGCTGCTGGACCGCATGGATGTGACCAACCTTTCAGGGTACATCACCAAGGAAAAGATCGACATCGCCAAACGGCATCTGTGGCCCAGGCAACTCGAAAAAAACGGCCTGACATCGAAGCAGATCAAAATCAGCGATTCGGTTATCCGCCAGATTATCGAGGGCTACGCCCGGGAAGCCGGGGTCCGTAACCTGGAGAAGATGCTTAACAAGATCCTCCGGAAGGCCGTGGTGAAAATCCTTGAAAACAAGGATGTCACGGTGAACGTGGGGACCAAGAACCTGGAAGAGTTTTTAGGCGCACCGTATTTCAGGAAAGACAAGTCCATCACCGGCGTGGGTGTGGTGACCGGTCTTGCCTGGACCTCCCTGGGCGGGGCCACCCTTCCGGTGGAGGCCACCATGGTCCATGACAAGGGCAAGGGCTTCAAGCTCACCGGAAAGCTGGGCGACGTGATGAAGGAATCGGCTGAAATCGCCTACAGCTTCATTTCGAGCCATATCAAGGAGTTCAAGGGAAATGACGAATTTTTCCAGAAGGCCTTCATCCACCTCCATGTGCCTGAAGGAGCCACACCCAAGGACGGACCCAGCGCCGGCGTGACCATGGCCACAGCCCTCCTGTCCCTGGCTCTGGGCAAGCAGATCCGGGGGCCCCTTGCCATGACCGGCGAGCTGACCTTGACAGGCCACGTGCTGCCCGTGGGCGGAATCCGTGAAAAGGTCATCGCCGCCCGGAGGTCCAAGATCATGGAGCTGATCCTGCCCTTTGACAACCAGCGGGACGTGAAGGAACTGCCTGACTACATCAAGGAAGGCATGACCATTCATTTTGCCGAAAAGTACAAGGACATCGCGAAGATTATTTTTTAAAGTGCTTGCCGTGTCATAAATCGTTCGAAGACCATGCCTCCGGCAGTTTTGCCGGGGGCATGATTGTTTTGAATGCTGTGTGGATCTTCGATAGATCTGGAAACTGATCTTGACAATGTTAACATTCGTGTTAACATACTTGGGTATGAGAAAGGTTGTCTTCTATAAAACCGAATCGGGGAAATGTCCCGTCGAAGGCTTTTTGGATTCCCTGTCATCCAAACAAGCCCAGAAAGCGGTTTGGGTTTTAAGTATCGTTGAAGAATTGGATTCAGTACCGTCAAACTATCTGAAAAAACTTGTCAATACCGATGATATCTGGGAGGTTAGGGTCAACTGTTCAAATGATATTTTCAGGTTTCTCGGTTTTTTTGATGGCCCGAATCTTATCATTCTCAACCATGCGTTTCAAAAGAAGACACAGAAAACACCTCATACGGAAATCAAGACAGCGGAAGAAAGAAAGAAGGACTATCTTCGCAGGAGGCATTTATGAGCGATCTGAAAGCCTATATTTCAAGGCGTAAAAAGAATGACAAGGAATTCGAGGATGGATATGACAGCGGTTATCAGGAATTCAAAATCGGGGTTATGCTCAAGCTTGCCCGAGAAGAGGCCGGTTTGACCCAGGATCAATTGGCGGAAAAGATGAAAACCAAGAAGACCGCCATATCCCGGATTGAAAATCATGCCGAGGATATCAAACTTTCCACGCTGAAAAATTTTGCCCGGGCGCTTGGTAAAACCCTCGAAATCAAGGTGGCTTAGCTTTTCTCCTTTATCAATCCGTTCAAGAGCGACGGACTTCTGAAAAAACAATCCACACCAGGCGGGCTTTCGCCCGCCATTTGTGCCAGATGAAAACCCGACCGTTACGCGCCCTGTTTTTCCAGGCAGGCCACGGCCGGCAGGGTTTTGCCTTCCATGAGTTCGAGGAAGGCGCCTCCGCCTGTGGAGATGTAGGACATTTTGTTCTGGACCCGGGCTTTGTGGACGGCGGCGTCCGTATCTCCGCCACCCACGATGGTGAGGGCAGGGGAGTCGGCGATGGCCGCGGCAAGGTCCATGGTGCCTTTGCTGAAAGCGTCCATTTCAAAAACACCCATGGGGCCGTTCCACACAATGGTTCCGGCACCTTCCATGGCCCTGGAGTAAGAGGCCACGGTTTCAGGACCGATGTCGAGGACCATGAGATCTTCGGGGATTTCGGAAACTTTCACCGTGTGGGGTGTGGCGGCGGCATCGAATCTGTCTGCGGCCACGGCGTCAACGGGAAGAAGAAAGTCGATGTTCTTGTCCTTGGCCTTCCGGATAACCTGTCTTGCTGTTTCCAGGAGGTCGTCTTCCACCACGGATTTGCCCACGGCGATACCCTGGCACTTGAGGAACGTGTTGGCCATGGCTCCGCCGATGATCACCTTGTCCACCGTGTTCAGCATGTTTTCGATGGCCGCCAGCTTGCTGGACACCTTGGCTCCGCCCAGAACGGCCACCAGGGGGCGTTTTGGGTTTTTCATGGCCTTGTCGAAGTAATCCATTTCCGTGGCGAGAAGAAGACCTGCCACGGACACCGGGACGAAATCCGTGATGGCGGCCACCGAGGCGTGGGCCCGGTGGGATACGGCAAAGGCGTTGTTCACGAAAACATCGCAGAACGAGGCCAGCTCCCGGGCCAGCTCCGTGTTGTTCTTCTCTTCACCCGCATGGTAGCGCAGGTTTTCAAGCAGGAGGATGTCGCCTTCCGAAAGGCTTTCCACCATGGCGGCGACCGCAGGACCGATGCAGTCCGGGGCCATTTTCACGTCCCTGCCCAGCAGTTTTGACAGATAGGCGGCCACAGGTTTCAGGCTCATTTCGGGAACCGCCTTGCCTTTGGGACGCCCCAGGTGGGAGGCGAGGATCACTTTCGCCTTTTTCTCAAGGGCGTATTCCAGGGTGGGCAGAACGGTGGTGATTCTCGTGTCTTCCGTGATGTTCTGGTTTTTGTCCATGGGAACGTTGAAATCCACACGGATAAACACTCTTTTTCCTGCGATATCCACGTCTTTGATCGTTTTCATCGGTCGCTCCATTAGGTTCGTTTGTTCGATGGTTTTTTGTCTTTTCGGTTCAGGGATTTCTTTTTTGACCAGCGTTCGAAAAAGCCCATCAGCCCGGCGTCGTAGGCCCGGTCCACCTGGTCGTTTTTCAGCCGGTCTGCTTCGGGGTCGCTTGAAAGGGCTTTACGCAGGCAGTCCACCCGGTGTTTGCAGGTGTCCATGCACGGTATGGGGGTCTCCCGGAAACCTGAATCGGTCATGGGAAACACCCTGTCGATTTTGCCGAAACAGTCGGGTCTTTCGTTGGCACTCATGGTCATGCTCCCTCTGTCAAGGCGTTTTGGGTTTCCGCCTCCCGGTTGAACCGGGCGATGTATCCCTTTTCGGCGAAACTGTAATGGGACCCGGCTCCCACGATAAGATGCTCGTGAACGGTGATTCCCATGAGGCGGCAGGCCAGGACAAGCTGCCGTGTGACCGCGATGTCTTCGGGGGAAGGTCCCGGGTCGCCCGACGGATGGTTGTGGGCGAAAATCAGGGCCGCGGCCTGATGGTTCAGGGCGCTTTGCACCACTTCCCGGGGGTAGACCGAACTGGCGGTCAGGGTGCCGGTGAAAAGGACTTCACTGGTGATCACCCTGTTCTTCGCGTTCAGGTACACGGCAAGAAAACACTCCCTGCGGCTGTCCCTGATGGCGATGTTCAGGTAGTCCAAAAGTTTTCCGGGGTTTGAGATCACGTCGGTGTCGGCCATCCGTTTTTCAAGGTAGCGTTCCGCCACCTCACGGACAAGGCGCAAAACCATCTGGTTGGACGGGCCGATGCCGCTCACTTCCGAAAGCTCCGACGGTGAAGCCTCGAAAACGCCCTGGAGGGTTTTGAACCGTTTCAACGCTTCTTTAGCCGGGTCTTTGCAATCCTTGCGCGGCGTGGTCAGGGTCAGGAGAAGCTCGATCACTTCATAGTCCTGAAACCCGGAAAGCCCCGAGGTCATGAAGCGCTCTCTCAGACGCTTTCGATGGCCCTCGCCTTTGTGTGCCTCACGGGTGTCCATGGTTCAGTCCAGTTCATGCTTGAGGGAACGGGTCATCAGCCGGTTGATCGATGACCTGGGGTTCTGATTCTCAAACAGGATTTTGTAGACCTCGTTGCAGATGGGAAGTTCGATGCCCAGGTTTCTGGACAGGTTGTACACCGACCGGGTGGTTTTCACCCCTTCGGCCACCATGCGCATTTCCTGGAGAATTTCGTCCAGGGTTTTTCCCTGGCCCAGCTGGACGCCCACGGTGTGGTTTCGGGAGAGATTGCCGGTGCAGGTGAGCATCAGGTCGCCCACACCGGCAAGGCCGGCAAAGGTGTGGGGATCGGCTCCGAAACAGGCTCCCAGCCGCTTCATTTCGGTCAGGCCCCGGGTGATCAGGGCGGCCCGGGCGTTGAGGCCCAGGTCCAGTCCGTCGCAGATCCCGGCGGCAATGGCGATGATGTTCTTGATGGCCCCGCCCACTTCCACGCCGGCTGGATCGTCGTTGGTGTAGACCCGGAACTCGGGGGAGGCGAACACATGCTGGACCAGCTTGGCGCTGTGGGCGTTTGAGGAGGCCACGGCCACCACCGTGGGTTTCTGAAGGGCCACCTCCTTGGCGAAACTCGGGCCGGAAAGAACCACCATGTTGGATTCGGGCACGTCGGGGAGAACATCTTTCAGCACGCCCAGCATGGTGAGGTGACTCTTATTCTCGATGCCCTTGGACGCTGTGATCAGGATGGCCTCGGGGGTGATGAACGGTTTCATCATTTCCGCCGTCTCACGCATCACGTGGGAAGGGACCACTACCAGGATCAGGTCTTTGCCTTCCACGGCCTCCCGTATGTCGTTGGTGGGGACGATGTTCGAAGAGAGCTCGGCGTCGGGGAGAAAGATCCTGTTCCGCCGTTCGGTTTCGATCTGTTCCTTGACCTCTTTTTCGTAAACCCAGAGGTCGATCATGTATCCTTTGAGGGCCAGATGGTTGGCCAGGGCCGTTCCCCAGCTTCCGGCTCCCACCACGCCGATGGTGAGGGAGTCGATGGTTTTGTCCGGATGTTTGATCATGGTCGTTCTTTCATCAAAGC
>CAZWTY010000018.1:8889-56489 GCA_964637565.1 uncultured Desulforapulum sp.
AGGGAGTCGATGGTTTTGTCCGGATGTTTGATCATGGTCGTTCTTTCATCAAAGCGGAGAACAGGAAAATCTGCCCTGTTTTTCCGCAGGATTTTTTAGTGGATTCCATAACGTTCTGGTTCAACGGGCGGGGTATCACGAAAGCCTTCGAAAAAAGTAAAGGCTGAAAAATACCAACACTTGAAGATGCAGTGTCATAGGTGCCCTGAGTGCAACCATTTGTTAAATCAGCTGGTTGGATATAAAAAAATGCTTATATAGCCATAGCCCATATGCCTTTTGGGGTCTTATGGGTGGGCATAAGTTTGCCTTCATTTCGAAGTTTTTGACCAGCCCAGCGAATGTCATATTGCCAAGTGTAAAATCCATCCCCAGAATTTCGAATTTCATTTTCGTGGAATAACCAAACATGCTTACAAATTTCAACAATCGTTGCTGACCCATTATTGTCTTTAATGGCTTCTACTACCCATTGCATTAATTTGCTTCTATCAATCATTATTCCTCTTTTTTTGTATTTTAGGATTTAACATCCCACCCGAGATCCATGTGAGATTTGGACTTTACTCGTCCGAATCGTCTTCGTCTTCACCCAGGTCGTCGTCATCCTCGATATCCTCGTCCTCGTCAAGGTCTCCGCCTTCGTCTTCAGGGTCCAGGTCTCCCTGATCCAGGAGGGGTTCGGTCACCGGGATCTTGTCCTCGTCGTCCTCGTCCGATTCGGCAAGGCGGGCCGCGCCCACCACTTTCTCCTTGTCTTCCAGGTTGATCAGGCGGACACCCTGGGTGTTCCGGCTGATCACGTTGATGCTTCTTACAGGCATACGGATCAGTTTGCCGCCGTCGGTCATCAGCATCAGGTCGTCGGCCTCGTCGGCCAGAAGAATGGCGGCCACCTCTCCGTTTCTTTCGGTGGTCTTGATGGAGATCACCCCTTTGCCGCCCCGTTTGCGAACCGGGTACTCGTCGATCAGGGTCCGTTTGCCGTACCCGTTCAGGGTGACGCTGACCAGGGTCTGGCCGTGACTCATCACCTCCATGCTGACGATCTTGTCCCCCTTGGCCAGGTTGATTCCCCGGACACCCCGGGAAACACGGCCCATGGTCCGGACATCCGATTCGTTGAAGCGGATGGACTTGCCTTTCTGGGTTCCCAGGAACACCTCCATGGTGCCGTCTGAGATACGGGCCGCCACCAGTTCGTCACCGGGGACAAGATCGATGGCGATGATGCCTCCGAGCCTGGGCCGGCTGTAGGCCATGAGGTCGGTTTTCTTGACCAGTCCGTTTTTCGTGGCCATGACGATGTTCTTGCCTTCCTCGAACGAGGGGACCGCCAAAACCGTGGTGAGTTTTTCGTCTTTATCGAAGTTCAGGAAGTTGACGATGGCCCGGCCTTTGCTGGTCCGGCTGGCCATGGGCAGTTCATAAACTTTGCTCCAGTAGACCTTGCCCATGTTGGTGAAGAACAGGAACATATGGTGGGTGGACGCCACGAACAGGTGCTCCACGAAGTCGTCTTCCTTGGTTCCCATGGCCATTTTACCTTTGCCGCCCCGTTTCTGGCTGTTGTACAGGGTGATGGGGTTCCGCTTGATGTAGCCGGTACGGGAAATGGTCACCACCATGTCTTCTTCCTCGATCAGGTCCTCGATGGAGATGTCTGCGGAGCTTTCGATGATCCGGGTACGGCGGCCGTCTCCGTATTCGTCACGGATCGCGGTGAGTTCGTCTTTCACGATCTTCAGAACCAGGGCGTCGCTGGCCAGGATTTCCTTGTACCAGGCGATGTTTTTCATGACCTGTTCGTACTCTTCGATGATTTTTTCACGCTCGAGCCCGGTGAGTCTCTGGAGTCTCAGGTTCAGGATTTCCTGGGCCTGGATCGGGGACAGGGCGAAACGGTTCATCAACCCTTCCTTGGCTTCGGCCGGTGTCTTGGAGCTCCGGATCAGGCTGACCACCTCGTCCAGGTTGTCCAGGGCGATCTTGTAGCCTTCCAGGATATGGGCCAGTTCCTCGGCTTTGCGGAGGTCGTAGATCGTCCGCCGGACGATGATCTCCTTGCGGTGGAGGATAAAATGCTCGAGCATCTCCTTCAGGGTCAGGAGTTCGGGCCGGTTGTTCACCACGGCCAGGAAGATGATGCCGAAGCTGTTCTGCATCTGGGTGTGCTTGAAAAGCTGGTTCAGCACCACTTCGGCCATGAATTCCTTTTTCACCGGCATGGCGATGCGCATGCCGGTCCTGTCGGATTCGTCACGGACGTAGCGAAGGCCTTCGATGGTCTTGTCCTTGATCAGCTCGTGAATTTTTTCAACCAGCCTGGCCTTGTTCACCTGGTAGGGAAGCTCGGTGACCACGATGGTTTCCGATTCGGTCTTTTCGTCACGTTCGATTTCCGTTTTGGCCCTGACCCGGATGATGCCGCGGCCTGTGCTGTAGGCCTCCCGGATGCCCTGAGTTCCGTAGATCACACCGGATGTGGGAAAATCAGGGCCGGGGATATACTCCATCAGTTCCTCACAATTGATGTCCGGCCTGTCCACCAGAGCGCAGATGGCCCCGATGACTTCGGAAAGGTTGTGGGGAGGGATGTTGGTGGTCATGCCCACGGCGATGCCTGAAGACCCGTTGATCAGAAGGTTGGGGATCTTGGCCGGAAGGACGGACGGCTCGGTGAGGGAGTCGTCGTAGTTGGGGGCCCAGTCCACGGTTTCCTTGTCCAGGTCTTCGAGAAGCTCATGGGTGATGCGCTTCATGCGCACTTCGGTGTAACGCATGGCCGCCGGGGAATCCCCGTCGATGCTGCCGAAGTTGCCCTGGCCGTCCACCAGGGGGTAGCGCAGGGAAAAGTCCTGGGCCATGCGGACGATGGTGTCGTAAACGGCCTTGTCACCGTGGGGATGGTATTTACCGATGACGTCACCCACGATACGGGCCGACTTTTTGTAAGGTTTGTTCCAGTCGTTTTTCAACTCTCGCATGGCGTACAGCGACCGGCGGTGTACAGGCTTCAGACCGTCGCGTACATCGGGCAGGGCGCGGCCGATGATGACGCTCATGGCGTACTCGAGATAGGATTTTTTCATCTCGTTTTCGAGGCTGATTTTCGATTGGTTATCCTGGTCTGTCATAATTCTCCTAACATGGTCGGTTCAGTTTGGTTTGTATCTTCATAAGCCGGATCGTTGTCTGGATCAACATGTTTTCTGTAGTTATAATGATAGATGTCGGCCAGGGTCAGAAAAAACGTCAGGATCAGGGGACCGTAGATCACCCCGAGAAGACCGGCCATGTAAATTCCCCCGATAATCGAGAAGAACACCAGCAGGGGATGGACACTCACCCGTTTGCCCACGATAAAGGGTTTGAAAAGGTACTCGATTCCGGCGGTTACAACAATATAGATTACGATCAGGCCGAGGCAGGCCATGAATCGGCCTTTGATCAGCATGAGAAGCATGGTGGGGAAAAAAATAACCCCGATACCCACAATGGGCAGAAAAGCCAGAAACCCCATGAGCAGGCCCCAGAGAATGGGGGAGTGGAGCCCGTAGAACGAGAATACCAGTCCGCCGATGGTGCCCTGGATGATGCCGCTGATCCCGTTTCCGATCAGCACCGCGCCGCTCATTTCCCGGAATTTCCGGAGCAGGGTCTTGTCCTCGGAGTCCGGCAGGGGGGAAAGGGCCATGATGTAACGGACCAGACGTGTTCCGTCGAGGAGCAGATAGAAGATCACGAGAAGGATCAGGCAGAACCCGACGATGAAATTGAGCAGATGCCCGGCGATGGCGTTAGCCTGGTTGAGAAGGTTCACGCCCACGAATTTCCCGATATCGCTCAGGGGCTGGACCAGATCTCCGTAGTTCAGACGGAGGTCGAAACGTTCGGAGAACACGTTGAGACGCTCGAGAATCCTGTTTTTTTCAAGAAAGTCGATGATCTGGATGTGGAGATCGGCGTTTTTCAGATAGCCGACGAGTGCCTGGGCCTCGCTGGTCAGAACCCCGATGACGATCACCAGGGGAATGAACAACACGAAGAAAATCAGGATGCAGGTGAAAAAGGACGCGATGGACGGTCTGAATTTCGAACTGATTTTCAAGTAGACGGGGTAGAACATGCTGGAGATCACGGACCCCAGAACGATGACCGACACAAACGGCCAGAACAGCCTGCCGATGAGAAGAAGGGACAAGATGAAAAGTGCAAGAAAAAACCACAGTATCAGGTCACGGGATGTTCTTGCCATGATGATCGCTCCAGGGAAACTTCCGAAAGACGCCGGCTTTGAAAAAAAAGATTCCCCACTGGGTGGTCGGACAGTCCATGGGGAATCTTCAAAACGGATGGTTATTTTTTAAGACAGAACGCGATGACCGCAAGGTAAAGCAGGACTTCGTAAACGATCACGGGAGTGAAACCGTGGGTCAGGCCGTAGACGATGCCTCCACCCATGATGGCCGGAACGCCGGTGAAAATCAGAATGCCGAGTTTCTGTGTCATGTCCATGGTGTCGCTTTCCTCCTCATCAGGTCGTTGGTCGGTCATCACGATTGGAATCAACATCATAAAAACAGATTTTTTTATTCTCATCTGTTTAACAAGGACCACCCCTCAAGTAAAGGAAAAAGTCCCTTGAACCCAAGATTTCTTCAGGGGGTTCGACGATTGATTAGGTTTGTAAAAACAGGGTATTGAGTTTGTTTCGGATCAGGGTTTCCATGGCTTTCATGTCCTGGATCGACGGATCGTCCGGGCAGGGGATGTCCCAGTGAAGGATGTCCGACTCCGGAAAAGCAGCGGGGCAGGCCAGATCACCGATCACGATGACTTTTTCCGGCCGGATCGTCCGGACGGCCGAGTCGATGGAGCCCGGTTTTCTGTAATCAAGATCCAGGCCCTGTTCAGCCATGAATGGCACAAGCAGGGGATGGGTTTCCCGTGCCGGCTGGAATCCTGCGGAATGAGCCTGAACCCGGCCTAGGCCAAGGGTCTGGCAAAGAGCCCGGGCCATGGGGCCGGCCAGGTCGTCAGAGTGTGAAAGAAACAGCCACGAGGGTTTCTCCAAAAAACCGGCCATCAGATCCTCGGCCGCGCTCCGGATGTCCTCTTCCACCGTGGGATGTTTTTTCATGTCTCCCGGTTCCTCGATTTGCCAGTAGGTCAGGCTTCCGGCATAATCCGTGGAAATCCCCCTGAAGAAGTATTTCATGGTGAGGTGGATGCTGTCGAAAAGGTCGTTGCCCCGGGTGGCGCCTACGGAAAGAAGAAACCCTTTTCGCGACTGCTCGTCCGGGTCAACTAGTCCCAGTTTGAATTTTCGCGACCACAGGGTCTGGGTCCGGTCGATCAGGGCCTTCATTTCGGCGGGCACGGTGTAGAAGTAGATGGGGGAAGCCATGACCAGCACCTGGGAATTCCGGATCAGGGGTAGCACGGTGCTGCGCATATCGTCGTCAAAGTGGCAGAAACCTTTTCTCTCGCAGAGTCCGCAGCCGATGCAGGGCCGTATCGTGAGGTCCGGGACATGGACAGATCGGGTTTCAGCTCCGAGGTTTTCCAGTTCTGACAGGAAACGTTGTAATAAAAACGAGGTGTTGCCTTTTTTTCTGGGACTTCCCATGAAACCCGTGACAAGCATGGTGGCTCCTTATCATCATGTCCGTGGATGGTTTTTAGTCTAAGATGACACATCTTATTCCACAGATGACAGAGGGATGTCACGAAGATTCATGGAGGACGGGAATATTTTAAAATGATAAACCGGGGAAAAAAGGGCGGGTCGAAAAACCCGCCCATGGAGGTGTCGTTCTTATTTACCGGACACGAAATTGGGCTGGATGTATTCAGGGTTGGGGTAGGTGTAGAAGCCAGCCCCTGTTTTCAGTCCGAGTTTGCCCTGTTCCACGAATTTCTTGAGGAAGGCGGCGTTGGCCTTGGCTTTGGGGTTGTTCAGTTTCTGGGCCCAGTAGTCGGTGATTTTGTAGACCGTGTCGAGTCCCACGCTGTCCATCAGTCCGAATGGTCCGATAAAGGTGTGCATCACGCCCATCCAGGCCCGGTCGATTTCCTTGACGGAGGTCACGTCTTTCGAGGCAAGGCCCAGGGCCGAGTCCAGCAGGGCCATGAACATGTTGTTGAACACGTAGCCGTTGTGCTCTTTGGTCAGGACGATGGCCACCTGATCGAGCTTTTCCGCGAATGCCTTGACCAGGGCCATGGTCTCGGCGGAAGTTCCGGGATGGGGCATCACGTCCACCACGTTGGTCATGCTGGTGTCGTGGAAGTGAAGGGCGCAGAGCCTGTCAGGCCTGCCGCTGGCTTCGGCGAACTGGGAAGGGAGAAGGGACGACGTGTTGGTGGTGAAAATCGTGTCCTCACGGCACAGTTTGTCGAACTGGGCAAAGATCTTTCCTTTGAGAACGGGATCTTCGGGAACGGACTCGTTGATGATGTCCACGTCTTTGGCGGCTGTTTCAGGATCGGTGGTGGTGACGATCCGGGCGACGGCCTGGTCAGCCTGAATTTCGGTGTACTGGTTCATCTTCACCATTTTTTTCGCCTTGCGTCCGATACGCTCCATGGCCTTGTCCAGGATTTCCTGGTTCAGGTCATAGAGAACCACGTCAAAACCTTTGAGGGCACAGAGCAGCCCGATCTGCTGTCCCATGGTTCCTGAACCCAGAATCAGTACCCTGCGGATATCTTCGATATTCATCCTTCTTCTCCCGTTTGATGTGTCAATTATTGAACCTCTGAAACATGTCAGGCCGTCCAGGTTTAAGGGGATCAGCCAGCACGTCCATATCCTTTCTGTTTGTCGGTGATCTTAGGGTTTCAACCTGTTTTTGTCAATAAAAAAAGAACGAACGTTCGTATTTTATAAGGCCGCCAGCAACCGAAGGCCCCCCGGAAAATTTTGCCGTGGCGTCGGACTCGAGCTGTCAAGGTATTGACGCTCTTTCAAACCCTGGTCCGCGTTTCAGAGCGACATGTATGGGAAGTGATGTTGTAATAAACTGAAATAATGGATGATAAACCACTTCCTGATTCATCCGGAGCTGTTTGGGTGCCTTGGCATTCATGTTGCAAATCAGGTGTGAAAAGGCTGAATTAGTAACCATAGAAAAAGGGTTCCACATGCTTCTTGAAATGACACGGGCCACCCAGGCGGGACTGAGACAGGAAAAACAGTACGAGGTGATCTCGAACCACCTCGCCAACGCGTCCACGACCGGATTCAAAAAAGACGTGTTGTCGTTCGATCAGGTGATGAAAGCCACCCTGACCACGGATTTTTCCATCGGCGACCCCCAGATCACTGGAGGAAAACTGGACGTGGCCTTGGGCTCCAAGGGCTTTTTCAAGGTGGAGACGCCCCAGGGTGTCCGCTACACCCGGAACGGCAATTTCTTCCTGAACACCGACCGCCAGATCGTGAACGCGAAAGGGTATCCGGTGCTGGGAGAAAACGGCCCCATCACCCTCGAGGGCAAGGATGTTTTCATCAATGAAATCGGCCAGGTCTTTTCAGACGGGGCCCTGGCGGACCGCCTTTCGGTGGTGGATTTTCCCGCCTACAACCAGCTGGTCAAGGAAGGGGACAACAACTTCCGTTACGAAGGAAATGCGGGGGATGAAACGGCGCCCCAAGGCCTCCGGATCATTCACGGCGCACTGGAATCGTCCAACATGAACGTAATTTACGAGATGACCAAGATGATCGAAAGCCACAGAATGTACGAGAGCATCAACAAGATGATGAGAACCATCGACGAACTGGACGGCGAGGCCAACACCATGGCCACGGCCGACTGATGAATGACACTGAACGGAATCCCGGCGCCATGAGGGCTTCCGTATCACGATAAACCACAGGAGGGACGTTATGATCAGAGGAATTTGGACAGCGGCAACCGGCATGTCGGCACAACAGCTCACCATCGACACGGTGGCGAACAACCTCGCCAACTCCAGCACCACGGGTTTCAAGAAAAGCCGGTCGAACTTCGAAGACCTCATGTACCAGACCCATCTGATCGCCGGGGCCATCACACCGGCAGGCGGGCAGATCCCGTCCAGCATCCAGGTCGGTATGGGTGTTCGGCCCACCAGTGTCCAGAAGATCTTTACCCAGGGTGATTACGTCCAGACCGGAAACGACCTGGACATGGCCATCCAGGGAGACGGTTTTTTCAGGGTTCTTCACGGGGACGAGGAACTTTACACTAGGGCGGGAAACTTCACCCTGGACAGCGAAGGGTACATCACCAATTCCCAGGGAGACCGGTTGCAACCTGAAATCGCCATTCCCGAAGGGACTATTCTTGTGACAGTCCAGGCCAACGGACGGCTCACAGCCCACGGCCAGAACGATGCCGTTCTCCTCGAAGCCGACATTCCCATTTACACCTTTATCAACTCCTCGGGCCTTTTCGCCGCAGGGCAGAACCTCCTGAGACCCACCGAAGGTTCGGGAGAACCCATCGAGGGTGTTCCCGGGACAGACGGCGTGGGATCCCTGACCAACCAGACCCTGGAAATGTCCAATGTGGACATCGTGGAGGAAATGGTGGCCATGATCGTGGGTCAGAGGGCCTATGAAGCCAACTCCAAAGCCCTTACCACCGGAGACAGGATGCTGGAAACAGCGACAGGTCTCAAACGGTAGAAAAGGATGGACTCTCATGATGGGAACTGAATTCAGGACATACGATTCGAAGATCCATGAAAGGGTGGCCGCCCTGGATTTATGGGCCGGGGCGTTCAGAATCCGCCTGGTTTCGGCCCTGATGTTCGTGATCCTGACAATCCTCTGCCTGGTTCTCCCCGCCCTAGTCCGGGCTGAAAAGGCCGTGTCCGTCCAGGTCCGCCCCTTTTCACAGGTCGTTGGGAAAAACATGACGGCAGGGGATCTGGTGGATATTGAGGGGCCGGAATCTGTCCGCAAGAGAATCAACGATATCCATCTGGGCTCATCACCCATGCCCGGAAAGCAGAAACGGATTCCCGGTTCCATGATCGAAAACAAAATCCGTTCCCGGTTTCCCAACAAGGGCCAAGGGATGTCCATTGTGGTTCCTGGTATCATCGTCGTGGAAAGAAAAGGGCAGGAAATCACCGAGCCCGAGCTCCAGGCATTGTTTTACACCCATATCAGTGAAAAAGTGGAAGGTCGTCCTTTCCGGCTGAAAGATGTGAAAATCCGGGGAAACCGCGTCGTTCCCCTGGGCTCCAGAACCCTGAAGGTGGATGAACGGCAGAACAGGAACATCAAGGGCCGGGTCACGGTGACGGTCCGTCCTGAAGTTGACGGTGAAAAAGCGTCCCCCATCTACCTGTCCGGCTGGGTGGACCTGTTCGATCAGGTGGTCACGGCCCAGCGGGACATTCCCAGGGGAGGGACCATCAAAAAAGAAGACATCGGCCTGTCAAAGCAGAACCTGTCCAAATCTCCTCCGGGACTGTTGACGGTTCCTGAAAAGGTCGAAGGGACCGTGGCCAGATCCCGGATCGAAAAGGGGTCGTACATTAGGGACACCATGGTCGCCGAAGCTCCCGTTGTCCGGAAAGGGGATGTGGTGAAAATCGTGGCCAGTTCAGGCGGTCTTACCGTGGTGGCCCAGGGGGTGGCCCGTGAAGACGGACGCATGGGCGAGCAGGTCATGGTGGAAAACGTCCGTTCAAACAAGAACGTGCCGGCCCGGGTTGTGGGGCCAGGCTCCGTTGAGGTTGTATTTTAAGGAAGATCCTTTTTTATTGGGTCAAACGAGGTGGGTTATGAATAAATCATGGATTCAGGCATGCGTCCTGTCGTTAACCATGGGGCTTTGCGCCTGCGCGACCCTGTCCCCGATCCAGCCGGCCCCGTCTTTCGCCCCTTCATTCCAGACAGAACCGGGTGTGGCGCCTTTCGTCAAACCGCCTTTGCCAGCCGAAGGCTCTTTGTGGACCGAATCCTCCTCCGCCCTTTTTTCAGACATCAAGGCCCGTCAGACGGGGGATACGGTGATCGTGGACATCGTGGAAAACACCTCGTCCAGTCTTGACGCCAACACCGAGACAGGCAGGGACAGCAGTGTCAGTGCCGGGGTGTCCGACCTGTTCGGCGTGATGACCAAACTCATCCGGAACCATCCGGATCTGGACCCCAACGGCAAACTGATCGGGGCCTCGGTGGCCAACAGTTTCAAGGGTGAAGGAAAAAGCGACAGAAAAGGCCGGGTGACGGCCACCATCGCGGCCCGTGTGGTGGAGGTCCTGCCGAACCAGAACATCGTGGTCTGGGGGAGACGGGAGATGAAGGTGAACAACGAAACCCAGTATATCACCGTGTCGGGGATCATCCGGCCGGCGGATATCGACGCCAAGAACCATGTGGCATCCACCTATCTGGCCGACGCCCGCATCGAGTATTCGGGAAATGGGGTGATCGCGGACAAACAGAGGGTGGGATGGCTGACCCGGATTTTCGACCATATCTGGCCGTTCTGATGATGAAAGGATCGATCGCCATGAGATGTGACGACTTCAAACATACGATGGCCAAAGCTCTTCTTGCCGCGGCCGTTCTTTCATTCCTGGCGGCGCCGGCCTGGTCCGCACGCATCAAGGACATCGCGGCCATCAAGGGTGTCCGGTCCAACCAGCTTCTGGGCTACGGCCTGGTGGTGGGTCTCAACGGAACAGGCGACAAATCGGGCACGGCGTTCACCACCCAGTCCTTGGGGAACATGATCGAGCGCATGGGCGTTCATGTGAACCCCACAAGCCTCAAGCCGAAAAACGTGGCCGCCGTGATGATCACATCGGAGATGCCCGCGTTTTCTCGCATCGGCAGCCGGATGGATGTGGTGGTTTCGTCCATGGGAGACGCCAAGAGTCTGGCGGGAGGAACCCTGCTGATGACGCCGCTACGAGGGGTTGACGGCAATGTCTACGCCCTGGCCCAGGGAGCCCTGTCCATCGGCGGCGCCGGTGGAAACGGAACGACCAAGAACCATCTGCTGGTGGGCCGGATTTCCGGCGGGGCCACGGTCGAAAAAGAACTGACCAACAATTTCAACGACAAGGAAGAGTTGCTGATGACCCTGTACAACCCGGATTTCACCACCGTGAGCCGGATCGTCAGCACCATCAATAAAAAATCGAAACAGAAAGTGGCCAAGGCCGTGGATTCCGGAGCCCTGCGCATCACGGTTCCCGATAGAATGAAAGGCCGGGTCACGGAGTTTATCGCGGGCATCGAAGGTCTTCCCATCGTTCCGGACAACCCGGCCAAGGTGGTGGTGAATGAAAAAACCGGGACGGTCATCATCGGCGAAAACGTCAGTATTTCGACAGTGGCCGTGTCCCACGGGAACCTGACCATCACCATCCGGAACAAAAAGGAAGTGTCCCAGCCGCCGCCACTGTCTCCAGGCCAGACCACGGTGACGGCGGACAAGAACGTGGAGATCACGGAAGAAAAAGCTCATGTGATGGTTCTGCCCAAAGGGACCACCATCAAGGATCTGGTCAAGGCCCTGAACGCCATCGGCGTGACACCCCGGGACCTGATCAGCATTTTCCAGAGCATCCGGGCCGCCGGAGCTCTTCAGGCCGAACTGGAGGTCATCTGATTATGAGTCCCGTCAAAATCGACACAGCCCCCATGCGTTTGAACCGGCTGAAAGCCGAGAACAGCGAAGACGCAAAGCTCAAGAAAGCCTGTCAGGATTTCGAGGCGGTTTTTACCTCGTACATGTTGAAAACCATGCGAAGCACCATACCCCAGGACAACAGCGGGGCATTCGGCAACCAGCGGGATATTTTCAATTCCATGTTCGACCAGACCCTTTCGACGGAAATCAGCCGGTCGAGAAAGCCCATTGGGATTGGCGATGCGCTTTACAGAGACCTTTCTAAAAAAATCAAGTGACAGCCCCGGCCTTTTTATTCCCTGAATGGCCGTTGACCTTCATCGCCTGACAAGGTATGTTTTTTTTCGGCTCCTGGGAAATACACTCGAGATACGGAAACGGCCTGGACGATGAAACAGAACGATGACAGACTGAACGATGTGTGCGGCGTGATTCTGGCCGGAGGGCAAAGCTCCCGCATGGGGTGTGACAAGGCAACGCTGGAAGTGGGGGGCATTCCCATGTTCCACATCATCCTCAGGATCATGAGATCCCTTTTCAACCACGTGATCATCGCCGGTGACAGGCCGGATCTCAGCCAACCCGACATTCCCTGCTTCCCTGACCAGTATCCGGGCAGCGCCCTTGGAGGTCTTTACACAGGCCTTGCGGAGGCGAAAACCGAGTGGATTTTTGTTTCAGCCTGTGACATGCCCTTTCCCGATGAAAAAATTGTCCGCCGTCTTCTGGCCCTTCGTAAAGACGCCGATGTGGTGGTTCCGAAAACCCACGGCGGCTTCGA
Organism: uncultured Desulforapulum sp.; assembly: GCA_964637565.1. Taxonomy (GTDB): domain Bacteria; phylum Desulfobacterota; class Desulfobacteria; order Desulfobacterales; family Desulfolunaceae; genus DYJE01. The sequence continues at coordinate 21,322 of CAZWTY010000018.1, forward strand.
ACCCCTTTTCGCCGTTTACAGAAAAACCTGCCTGCCTTTCATGAAAGAACAGCTCACGAACAACCGGTTCAAAATCGACAGGTTCTACCCTAAGGTTTGTGTAAGGTATGTTTCGGTCCCGGATTTACCCGAGGGCTGGGAAAGATCCCTGATCAACGTGAATACACCGGAGGAGTTCGGATCACTCTTGGAGACCTCTCAATGAAAAAAACTCCCATCGTGTCCGTGGTCGCCCTGAGCGGCACGGGCAAAACCACCCTTCTTGAAAAACTCATCGCCGGATTCAAGCAAAAGGGCTACCGGGTGGGGGCTCTGAAACATGACGCCCACCGTTTCGACATCGACCACAAAAACAAGGATTCCTGGCGCATGACCCAGGCTGGGGCCGACACCATGGTGATCACCTCCAGGGAAAAACTGGCCATGGTGAAGATCAACCAGGCCGTCGAAGAACCGTCTGTCGACGAGATGGTGGACCGCTATTTCGCCGATGTGGATCTGGTGCTCACCGAGGGGTTCAAGGGCAACACCTTCCCCAAGATCGAGGTCCACCGGAAAGAGAAAAACGAAAAACTGCTCTGCCGTGGTGATGTCCACGACAAAACCCTCCTGGCTGTGGCCTCCGACGAATCCCTTGCCCTGGATGTGCCGGTGTTTCACATTGACGACGCCCAGGGGCTCTGTGATTTTATTGAACAGAGGTTTCTGAAAAACTATCGGGAATTTTAATCCGTCCTTGGAAAAGCCAGTATTTCAATAGTAGAATGTGTCAGCGTTATTCCGTTTTTTCTCAACGTTGTTTGAAACTTAGGATCCCGGAAAGGCACCCTGATTTTCGTCGGGTTTGGACGATCTGAGAGCAATAATCCTCAGGCACGGCAGAGATAGGCCGAACTTTTTAAATGAAGATCGTTCAAAGATGATGTGAAGCCGGGATGCATTTTGGGATAAAACAGTTTACCCGAGACCCTTACATGCCAGGACAGACTATGCGGACCAGCTATCGAATCGTTTTTTATGGGATTGTCATTTTGTTCAGCCTGGTCATCTATCCTTCTGTGCATGATGTTTTTGCGGAAAAGGATATTCTTTCCCCGGAAGAGAGAACGTGGCTTGACGAAAACGCCTCCAGGGTCGTTCTCGCGGTTGAAACCAATTACCAGCCTTATGTTTTTCTGGATGATGACGGAGAACTGTCCGGGATTGCCCATGAATACATGCTTTTGATTGAAAAAAAACTTGGCGTGCATTTCCGGGAGAGGCGTTTTTCTTCCCTTGACGATATTTTCAACAAAGCCATGAACCACGAAGTCCAAATCGTCAACGCGGTGACTGAAACCCCGTGGCGTTCCACTTTCCTGGATTTCACGAAACCCTACATCAGGGTTCCCAACGTCATGGTTGTGCGCAAGGAACGTACCGGAAAGATTGATGAACATGACCTGAAGGGGTTGAAGGTTTCCCTGGTGAAAAACTACGCGGTGACCGAACATGTCATGAAGAAAAACCTGGGTTTTGCGGCGGATCTTGTGACGGATGACCTCATGGCTTTGCTGAACGTTTCTTTTGGACGTTCCGATGTGGCCATCATCGATCTCGCCTCGGCGTCTTTCCTGATATCCCAGAAAAACATCACCAATCTCCGTGTGGCCGGACAGTCGGATCAAGACATCGTTCTTGCCATCGGCACACCTAAAAATCAGAAGATTCTTCACGGTATCCTGAAAAAAGGAATCGCGTCCATCAGTGAAGACGAAAGAAACGAGATTGTCGGGCGCTGGGTCAACCCCTCGAATGGGATCATCTTCACAGACTGGCGGTTCTGGGCGCTTACCACCGGCGTCCTGGCTTCGATATTCTTTCTGATCGCCTGTTTTTTTGTCTGGAACCTCATCCTTCGGAAACAGGTTTCTGTCCGGACCACGGCACTGATCAGCAAAACGGAATCCCTCCGGAAAAGTGAGGAGTCCCTTATGAGAGCCGTGAAGGCGGGGCGCGTCGGGTTATGGGTCTGGGAGTTGAAGACCGGGACCGTCTATTTCTCTCCTGAATGGAAGCAGCAGCTGGGCTATAATGACGACGAAATCGAGGGGCGGTATGAGGCTTGGGAACAAAGGCTTCATCCTGACGACAGGGAAAAAGCCCTCGCTGTTTTGAACACGTCGTTGAATCCACCCTGGCCTCCGTATCACCAGGAATATCGGTTGAGGCACAAAGACGGGTCTTACAGGTGGATTCTGGCCACCGGTGATCTGACGTTTGCCGAGGGGACAGAACCTGTGAGGCTTATGGGCACACATGTGGATATCACCGAGCTGAAAATGGCCCAGGAGCAAAAAGCGGAGCTTGAATCGAAACTTGTCCAGTCCAGGAACATGGAATCCGTTGGGCGTCTCGCCGGTGGGATTGCCCACGATTTCAATAACATGCTTGGTGTTATCATCGGGAATACTGAAATGGCCAAAGATAAGGTGCCTCCATTTCATTCGATCCTTGAGGATCTTGACGAGATATACAAGGCCGCGGAGCGTCTGGCGGATCTCACACGAAAACTGCTGGCATTTGCACGCCAGCAGACGGTCTGTCCGATTGTCCTGAACATCAACGAAAGGGTGTCGGACATGGTTAAAATCCTGATGGGACTGACCGGTGAGCATGTTGCCGTTGAATGGTCGCCCAGGTTCGATGTGTGGCCGGTGAAAATCGATCCATACCAGCTCGACCAGATTCTGACCCAACTGTTTGTCAACGCGAAGGATGCCATCGATGACAAGGGGACCATTTCGATCCACACGGATAATCTAACGGCAGACGACCGCTTTTGCCTGGATTATCCGGACTCCGAACCGGGTGACTATGTGCGCATCACCGTGGGTGACACGGGCAGGGGCATAGACGAGGAAACCCTGGCCTTGATTTTCGAACCGTTTTATTCATCCAAGGGTTTCAGGGCTGGAACGGGCCTGGGGCTTTCCGCTGTATATGGCTCAGTGAAACAGAACAACGGCTTCATTACGGTCGAAAGCCGTGTAGGCGAAGGGTCGAAATTTGCCGTTCACCTGCCTAGATATGTTGCCATGAACGCTTCACAAGATTAGAAAGATCTCACGCTGTACGGTTTATCGCCTTTCTTATGGCATGGGCAATGCGATTGCGCTCAACAGGTTTTGCAAGAAATCCTGAGATTCCGGATTTCATGGCCTCTGCATGGTCGATCGCGTCAAAAAATCCGGTACTCAGGATAATGGGCATATCCGGTCTTGAAACCTGAAGATTCCGGGCCAGGTTGAGGCCGGTCATGTGGGGCATGGTCTGGTCGGTAATCACAAGATCGAAGGACGAAGGATCCGATGCGAACAGGGTTAGCGCATCATTGCCGTTATTCACCGGGACAACGGTGTATCCGATGTGGGTGATGATTTCGGCCATGACTTCCAGCACGCTCTCGTCATCATCGACAAGAAGGATTTTTTCATTTTTCCCTTTCATCTCAGGAAAGCACATTTCGAGGTTTTCATCCCTTCCTGAAATCTCCGGCAGATAGACGGAAAATACCGAGCCATTCCCTTCAACGCTTTCAACCAGGATATTCCCCCCCATGCTCCGGACAATGCCATGGGTCATGGAAAGCCCCAGCCCGGTGCCTTTTCCCTTTTTTGTCGTGAAAAACGGATCAAATATCTGGCCGATGATGGAAGGGCTTATCCCCTGGCCCGTATCGGATATGGTCAATTCGATATAAGACCCATCCTTGAGGTTTTTTTTCTGGGACAGCCGGCTGTTTAGAAGCACGGGGCGGAGCTTGAGGCCCATGCAGCCCCCGTTTCCGCTCATGGCATGGGCCGCGTTGGTACAAAGGTTCATGATGATCCGGTGAATTTGCGTGGGGTCTCCGTACACCATCTCCTTATCGCACTCCGAATGAATATCAAAGACGATGGTGCTGGGAATGGAAGCCCTCATAAAATTCACGACTTCTTTGAAAATGGGGGAGATGCGGACCGGCCTCATTTCCAGTTCATGCTGGCGGCTGAACGTGAGTATTTGATCCACCAGGTTTTTTGCCCGCCTGCTGGCCTTCAAGGATTGCTCGATCCACCTGGGGAGATTGGTATCCGGAGGCGCGGCGGATTTTGACATCTCAAGATAACCCATCAGCGCGGTCAGGATATTGTTGAAATCGTGGGCGATGCCTCCTGCCAGTGTGCCGATGGCTTCCATCTTATGGGCCTGGTGAAGCTGCTTTTCAAGTTCAAGCTTTTCCAGTTCCATTTTGCGAATGTGGGTGATGTCGATCATGGACGCGATGCTTTTGTCTGTTTCCGCAATGAGGTTGATATGGAGAAGCACATCTTTCAGCTCACCGGAGGCGTGTTTCAATTTGAATTCATACTCCGTAGGTGTTGAGTCAGGGTTTTCCCGTCTTGCCCCATGGTAGTTTATCATGGTTGAACGGACGTCAGGGTCGGACACAAAATCGGTCCAGAGCATGTCGTTTACGATCTTTTTTGGTTGGAACCCTGTCAGTTCCGTGCATTTTTCATTGGCCATCGTGATCCGCATATCCGGCTCGATGATGATAATGGCTGTTCCGGAATTCTCGAATATACTTCTGTACTGGGATTCACTTTTTTTGAGTGCGTTCAGGGCCAGATTTTTTTCCATGATTTCTTCGATACATTTTTTGTCGGTATGGGGCAGGGGGGCGGTCCGGTCATTGTCCTGTGTTTCGGCCAAACCGGGAGGGTGTGGAGGTATGCCTCCACTTTGTTTGTATGAGCGAAGGAACCGGATAGAATTGGCTGTGGATGGTCTTCGTACCAGGTTTCGATTTTTCAGATGTCTCTTACGTAAATTGGGCGCTGGGAAATGCGATGTCATTTTACGTCCTTGCCAGCCGGCTTTGCATGTCCGCCTGATGATCTGATCTTGGTTTTTATATGAAATATGTCTTTATTGACACCCGTTCATCCTGGGTCACGGCGTTTCGTATCACCCCCCTGTTGAAGGTTGAGGTGAAACCGTGACGCGTGGACCTCTTGTTTATAAGTCTTTCCGGAAGTTTATTGTGTTAAAGCGGCTTACATGAAGCCGGCATTTCGTCTGTGGACACGCGGGGTCAAGATTTTACGCGGTGTTGATCAACTTTACCGGACCGTTACCCTCTTGAGGTGGGGAAGCGAACAGCCCTCTTGTCACCAGGTCAAGAGCTTCATTGAACAGTGCTTTGATGACGCTTTTGTCCCCTGAATCCTGCACATAGATTCTGATGATGAACATTTTGTACAACGAGAATAAGATCCTTGAAATATTTTCAACATTGACAGGGCGGAATATTTTTTCGGAGATGCCCCTTTCAATGATGTCCTGGAGCATCTTCACAGAGTCGTTGTGAATCGTTTCATAGGGTTCGTTTGTGGGAAACATCGGAAAGATCTGGGGATCCCGCTTGAGCAGTGTTCTTAAATCATGGACCTCGTCAAGGTATCTGATGGCCATTGTCCCCAGGGTGAAGAACTGGTCCACGGCCGTTTTTTTTGTGAGAAGGGCTTCCAATACATGGAGTTGCCATTTGATGAGGGCTGCCCGGACTGTATTTTGATAGAGATCCATTTTGTTCGCGGCGTAAAGATACAGATTGCACTTCGTCATATTCAGTTCTTTTGCGATATCTTCCATGGTCGCTTTTTTATAACCGAATTCTGCGAATACTTTGAGCGCTGCATCGTGAATATCAATGGTGGAGATCTTTTTTCTCATGCCACTGTGCCATCCAAAATTTATTAAATGAACAAAATAATCATTTGTTCATTTAATAAATTAGCCTTTTATGTTTGTCAATGTTTAATGTGGGCCGAAATTCAGGGGCTTGTTCAGAGCGGATCACGTTTGGCGTGATCTGAGACTTTTAAAGTCTGTCGATATCCGTTCCTGTTTTGCCACAGAAAAGGCACCCAGTCTGTGGCGCCTTACAGTTCGGAAACAGACTCTGGTTTTGATTCGTTTTCAACAGGTTGAACATCACTGATGTTCTGCTTAAGATCATGCAGCGAAATTTATTATTGACCGGACCGTCATCGGACTTGATTTGTCAAAATGACGTCGATACAACTATCCTTTAATTCTTGATCAATCAGAGTTGAATTTTAATTCTCTCTCACGAATTTTGACGTTTTGAATGTTGTTCAACACCCCTCAATCGGCCGGATGGATGCATGACACCTGTCACATGTCTGATACACCGAGTTTTCGACAGCCTTGAACGAATCTGGTCTGGACCCCGGGGCCATCGACTGGCCAGCACTCTGCTGGTGGTTTTTTTCATGGTCTCCCTGGTGCTGGTGGAACTGAATCGGTTCCAGCTCTTTCCCCAGGGTTTCTCCATGCTGATTCCAAGGAACCATCTGGCCGCCATTCAGTCCACCCTGACCTTTCTTCTGATCATCGAGGTCATGAGCCTGATTTTCAGTCTGGTGGAATCGGTGACCACGTCGGTGGGCCGGCAGCTTGAAATCCTTTCCCTGATCCTTCTGCGGAATGTGTTCAAGGAAATCTCCCACTACGGGGAACCTCTTGTCTGGGCTCATTTCGCGGACCATATCGGGTATCTGGCCGCCACATCTTTTGCCGCCCTGTTCATCTTTGCCGTTCTTGCGGTGTTCTACCGGGTCAAAAAGGAAGAGGCCCTCGCGGGGTACGAGGAAGACAAGAAACAGTTCATTCTGGCCAAAAAAGCCGTGGCCATCGGGCTTCTTGTTTTTTTCCACATGATTCTTGCCAGGCATTTCTACCAGTTTGTCACCGGAGGCCATGACGTCGATCCTTTTGAAGCCCTGTACACCCTGCTTGTGATCAGTGACGTGCTGATCCTGTTTATTTCCATGCGCTACGGCCATGATTATCGGATCGCGTTCAGGAATTCGGGGTTTGCCGTGGTGACGGTCTTTATCCGTGTGAGCCTGATCGCGACCCCCTATTACAGCGCCCTGATCGGTGCGGGGGCCGCTGTTTTCGCCTTGGGGACACTTCAGATCTATACCTGGGCCATCCGATACGATGAGGACAAAAGGCGGGGTTAGACGGAAGGCCAGCCGGGAACCAGGGGCCGGGTCAGGCGGGATAAAAAAAGCCCGGGACGTGATCCCGGGCTTTCCATGATCGTGAAAAGTATCTTTTGTCCGCTACCGTTTCGCTGAGCAGCCCCTTCCCACATGGACCTTTTCAGGCGGTCCGTCATTTTTCGCCACAAGGGGGGCCGGTTTTTTGGCCTCGGTTGTTTCAACCTTCTTGGCTGAAGAGCTCTCAAGGGATAGATCGCCCGATTTTCCGTACATTTTCTGTTTGGCCTGGATATCGTCCAGGATGTCCTGGTAGAAGACGAGTTCGTGGTTGTAGACATTCACTTTCGTGATGCTCTTGTCCGTGCTTCGTTTGTCGCAGGCTTCCCCCTTGTAGCAGGGGACCAGTTCCACAAGGCCGAGGTAGCGGCCCTGGTCAAAGACCCGGTACACATCGTATCTCAGCATGTCTCCCTTTTTGAGTTTTTCGGCCGTTCCCATTTCGTAGTCCATGAGCAGCCTTTTTTTCGTGTCTTTGGACTTGTCCTCCGCCTCATTTTCAACGTTTCCAAGAAGTCCGGTGGGAACCAGGGTCAGGCCGCGGTCCACGTAAGTTTCTTTCTTGACGTTTTTCATTTCATCGCTCTTCAGCCGTTTGAAATCCGTTTCCGCAAACCCGTTGAACACACAGAGCCTTTCAAGGCTGATGATTTTGTTGTTGGCGGACACGGAACCCAGAATGGACCTGTCTTTATGGTCAATTCCGTAAGATCCCTTGATGACGGGGAAAACATAGGATTCTTCAAACGAGCTCCTGTCTTTTGACGCGGGCTCCGCTTTTCTTGCCAGGTTTTTGTAGCTTCTCCGGTTGATGAAATTGATGATCTCGCTGAAATGGATGCTGTTGTCCCTGATCTGGCCAAGACCGGTGAAGGCTTCCTTGTAATACCCGAAATACGTCTTGTTGAACGAGCTTTCCTTGTCGTAGTCGGGAATGGTCAGGTAGGCGTTGATGTACTGGATGTCCGAGGGGAAAAAATAGCGGGTTCGGATGGTCAGGAAGGTCAGGTTGCTGCTGACCACCCTGAACAGGTTTTTCAGTTCCGAGGTCAGGGGAAAGTCCTTGAGACGTCCGTCGATGTCGATGAGCTTGAGGGTGTATTCCTTGGAGAACACATTGTTGTTCTGGCGAAGATCCTGAAGCAGGTCGTAGCTCATGGCGAAGTCACCCGTCTTGATATAGGCGTAGGCCAGCATCTGGTAGATCTGCTGCTCGAGGCTGCTGGAGAACGGGGCGGCATTGTCTCCCGTGTTTCCCGACGAGTTCTTGAAGGTGATGTACTCTTCGAAAAGGGCGTCGAGCTGGCCTTTGAAATGCCTCAGTTCCTTGGTGTAACGTTCGATTTCATCGGGAGGGATGGGCTTGTCGTTCTGGATGTTCTTCCAGAAATTGGGGTAATCCCTTCGGACGAACAGCTCGATGCCCTCAAGGAAAATCCGGCAATCGTCGTAGATGCTCTGGAGATAGGATGATTTCAGCTCCTGCAAGGTGTCTTCCTTTTCCTCCGAGAAGAAAACGGAAGGAACGGCCAGGGTGAGAAGTGTCATGGTGATGCCGATGATGAGATAGCGTCTTGTCTTTGTCATGTATGTCGATCCCCTTGTTGTGTCATGAGATTCCGGGTCTTTATTTTTTCATGCTCTGGTAGTGTTGAAGAATCAGGTTTGCCTTGTATTCCCTGGGGACGGCCGCGTCAGGGCTCGTCTGATATTTTTTCTGGAACTCGGTGAAGAGTTTCAGATAGGAGACGGCCGCCGGAAGATTGAAGAAGTTTTTCCATCCGTCGGGATTGTCTCCGTAGTTCAGGGCTGTTTTTTCACAGGGAATCATGAATGACCGTTTGGCATGATGCATGGCCAGGGATTCGGCGCTTTCCTTCCGGGAATAGAACATGGCCAGGGCGCTGTGAATCACCGAAGCGTACTCCCAGTAACTGGTGTCTTTTGAAACCAGAAGGGGTGTCAGGGATTCGGCGATTTCCCCGTATTCATCCGAATTCTGATCCAGGCCTGAACGTCGTTTTTTGTCCAGGATATTAGCAAGCAGGCAGGCCATAGTCAAACGTGAAGATTGTTTGATGCTGACTCCATCTGAATTTTCGTTTTCCTGGATGCGCATGGACAGCTGGCCGTAAGGGTAGAGCGTGTCTTCCATGAGCCGGAGGTTGTCGATGCCGATGCCGTAGAGGATCAGTTCGTTGTAGATGATGCTCCGGTAAGGGATATTGTATTTGATCGTTTTGGCCGCATCGTCGTAGAGCTGGCGGTAAAGCTCGAACAGATGGTTTTTGGGAAGGGAGAAATTCAGATCCCGGGTCGCCACGAAACCCCGCCGGGCCAGGTAGAGGTTCACGATGAAGTCGGTGTTGTTGGAATCACGGATGGATTCCGCGTTGTAGTAGGCGTAGAAATCTTTCTGGGGCAGGTTCAGCTCTTTCTGGAGTTCGGTCAGCCTGTAAAGGAGTGTCCGTGTCTGGGAATCGAGAAGAGGGTCGTTTTCGCTGAATTTCCGTAAGTACCTTCCGAAAAAATGGTAACGCAGATAAAGTTCGTAGAACGCGAACAGGTTCTGGGGAGAGGCGGAGTAGACGGCCCTTCCCTGGCTGGCTTTGAACCTGTTTTTCCACAGGGTGTCGAGCCACAACCAGGTTTTTCTGTCGTAAAAGGCGGACAGCTTCATGGACTGGGAGGTGTCGCCCCATTCTCCGCCGAGTTTCTCACATTCCAGCATCATGGCCAGGAAATAGGCGTTGAAATAGAGGTTCGGTGTGTTCCGGAACCGGAAGCTGACATCGTCGGTGACCTTGATCAGGGCCTTCCCTTGGACGATGGTGTCCGTGGAGCTTTCCGAATCCCTGACAAAGGATTTGAGATAGTATTCGGAGAGCCTCAGGTAATCCTCCAGCTCCTTGTCTCGGATAGGGATGGCGTTGGAGCCGGCGAGACTGGCCGGGCGGGTCAGTCCGTATTTTTCGTTCAGATAGTGGAGGTAGAGGAGAAAGTACTCGTAGGCCATGTCGAAACGAAGCTGCTGGGATTCTTCGCCTTCCTTGGTCGTTTCGATTTTTTTTGTCAGGTTTTCAATGTTTGCGACAATGGTCTGGATACCATCCACGGGGAGTAAAAAACTCTGGTCCGGGATGTATGAAAGCATGTCAAGGTGTCTGCTGTCGGGTTTTTCGTGAATCCGGATGATCCGTTTTTCTGTGGTTCCGGCAACGGCTTTCCCATCGGGAGCGGCTGTCTGGCGGATGGAATGAAGCAGGTAGATGCTTTTCGCATGTTTTTTGAAATCGTCGATATACTCCCCGTAGGCGGCCGAGGTGATCATGCCGACGAGGAAAACCTGAACGAGGAGTGTCCTGATCTTGCTGAAAATCATAACAAAAATCCTTCGGGATTTCTCAAATCCTGTAAACGGTTGTAGAGTTCGATATCCTCGCCGGGAAGAAGGAGCCAGATTTTCTTGCCGAGTTTGAGGGCGATGTCCTGGTAAAATTCGAACTGCCTTTCGAAATCGTCGATCTGGGTGCATTTGGTGTTAAGGGCTCCGGGGATGTCTCCCTGGATGTATCCGGCCGAAGACGCCGCTTTCACATAGTAGCTCCGGGCCAGCATGTAGCTTCTTTCGGCAACCTGAAGGGCCCGGACCTGAAGCTGTTTGTTCGACAGATAGGCGTTGGCGACGATTCTGTAGATGTTGTACCGGTCGTCATCCTCGTGGCTGATCAGGGACCCCAGGCGATACGTGCTGTTGCTGATGAAAGATTCCATCTCATCTTCGTATTTCATGATTTCGCTGATCTTGCCCTGGGACGCGAGCTCCTTGAACAGGAGGTCGTAGGCGTTCAGAAGATTCTCATGGTTGATTTTTCTCGTATTGTCGTTGGTAAAGGCGGCCTTGAAGTCCATGAGGCAGTTTTTTCTCGAGTTGGCCAGGGGGAAGCGGGCGGACGCCAGGTTTTTGTCGTACAGGCCGAATTGAAGGTACTCGTAGTAGTAGCTGATCTCTCCCCGGTACCTGAAGAAAATATGGTTGATGCTGGTGGAGTTCTGGTCGTTACCCAGGCCCTGCACAGGGCCGAAGAGCTTCTCCAGATCGGAAAAGACAAGGGTGATTTTTTCCAGGGCCTCGGCGTAGAGGGCGCTGACCTTGGAGTTGAACAGCTCACTGCGTTTGGCTTCGGGATAAGTGTCCCAGGCTCTGGCAAAAGCTTTAAGCTCTTCAAGGGGTTTCCGGCAGCCGTAGAGGTTGTAGAAAACCCACCCGGTGGGGCACACGTTCAATTCATCGAGAAGTTCTTTGTACTTCAAGCGGTCTTCAACCTTGATGCCGTGTTCCACCTGTTTGGTGAGCCAGGTCTTGAGGGCGGACATGGCCACCATGTCCACTTCACGGTTGTCCAGCTTCAGGGTGTTCAGGGTGTCGTTGAACAGCTTGTCCACATTGAACTGAAGTGTGCCTCCCGCATCGGCCTGACTGGTGAAAAGCATCAGGGGTAAAAGGGCCCGATGGGCCATGGTCTGTTCAATCCATGTTTCGCGGATATCCTGCGCCACCACCTGGGCGCTGATGGACAGGGGCAGGTTCGCCTTGAACCAGGAGTAGCTCAACAGGGCGTTGTGGGTCTCGATGCCGGTGAAGTATTTGATGCTCTCGTTCAAGCCGGTTCTGTCCTCTTTGGTGAAGATCCGTTCGTAAGGGGAGTCGATGACCGAGGCGCTTTTCACCCGGAATTCGTCGAGCTCGGAACAGACTTTCACGGTGGTCTCCAGGGTCAGGATATCCTCCCGGCTGAAGGGGGGATCGGCATCCGGTTTTTTGTTCATGACATCGATGGCCTCGGTGATTTTCCGGATCAGGCCGTCCTGGGCCACCAGCAGGTAGTAGTACAGGGATTTGTAATAGTACTCCTCCTTGGTGAAGAGGTTCCGGTTGGGATAGAAGCCTTTTTCAAAATACCGTTTGAACCGTTGCCCTTCCTTGTCTTTGTGAACCGTACACATTTCGAAGTACACGAAGTTGTAGCCGGTGAGGTTCTGTTTGTCGTCGAAATAGATGTTGCTGAACTCTTTGTCGGGATTTTCGCTGTAAGTGTAAAGAGCCGTCATGGCCTCCCGTGCGCGGATCAGGTCCAGACTGCCGTCGGGCTGGATGCCCAGGCTTTTTTCAAGGGTGGTGAACAGGGTGGCAAGCTCCTGCTCGCTGAGTTTGTCCTTGATGTACAATTTCCCCACATCGGTAATCCAGGTGGAGGGGAATGCCGGCCGTTCGGGTTCGGGATCACTGAAAAGGGGGGTGAGCCGTCTTGCCGGTCTTCTTTCGGTTTCCTGGGGAATCAGGGCCGGGTTCTCGGTGACCACCGGGACCACAGGCTTGATATCCTGCCTGGGTTCGTTCTGGTCGCCTTTTTTGCCGGACTGGAGCTCGTCCCGGGTGAGGGGCGTCAGAGCCCCTGGGATGCCTGGAGACAGCAGCACCAGGGTCCAGGTGAGCATGAGGGAAAAAAACAGGTGTTTCATGGATTCATCCTTCTATCTAATCGTTCGTTCGAGCTCGGAGACCACCTCAAAAGGCGCGTCGGGCGGATTGAAGTCGATGATGACTTTTCGGGATCCCGCGGAATCCTCAACAGAGACGGTGCAGGTGTACCCCCTGACCTTGTAGGTAAAAGGGCTGTTGGCAGGGTTCAGTTTCCTGGCTTTTTTCATGATATCCTGTTTCAGGATCTTCACACGTTCGGAGCTCCCCAAGGCGCGGCTTCGGATGATCACGACCTCTTCGGCGGAGCCGCCGCCTGCGGACGGAGCGAATTTCGGCAGCGGAGCGGCCGTATCCCGGCTGATCTGCCGGGAGCTGGGTTTGGGAATGCTGTCTCCGGGAATGGCCGGTGAACCTCCGCCTGATGCTGAACGACCGGGTGGAAGTTTGGCGCTTTCCCACTGGCCAAGCCCGGGGAGAGGAGCGCGTGCGGCCGGGACACGGGCCGGCGGCGGTGCCGAAGCGGTTTTACCGGGGGCAGTCTTTACATTTTTTTCGATGGACGGCATGGCTCCGGAGATAAAATCAGACCGTGTCACAGTCCTTGGAGCCGGGGCCGGTGCCGCGGAAGGGGTGGAATTCACCCGGGGCGCAGGAGCCGGAGCGATTCGGTTGTCCATGGGGATATGGCGGTTGGGGATGTCACGGGCCACCAGGGGTTTGGCGTCTATCTCCCTTGCGGTGATCTGTTTTTCGGGAATCGCTTTGGAAAGGGGCATGGCCGGGTCGATGACCTTGGGCCGGATCTGTTCCGCCAGCGGTTTCAGGGTTTCGATGCGTTTTTCGGGAATGGGTTTATCCAGGGGTTCCGGGACCGGTTTCTCCGGGATCACTTTTTCCACGTCCACCCGGGCGGGTTCGAGGGTTTTTTCGGCCGCTGTCTTGAGAACCTTGATCAGGGGCAGGCTTTTGGGAACGGTCGGTTCCGGAACCTTTTCCTTGTGGGGAATGATGATGGTGGTTCTGGGAAACTGGTAGAGCCTTTCATCGAGAAGGGTGTGGTTCACGATGAAAATGGTGGTGATGGATACGATGAAAATCAGCAGGGATGGGCTGACGGGCCACTCTTTTCGCGGTTTTCTCGAATAGACGCGGGGGATCAGTATTTTGTAAGGTCCCCGTCCGTATTGCTTCAACCCCAGAGACGTCGTCATCGCTCAACGCCGTTGGTGTGCTGAATGGTTATCCGGTTGGCGTCTTCGTAGACGCTTTCAATGATCGACATGGCCATCAGGGTGTCCTTGCTCAGGGAATAGATGTCCGGAACAAGGATGGGACGCTGGTTTCCGGCCAGCCTGAGCTGGGTCAGGCGGTTGCTCAGATCCTGGGATGAGAGCAGGGTGGGGTCCACGGTTTCACGGGTGCCCTGGAGATACACGATCTGGTAGGGGTTGGTTTCCGGGATGGTGGGCTTGAGAACCCGGATCTGGTAGGACTGGTACCCCTGTTCGATGGCCGAGACCTGTTTGTTTTTAACGACTTTGGGAACGGTCATCTCGCCGATGTTCACCGGTTTCTTGCCCACGGTGGACGTCTGGGTGAATGCGATGAGAAGGAGAAAGGCAAGGTCCGCAAAGGAGAACAACCAGATCCTTGAGTCTTCGCCGTGTTTCATAGGTGTTTATCCCCTGTGAGTGTGTTCAGGTCAAACGGGACCGGCAATCCGGTCGTCAAAACAGTCGGGAGGCCATGCCAAGCGCCTTGTCGATGCGGGCCTCGGACAAGGAGATCAGGTTTTTCTTGATCACCTCGAAGATGATGAAGATGGCCATGGCGATGAGTGTGGTGAAAAGGGCGACGCCCAGACCCTGGGTGTTCATGGTGCTGTTGGGGTCCTCATTTGCGAGAAAGATCATGATCATGCCGAAGACCGTTCCGAAAAGGCCGGTGGGCGGCAGGATGTTGGTGATCATGGTGATGCGGTTGATGTACTTGTGGTGAAACACGTTCTCGATGAGCTGGAATGTGGCGTCGGCCAGGAAATTTTTAGGGTAATTGTTTCCCTCGTGCTGAACGTGGGCCGAGTAGTAAGTTTTGGCGGTGAGCACCATCAGGGGATCGTCGCTCGTGCTTTCCTTTTTTGTTTCCGCCCGGATCACGTCAAAACTCACGGACCTTATATGCCGGTAAGCCAGAAAGCACATCCACGAGGCGTGGGCGAACAGGATGGCGATGCCGGTGAACACGATGCCGTGGGTCATGACCTTGATGAAACCGGGATACATTCTGAAAATATAAACTAGAAAATCCATAGAGTTACCTTTTGAAAACCGTGTTGCTGTCCATGATTTTGATATACCAGGCCTTGCCCTGAACAGGGTTTGGGAAGCCTTTTCCACTCGTATTGATTTTTTTTCATAATCCATTATGTCGAACTTCTTTTGTTGTCAATGATATTTTGGCAGGGACAGATGACCTTACAGACCTATTACAAAACAGGATGGACGATTGTTTTCTCCCTGACCGGGGCAGCTTGTTTTCTTCCCATCCCTTGCAAATCACGCCCGGCTGCTCTATGATCCACAGAAAATAATCTGGCACATGAAAGGGAAAAGCCCGGCCCGCCGGGCGTTGAACGTCATGGGGAATTGCTGAGTTTTATTTACAGTGAGGGAAAAGACGATGGAAACCAGAGGATTCAATCTGTTCAGCTCAAACCGGCTCGAACATCTCGTGGATGCCCTTTCGAGGATTCTGAAAAAACCCCTGGCCGATCCTTTTAAAACAGAGACGGTGGTGGTCCAGAGCCGTGGCATGGCCCGCTGGCTTTCCCTTGAAATGGCCAGGAGAAACGGCGTCTCCGCCCTGATGGACTACCCGTATCCCAATGTGTTTGTCGAACGCTACCTCGGGAGATTCGGCGCGGCGCCGGGAGGGCAGGGGAACCCATCTGTCTGGGACCCTGAGATTCTGTCGTTCAAAGTGTTTTCCCTGCTCCCGTCTTTTTTGGAGGCGCATGATTTCCCGGAGCTTTCGGGGTATATCGGATCGGGTAACGGGCCCCTGAAACGTTACCAGCTGGCCAGGCGCATCGGCGATCTTTTCGATCAGTACCTCCTGTTTAGGCCCGACATGATCAACGTCTGGGAAAAAGGGGGAGGAGACGGCTGGCAGGCCCATCTGTGGCGGATGATTCGAAATGAAACACAGGACGGCCACAGGCTGGATCTTTTTTCGGCGTTTCTTGAAAAGGCGGAAAAAGATGGGGTTCCACCCGGTCTTTTCCCGGAGCGGATCTTTATATTCGGCATCTCGGCCCTTCCGGCTTTTTACCTGGATGTGTTCCAGGCGGTTTCAAGGTTCAGCGATGTCCACCTGTTTCTCCTGAACCCCTGCGCTGAATACTGGGGCGATATTCTCAGCGAACGGGAAAGGTTCCGGGCCATGAAACGCGTCCAGAACCAGGACAAGGCCGGGCTTTATCTCAGCCAGGGCAACCGGCTTCTGGCATCCATGGGAAAGACAGGGCGTGATTTTTTCGACCTTGTCCAGGCCCGGGGCGTGGAAGACATGGCGCTGTTTCAAAAACCCGGGGGCGACACCCTTCTTTCCCGGATACAAGACGACATTTACCAGCTTCGCGATCCGGCCGATCCGGATTACGTGAAAAAAACCGTGGCCTCTGACGATCTGTCGGTTCAGCTCCACTGCTGTCACAGCCCCTTGCGTGAGGTGGAGGTGCTCCAGGACCGGCTATACGCCATGTTCGACGCGAACGGCGACTTGAAACCAAGGGACGTGCTGGTGATGATGACCGACTGTGAGGCCTTTGCCCCGCTGATCCATTCGGTGTTCGGGAGAAAGCCGGAAGGCAGGGACATGATCCCGTATTCCGTGGCGGACCGGGGCTTTGGAGGGGAGAGCCGGATCGCCCGGGTGTTTCTGGCCCTTCTCGATATGAAAGACAGCCGTTTCACGGTGCCGGAAGTCATGGGCTTTCTCGAAGAGGAGGCTGTGAGACAGGCTTTCGACCTCCGGGAAGACGACCTGGAGGTCCTGGCATCCTGGATTGGCGAGGCGAACATCCGGTGGGGCTGGGACGGTCGGCACAGGAAAAAAGCGGGGCTTCCCGACTTTGAAGACTGTTCGTGGATGGCCGGTCTCAAGCGTCTTCTTTTGGGATACGCCCTGCCCGGACAGGACCTCCACCTGTTTGACGGCATACTGCCCTGTGACGGCATTGAAGGAAAACAGGCCGAAATTCTCGGCTTTTTCATGGATTACGCCGAAACTATCTACGCCTGGGCCTCGGGTCTATCTGAGCCGAAAGACGTGAATGGCTGGGTGGCCTGCCTTCTGGAAGGCCTAACACTGTTTTTCAAGCCAAGGGACAGGGACGAGGGCGACATCGAGGTGATCCGTGAGGAAATCCGGCACATGGGTGAGGTGATGGTGTCGGCCGGAGTGGCCGAGCCCCTGGATTATTCCGTCATTCGATACCATCTGTTGAAAAATCTGGAGAACAGGGAACAGGGACTGGGTTTTATCAGCGGCGGCGTGACCTTCTGCGCCATGCTGCCCATGCGGAGCATTCCCTTCCGTGTGATCGCCATCCTGGGGATGAATTCCGGCAGTTATCCCCGCCAGGGCCAGAATTGCGGGTTCGATCTCATGGCGAAAAATCCCAGGCCGGGCGACCGGTCCCTGCGGGCCGACGACCGGTATCTTTTTCTTGAAGCCCTGATTTCCGCCTGTGATACCTTATATATTAGTTACACCGGGCGAAGCGAAAAGGACAACACCCTGATCCAGCCGTCTGTGCTGGTCAGCGAACTTCTGGATTACATCGAGGCCGGTTTCGACTGCGGAGAAAAAACAACGGCGGATCGGCTTACCCTGGAGCATCCCCTCCAGCCTTTCAGCTCAAGGTACTTCGAGCACGCCCACAATGAACCGGGATCAAAAGATTTGGGGCTTCGGCTGTTCAGCTTTTCCAGGGACAATTACAGGGCGGCCCTATCGGGTCTTGATTCCAGCGGAACGACCGTCCCATTCTTTGAAAAAGGTCTGACCTTTCCTGCTTCAGAAAACCTGGAGGTGAACGTTGAGGATTTCTGCCGGTTTTTCAGACATCCTGCCCGTTACCTTCTGGAAAAACGTTTCGGCATGGTCATCGAGAAGGGGGCCGAGACGGTGGCCGAAACAGAGCCCTTTGAGATCACCAGTCTCGACCGTTACATTTTCGTGTCGCGGCTTGTGGACAATATCCTGGAAGGTGCGGACAGCCATGAACTTTACGCCTGGGCCAGGGCCACGGGCTCCCTTCCTTTGGGGAAAAAAGGGGATCTGATGTTCGAAGACCTGAAAACCGACGCGGATGTTTTTGCCAGGGAGATCCGGTCAAGGACCGACTCGTTGGAGAAAACCCCGGTATCGGTGGATGTGCGTCTTGACGGCCTCAGAATTTCAGGGCCTGTGGGCGATCTCATCCAGGGCCGGCTTCTCCGGTTCAGGCCGTCGGCGATCAAAGGCAAAGATTATCTTGAACTCTGGATTCGCCATGTGTTGCTCGCCGCGGCGGAGATTCCGGGTTTTGAGGGGTCGACGCTTCTGGGGATGGCCAAAGGAAAAGGCGAGACGCTCCAGGGTTATGTTTTCGAAAAACCCCTGGACTGCCAAGGCATTCTGGATTCCCTGGCCCATCTGTACCTGGAGGGCCTGACCCGGCCCCTGCCTTTTTTTTCCCAGTCGTCCTTAATCTTTTGTGAAGCCCTTCAGAACGGGAAATCCATGAACGAGGCGTTGAAGATGGCCATGAAAAATTTCGAAGGAGACGGCAGCGACTGGCGGAAAGGGGAGAGGGAAGACGTCTTTACCGAGCTTGCGTTCAGAGCCACCGATCCTGTCGATGAAACGTTTGTCCGTTGTTCCAGGAAGATTTACGACCCCCTTCTGGGTCATCGCCAGAGCCTCTCTGTCGGAGGTGAATCATGAGTATGTCTCCCTTTGATCTGATCCAAAGTCCCCTGGACGGGGTGAACCTTATCGAGGCCAGTGCGGGAACGGGCAAGACCTATACCATCGCCGGACTTTACCTTAGGCTTGTTCTTGAAAAAAAGATGCCGGTGGAAAAGATCCTGGTGGTGACGTTCACCGAAGCCGCCACCCAGGAGCTCAAAGAAAGGATACGCCTCAGGCTGAAAGAAGCGGAATCGGGCTTTGAAAAAGGGTCGTCCGACGATCCTTTGCTTTCAGTCTGTCTTGAACGGTCGGCCTCGCGCTCCGATGATCTGGAACACCTGAGAAACGCCGTGCGTTCCTTTGACCAGGCCGCAGTGTTCACCATCCACGGTTTTTGCCAGAGAATGCTCGTCGAAAACGCCTTTGAAAGCGGCAGCCTGTTCGAAACCGAGCTGGTGACGGATAATTCGGACCTTGTTCTTGAAATCACACGTGATTTTATAAGGACCCATGTCTACGGCCTGACCGGGCTTTTCGCCGATTACCTGGAGATGAATCAGCACGGACCTGCAAGCCTGGTCGAATTTGTCAGAAAGGTGATGAAGCCGGGCCTCCGGTTTGTCCACACCCCGGATGCCCTCGACACATCTGAACTGGAAGAGTGCTTCAAGACCCGTTACGGCCTTTTGAAAGACATGTGGAGGAAAGAAAGCAGGACTCTTGTGGCCCTGCTTTCCGACAAGGGCCGCCTCAACCAGGCCTCCTACAAACCTTCGGTCGTGGTGAAATGGGCCGCCAGCCTGGATCTCTATCTGTCGAAACCTTCTCCCGGATTCCGGTTGCCGGTCGGCTTTGAAAAGGGGTGCAGTTCGAACCTTGCCAAGGCCACGAAAAAAGGCCAGGAATCCCCACGGCACGATTTTTTCGATCTGTGTGAAGCGTACCTGAGCGATTACACAGAGCTTGAAAAAAGTTTCAGGTCCAATGAAATACATTTCAAACAGCAGGCCCTGGCCTACGTGGAACAGCGACTTGAAAAAATCAAGGAGGAACGGGGCATTCTTTTTTTCGACGACCTCCTGATACGGCTGTGCCGGAAACTGGAACAGGACACGAAAGGGCTTCTGGCCAGCCGGATCCGTTCAGCTTACGGAGCCGCCCTGATCGACGAGTTCCAGGATACGGACCCGGTTCAGTACGCCATTTTCTCCGGGGTGTTTGCAGAGGGAAACACCCCGCTGTTCATGATCGGCGATCCCAAGCAGGCGATATACGGATTCCGGGGGGCGGACATCTTCTCCTACCTGAAAGCGGCGCGCCAGGCTAAATCGGCTTACACCCTGGGATGCAACTACCGCAGCGATCCGGCCCTGGTGGACGCGGTGAACCACCTGTTTCACCGGGTTGACAACCCTTTCGTGTTCGCTGAAATCGCATTTCATCCGGCCATGGCCCAGGCTAAAGACAGCGCCGGGGATCTGGTCATCGAGGGAGGTGATGGTCGTGACGCCTCGCCCATGACCGTGCTGCTCGTTCCTTCGGAAGAAGGCGAACTGAACAAAACAGAAGGACGTGTTCTGGCCCGGAAGGCCACGGCTGCGGAAATGGCCCGCCTTCTCCATCTGGGGCAGCAAGGGCGTGCCCGTCTGGGTTCAAGGAACCTGGAACCCCGGGATATGGCCGTGCTTGTCAGAACAAACCTCGAGGCGGCGGCCATGAACGAGACCTTGAGCGCCCTTGACATTCCATCGGTGATCCATGACACGGGCAACGTCTTCGAGAGCCATGAAGCCATGGAGCTGGAACGGGTCCTTGCCGCGATCCTCCAGCCGGGCCGGGCCGGACTGGTGAAATCGGCCCTGGCCACGGACATGATGGGAAAAAACGCCCGGGACCTTTATCAAGCGGACCAGGAGGAACAACGGTTCGAAACCTGGGTGGACAGCTTTCGTCTTTTTCGGGATCTCTGGACGGGCCGTGGTTTTTCCACCATGTTTCAGAACCTGGTCAAGAGCTGGGATGTGAAGGCGCGGCTCATGGCCCTGGATCGAGGGCACCGGAGAAACACCAATCTCTCCCATCTGGCCCAGCTGCTCCACGAGGCCGATCTCACCAGCCGGGGAGGGGCCGCAGTACTTTTGGAATGGTTCAGGCGACAGATGGCGAATCCCGAAAACAACGAGGAACACCAGCTGAGGCTGGAGCAGGACGCGGAAGCCGTGACCATCGTGACCATCCATAAAAGCAAGGGGATGGAATACCCCCTGGTGTTTCTTCCCTTCCTCTGGGACAAACCTGAAAAAAAGTCCAACAACAAGGACAAAGACAAGGAACCCTGCATCTTTCATGGGGGCCAGGACAGCCAGCTTTACTGTGACCTGGGTTCGGTCCAAATGGACATCCACCGGGAGCTGGCCGACAGGGAAAACCAGGCCGAAAGTCTCCGGGTCCTTTACGTGGCCCTGACCCGTGCGAAAAAACGCTGCTGGGTAGTCTGGGGAAGGGCGAAATCAAGTCACGAAACAGCCTTTGCCAGGCTGGTGTACCCCGTCTCGGAGGGGACCGTGGAAAAACCCGGCAATGACAGCAGGCTTGTGGAATTGTTCAGAACCATCGGCCATGAATCCCGGGGGCTGATCCATGCGGTACCGGCGAATCTGGAAAAACCCCATCCCGTTGAAAGAAAACGAGAGGCCGTCGCGGCGCTGACCGTTTCATCCTGGTCAGGGCGGATTGAAAACGATTTCAGGATCACCAGTTTTTCTTCGCTCACATCGCGGAAAGGCCAAGGCACGGAAGCCGAGGCAAGGGACCGGGACAGGCAGAAAGCCCAGGGGGAGGTCCAGCCGTCTGTGGACGCCGTGTTCATGGATTTTCCCCGTGGAGCGAGGCCCGGGACGTTTCTCCACGATATATTCGAGCACCTGGATTTTACCGGGGATGACGGGGATATCCGAAGCCTGGTCAAAGAAAAACTCGAGGTTTACGGGTACGACGGACTCTGGCTTCCCGCCGTGGTCCGCATGGTGAAAGATGTCCTGTCGACGCCCCTTGTGCCCGGTGATCCGGCTTTCACGTTTTCCACGGTGGAAAAGCGTGACCGGCTGAACGAACTGGAGTTTTATTTTCCTTTGTCTAAAATCCGTCCCGAAGGCCTGTCGGAGGTTCTGGCACACCATGGCCGGAAGGTCACCACAGGAGAGGGGGCTTTCAGCCAGAACCGTTTCGATTTCCAGCCAGTGAAGGGGTTCATGCGAGGCTTCATGGATCTGGTGTTCAGGCGCCGGACAGGGCATGGGGAAAAGTTCTTTATCGTGGACTGGAAATCCAATTTCCTCGGACCGAACCCGGCGGATTACAGCCAGGAGAACCTTGAACGGGCCATGGTCGAGGAAAATTACGATCTCCAGTACCTGCTCTACACCCTGGCCCTTGACCGCCACTTGAGCCTGAAGCTGGGAGACGCCTACGATTACGTCACCCATTTCGGCGGGGTTTTCTATGTGTTTTTAAGGGGGGTGAACCCCGAAGGCCAGGGCGCCTTCGGGATTTTCAGGGATATTCCCAGTCCGGATCTGGTCAGAGACCTGAGGCGTCTTTTCTGGGAAGGGTGATGAATTCGGTCTGTTCCAGGGCCAGCTCGAGCTGGAACCGGTCATGGTCGATGCTGAAGGAGATACGCCGGTTGTCCCTGTAATCCGAATCGATGGTCAGGGTGATGGCGCTGTTCAGGGCCAGGACTTTGGGCTGGCCGCAGTAGGACACCAGGGAGTAGGTTTCGCCGATCAGCCGCATGAATTCCCCCATGATCTGGTTGACGATTTCCCCGATGCTGTCCGTGACCTCGTTGGACGTGAAATGGGACGCCAGTTCGTTTTCAGGCATGCCCATGGACGTCATGTAGCTTGTGTAGATGGACATGGCCGCGCTTCCTGAAAAGTTCATCACCAGAAGGCCGTTGTAGTCCCCGCCCAGGGTGACGAAGCAGCCGATGTCCGGTTTCATGGTGACTTTCGGAATGCTCTGAATGGTCGGTGAATAGTTGATGTGTTTTTTCGTGCAGGCGGTGAGGACTCTTTCCACCGCTTCACAGAGAATGCCTGACATCGTGTCGATGGTCTTGAACGATTGATGCATGGAACCTCGTTTTCTATGTGGTTGGTTTTCCGGGAACGTGGTCTCCGGATGGAACACCTGAATCGGACGGTTTGATTGTTTTAAAGATACCAGAATCGGGAATGGATGGCCAAATTTTTTTTATGCACAGCGACAGAGGCGATAAAAAACCATGAAAGACCAGATGGAAAACCGTATCGGCCCGTTGAAAGACAAAGGGATTTTCGGGCCCATTGATCTTCATTTCGCGAAACTCATGGCCGGGCTGGGAGATGGAGGGCCCGACATTTTCCTGGCGTCGGCCCTTGTGAGCAGCCAGACCCGTCTGGGCCATGTGTGCCTGGACCTTCAGGCGTTTGGGGGAAAGGTTCTGGACGAAGCCATGGGGCTGCGCTGTCCCGGTCCGAAAGCCTGGATGGATTGTCTTCGGGCAAGCCCGGTGGTGGGCGGAGCCAATGACCGGACGCCCCTGGTGCTCGATGGGGAAGGACGGCTCTACCTTCGGCGTTATTTCGATTACCAGAGGTTGCTGGGAGACTACATCCTTGAAAAAGCCTGTCAGCCTTTGACGGAACCTGAAGAACCCCAAGCCCTGAAAGAAGGACTGTCCCGCCTGTTCGGCGGCAGCACGGGTCTTCCGGATGAGCAGAAAACAGCGGCCTGCCTCGCCTGTCTCCAAAAATTTTCCGTGATTTCCGGCGGGCCGGGCACAGGCAAGACCACCACGGTGGCCCGGCTTCTCGTGCTTCGCATCGAACAGCATCTGGCGAAAAACCTGGCCGGCGAAAACGGAACAAATCCCAAGCCCTTTACCATTTATCTTTGCGCGCCCACAGGCAAGGCGGCCATGCGGCTCAAGGAATCCCTGGCCGGAGCGTTGTCCGGCATGGCTGTTTCCGATGAGGTTCGAATCATGATCCCCGATGAGGTCAGGACCATTCACCGCATGCTGGGAACCACAGGGCATTCGCCTTATTTCCGGTACAACCGGGATAACAGGCTTCCGGCGGATCTGGTGGTGGTGGACGAAGCCTCCATGGTGGACCTGGCCCTGATGAGCAAGCTGGTTTCAGCCCTTGGTCCTGAAACGTCCCTGGTTCTTCTCGGTGACAAGGACCAGCTGGCCTCGGTGGAAGCCGGTTCGGTTCTGGGTGATATCTGCGGCCTTGTACAAAACAGTGTGGTTTCCCGGCCCCTTGCGCTGAAGCTGGAGAACCTGACCGGGCAGCGATGCGTCTCATCCGGGGAAACCATCTCCGGCACGGGTGTGGAAAACCATGTCACCGTCCTCACCCGGAGTTACCGTTTCGGCGAAAAGAGCGGTATCGGCGCCCTGAGCCGGGCCGTGAACGTGGGCAACCGTGAAGAGGCGCTGAGGGTGCTCGAAAGCCGGGATTTCGCCGATGTGACCCTGGAAAACCTTCCGGGAAAAGCGGGTCTCAGGGAATGGTTGAGACCCGTGGTCCGTGAAACCTTTGGCCGGCTGGCCGGCGCTTCCGATGCAAGAGAGTCCTTCGCCGTTCTCGACTCGTTCAGGATACTCTGCGCTGTCAGGGAAGGGGGCTATGGAATCCACGAGATCAACGGTCTTGTGGCCGAGATTTTCAGGGAGGAGTTCAGGACAGACACCCGGCAGGAATGGTACCCCGGGCGTCCCGTGATGGTGGTGAAAAACGATTACACCCTGAAGCTGTTCAACGGCGACGTGGGGATCACCGTCAGGGACGACCGTTCGAAGGGCCGGCTGAAAGTGGTGTTTCTTTCGGGTGACGGCAGCCTGGCGTCTTTTGCGCCGGATCAGCTGCCGGACCATGAAACGGCCTTTGCCATGACTGTCCATAAAAGTCAGGGTTCGGAATTCGATCAGGTTCTTCTGATTCTTCCGGATCGTGACAGTCCCCTGCTCACCAGGGAACTGGTCTACACCGGCATCACCCGGGCAAAACGGCAGGTGACGGTGATGGCTGACCGAAACATCCTGGCCGGGGCCATCGAACGGAAGATCAGGAGGAGGTCGGGCCTTCAGGACATGCTCTGGCCCAAGGCCCGTGAGGTTCTTTAAGCTTTCATCTTATCGATCAGGGTGTTCAGGAGAGCTTTGATTTCGTGGAGATCCCGGTTCATCTTTTCATGCTCTTTCTCCACCCTTGAAAGAGCGGTGAGCATATCTTCGTGATGGGTGTTGACCTGACTGAAGAAATCCATCATGCGGACGTGCTCTTTGTTGACCCGTTCGAATTCGCTGGTGATGGTGTCGATAATTTTTTCGTTTGACATAAACGCTCCTTGTTTATTTATTCAATAATATCAGCCATAAAAAGAGGTTCAAATGTATGGGCAAACCCTCCCGTGACCACATCGTAAAACTTGAAGATCTGCCAAATATCGGGAAAGCCATGGCCGGAGACCTGAGGCGTATCGGGATTGAAAATCCTTTCCAGCTTATCGGAAAAAATCCATTCGAGATGTATGAAAATCTTTCAGCGGCCACAGGAAAACGCCATGACCCCTGTGTGTTGGACGTTTTCATGTCGGTCGTTCATTTCATGAAAAAAGGTGAATCCCTTCCATGGTGGCGTTTTACGGAAACGAGAAAACGCCTGATCCTGGAACGGAAGAACGAATCCCCTACCTGAGTTTGTCCCCCAGGGTTTTGACCGCGTTCATGTAATCCTGGAAGCCGACCATGAAGATGTTGTTGTGATCCGCGCCTTTTACCTCAAGAAGAGTTTTGTCCTGAGCTCCGGATTTTTCGTACAGTGTCCGGCCGTCTGAAAAAGGGATGATGTGGTCGTACTGGGCGTGAATCACCAGGGTTGGTTTAGAGAAACGCCTGATTTTTTCACTGTTCACCGGGCCGTTTTCCTCGCGTACTCCGGGAATCAGCCGGGTGAGGCCGAGAAGTTCCAAAAGGGGCATCATAAAGGCGAAACCGCTTTCGATGATCAGGCCGTCCACCTTGTCGGTGCGGTTCGCGGCGATTTCCAGGGCGGAAGCGCTCCCAAGAGATCGACCCATGACGATCAACGAGCCGGAGTACCCGTTGGCTTTCAGGAAATCCACAGCCTGGTCGAACAGACGGAGGCTGTCTTTCATCATGGCCGTCACCGTGGGTTTTCCGGTGGATCTTCCGTAGCCTCTGTAATCGAAGGCAAAGAACCCCAGGCCCATCCGGGTGAACATGGGGCCTAGATCATCGTAATCCGATACGATTTCTCCGTTGCCATGAAAAAACAGGATCACCGGGTCGGTTTTTCCAGGGGCGTGGAATCTGGAGCCGATCCTGACGTTGTCCTCCACATCGAAAAAAACGTCATGGGTGTTTTCCTCATGGGAAGGAATGGAAAAGTCTCCCCTGGGGTGAAACAGAACCTCCAGGATGTCCGGCTGGTCAAAAGCAGAGTAATCGGCGTCGGAAACAGGTCTCATGGGTTCAGGCTCCTCGGTCTGTCGTGTCGGGTTGGTTTCAAAAAGGTCAGTCGGTATAAAATGACCTTTATTCTACCAAAAGCCCGAGGTGTCCGTCAAACAATCCTTGGATTTTGTTGCTTTTTTGGATGATTCGAAAAGCCGGAACATGAGGTGATCATGGATAGCCCTCAGTTGAGATACACCATGCCGCCCTTGATTTTGTGGTTCTTCCGTGCTTTGGAAAGGATGTCCTCGCCTCTTGTCTCGATGGATCCATCTTCCCTCAATGTGATCGACGCCTTCCCGCACCGGAGTGTCAGCTCCTTTTCCGCCGTGATTTCCTGAATCTCGCCGTCTTTTGAAACCGGCATTCCGCCTTGAAACTCGTGCATCAGACCGATAACGATGGGCTTTGTTCCATCGCCTTTTTCGAACATCAGGGCCACTTTCCGGCCCAGATGGTCCTCGGTCAGTTCAACGGTGGACCGGGCCGCAAGGGGCCGGCCCTCAGGATTCATGGGAAAATCAACCAAAGGGCCGAAGGCCTGGTCCATCGCGGCAAACGTCCCCACCACAATACCGGTGATGGTGTGGGACCGTTCCGTGAGCCGGGTGACTTCGTCAAGAAGATCCGGTGCTTTTTTTGGAATCGCCTCTTCAGATGGGTTTTCATGGTCCAATGTCAAGTCAATGCCGGTAGCTTGGCGTGTGTTCATGGTTGGCCCTTTCAATGTTCGTTGATCCTGTTTTTCTCAAGAAGCTTTTCCGCTTCGGTGAAGTCCCATTTTGTAAACCAGCATTTGCCTTCGTAGCCTTCGCATTCCGATACAACAAGGCCCGAAGGATTACGGGTCATGGCGCTTCCGTTTAAATTTTCTGAACGTGGGACCTCGCCAAGATAGATGGGTTTGCCGATGAAATGGGGTAAGTCGGGGTCAACTGGCATCAGAATGCGGCTTCGTGGCGATGTAGATGAATCTATAAACCATAACCATTTGCCATCATATGAAAATTTATAAAAATAAGAATCTTCCGATAAAATCTTAATCATCTTTGGCTTTTCGGATTTCATATCGCTTTCCCGCCAGGAAATGGACCATACCGATGTTTTATAATTATAAAATTCATCTTTTTTTTCTTCTTTAATGATTGCCAAGGGTAGGGTGGGATGGATTATAAATTCAATTGTATTTCCATAATCCTTATGTTTTTCTTTATTGAATATCGTAACAAGGGGATGGTCGACAGCATCAAATTTCGAATTCATGGCATACATCTTATCTTTATTCCAAACGAAAATCCGTTTGTCTCTTATTGTTATCCCACAATCACCCACATCTTTTTCCATTATTATCTTGAAATCTTCTGAGCTTAAATCCATTAAACGTAAAAAGGTGGGATTTCTATTGCTAAGATCCCCAATTTTGAATAGAAATATTTTTTTGTCTGGATCTATCACGCCAATTTGATAAATTTCATAATCAAATCCACCGGCAATGCTGTAATAATTGAACTTATTATTTTTTATATTAAACAGTAAAAAACCCCTGCCAATAGAGTATCCGATTGTATCTTCTGAAAATATCGGCATATAGCCATCGTCTCCACCGCTAACATAATCCAGAAAATTTCTTTTCACGGTTTCATATTTAACCTTATCTCCTTTAAAATGGATAAGTGTTATGGCATTGCCGATTTTGTTTGATGCTATGGCGTTATCCACAGGAACAGCAAGCATTCCTTCAATCTTTTTTTTCTTCGTCGAATAAATTTGAGGGTTAAGTTTTTGCATTAAAGCTTTATTCAATGAATATAAAGGCTGCATGGCTTTTTCTCCGTAAGCACTTGGTTGTAAAAATATAATAACGTTAATCAAAATATAAAAAATAACGGCTTTATTTTTTTCCCATTTGAAACATCTCATATTTTTTCCCGTCATATTTGTTGTGTTTTTAGAATAAATCGGATCGTTTGATTATTTCCAAATTCCTTTCAAGGATTGAATTTTCAAGTTCAATTTTTTCTTTGTTTTTCTCATCCTCTTTATCTTTAGACTTATTTTTCAATGCATCAACCCCCTCCCTCAATCCCTTGGCAAAATTATCCGCAATCCCCCGGATCCCGTAGAACTTCATGGGATTGAGCCTCGAAAATCTCAGCCACAGGTCATCTTTGATGTTTGTCTCCGCTTCGAGTTCTTTTGTGATTTCATCCAGGGCGGTTTTTGCGTTGTGAACAAATTTATTGATGGTGCAGTCTTCCAGTTCGGTCATGTACCAGTCGGTGCCGAACAGGATCCGTTCCTTGATGTGGGGGTAGGACTTGATCAGCCATTTGAGCTGTTTTTTGTGGTCTTTCACATAATGGTAGGAGATGTCCGTGTAGAAATTTTCATAGGTGGCCATCATGTCGACGATTTCCCGGATCCAGCGCCGGGGGTTGCCCACGCCGGGTTTCGGGGTTTCGTCCAGGTACCAACTGGCAATCAATGTCTCCTCCTGCTCCCGGCTGACGGTTTTCGTGAGGTATGGATCATCTCTTAAAAACCGTTGTTTTTTATCATAGGTGTCTTCTTTCCACTCTTTCCATTCAGAGCTGCCGCCGCCGAAATGGGCCAGGCACAGCTTCAGTTTTTTGTAGATTGACAGAACCTGCTTTTCCCAGGCGGAGGGCCGGACGAATTCGTCGTAAAACCCCATCACGCGGTCGAAATCCTCATATTTTTTCCACAATTTTGGAAAATCCCGTTTCAGGGTCATGTACCGTTCCCGGAACGGCCGAAACTCCCGATCAAAGTAAAAGGTCCGGTCATGGGAATACATGCCGCTGGGCGAACAGTGGCACAGCACCGGAATGCCCTCTTGCTCACATCGTTTGTAAAATGCGGTGAGGGTGTTTGAAAGATTCGGATCAAGGGGCTTGTAACCCAGGGCCGTGTACATTTTAAACCCCACAAAGGTCCCGGCCTTGTCAGGCGTTGCGATATCGGCAAAGGGCTCGTCCCAGTTCCGTGGTTCGTCATAGGGCAGAACGGTTTTTTGTCCCACGTCAGACGGTTCGTCAGTCGGTGTTATGGGTGTTTTCACCGCCTGATGCCGGAGCGGGTTATCCAGGGCGCTCCAGCGCCGGGGCTCAAAGTGGTACATCGGCATGTATCGAAGCGGATGCTTGATGGCGGCGGTCAGGGTCGCCTCCTTCTGGGCGGCCCAGTCTTCAAACAGATCACGCTCCTGCTCGGGCAGCCAGACCGGCGTGCGTTTCTTGAATTCTTTTGCGGCATCGAATTTTGAATACCACACGATATCCTCATCATCCAGGACGCAATCCCTTGACCAGAAATAATAGAACCCTTCACGGCGGGTTTTGTGCCCCCTTTTTTCCGTCATGATGGGATAATGGGGAAACTTCGCTTTGACCCGGGCTTCCGACAACAGATCGTCACGGCCCTGACAAATCTCGTCGGGCCAGATCAGGACTTTCTCCCAAGTGGAGCCGCCTTCTGGTGTGGGGATCTCCATCATGATAAATTTCCGGTAAGGTGTCAGATGGTAAATGGGCTCTCCCTTGTACCCGTCAACGTGGGCGTAGGCCATGTCCATGGGCATGGCGATCATGGGCGTGTACAACTCCCGGCCTTTTGTTTTGACCAGATCCTTGGCATAGGTTTTCTTGTAAATTGCTTCATTCTGGGCGATCCCCATATCGGCGATGGCCAAGGTGGACTGACGCTGGGTCCATGTGCCTTTGATGGTTCCGGCAACTATGGGGATGGGCAGCTTGCCTGCGGTGTAGCGAAGGGCCCAGCCTCCGACCTTGTCCAGATTCGACCGTTTGATTTCCGGTTTCCCAGGCAACTGATTCCACAACAGCGGCATGGGCGTACAGTGACCGCTCATAAAATGCATATGGCTGTCAAAGGCGATGATGTCTTCAAGCTTCATCTCGCCTTCGCAGTCCCTGGCGATGCTGTCGTAGAACGCGCATGAAAAACTGTCGTTGTGCCGGTAGGTTTGCCGGGGATTTTCCCTGTACTGCCCGCTTTGGGACCGGCATGGCGATAGATCCGTATTGGAGCAGGGGATGTCCGGAAGCCGGTTCCGGTCGAAAAGAAAGAACGTGACCCGCCGGTTGTCCTCTTCGGCCCGGTCTGTATCGATGATGGGGTTGAACACGCTGCATCCCGCGTGTTTCAGGCCGAAGAAGTCTTTTTCCGTCAGATTGACGCCGTCCATCAGGGCGTCCATGTATCTCTGAACGACGATCTCAAGGGCATTTGTGGTGATGACTCTGACGCCACGAATCCATGTCCATGGATTCCGGGTGTAGGTTTCCAGTTCGATGGCGGTCCGGTTGTCCATGGTGTTCGTGATATCCAGGCGTGCCCCGGGGTTCAGAAAATTTAGCATGGCCTGGACCGATTTCAGCCCCCAGTCCTCGTTGTCCGGGCCATCGCCGTTTTCGAAAAGCGTGACCCAGACATCGGGCTTTCGGGTCAGAAGAGCATAGGCGCTTTTGGCCCTGCGTTCACTCAAGGCTTTATTGAATGCCTCGGTTCCCACCTTGTCCGCATGGCCGAAAATCATCATCAGGGGATGGGGATGGGCTGCGATGATCTCTTTGAGTTTTTTGAGGTAAACCGCCGCATTGGGCCGGATAAACGACCGCTGCGTCTCAAAGGTGACGTTGGGAATGCCGGCACAGGCCAGGAACTGGGGCTTGGTCTGGCTCAGGTTCACCGGAATCTCGTATGTCTGATCCATGGCAAGGCCGGACCGCCTGATCCGTTTCGGGATGAGCAGGGTATCTGATTTCCCGTCCTTCGCGTTGTATTCATAGTTTTTCCAGAACAGATACCGGGTACAGCCGTATCTGTCCCGCATGTGCTGGTTCGCCACATGGGACTCTCTGGCCCCTTCGCCCCAGTTGAATGCGGCGATGTCCTCCCAGGTAATTTCGTTGCCGTTTTTGGCTTCCCTCTCCGCGATATCCTGAAGGCTGTCCCCGTGTTTGAGAACGTATGGCCCCTTATCCTCCAGAAGTTCATGGCCCAGCTCGCATTTCAACAAATCGCACGGACCTTCGGGGATATGCTCGAAATGGGCGCGGCCGCTGGTCCAGGTGCTCATTGCGTGGGTGGACCCGTCACTGAATTTGACAAAGACGTTGACGCCCTTGACCAGTTTTCCCGTGTCCTTGTTCTTGACCCGGAACTCGATAAAGTGATTGGCTTTCCTTTGTTTAAGGGATGGTCCGCCCTGGGTTCCACAGTTTGTCATGGGCTACCCCAGGGTGTTTTTGTCGTTATGGGTCATCAGGTCCCCGTGGCGGCAGACATTTTTTCCTTCGATTTTCACATCAAAGGAAAAAGAAACGAACTGGGCTTTGCCTTTTGTCTTTCCCGAAACGACACCGCCCGCCGACCCGGCTTCGTCACCGGTGCTGACGCTGTAACTGCATCCTTTGATGGCCACGGGTTGCCCGTTGATTTTGACGGTTTTACTGCCTTCCGCAAGCGTGGAGGACTGGGCCATGTTGGTATAAGGAACGGGTACCGGTCCGCCGGGCGTGGGTGTTTTACACACATCCGGACCGACCGTGCTCGCGTCGCCACTGCCCTGGTGGGCAATGCCCATGCCGTTGGCAAATACGTTTGATCCCATGGATTATCTCCATATTTTAATTGTTTCAAAATGTTTAAAAGCCTCCGGCGGCCCTTCCGGGGGACAAACTTTTGAAAAGTTTGACAAACGGGTTTCCGATGGGAGATGGCCGTTGTTTTCGTATGGCATCCATTCCCAATCCATTTGGCCCGCTTTTTAAAAGCGGGCCGCCGGAGGCAAGATTTACAAAGTCAAATGATCAGTCTCAACTTGGGGCCGATTATTTTGAATACGGACACAGAATCATCGCCCCCCGTTCTCCATGGTCATCCGAACAGACAATCATGACCTTTTCCCCCAGGATGCCCCGCTTGAACCCCTGGGTCGCGATACCCGCAAGCACCGGAACCCAGGCTGCGCCCACATCGCCCATGCAGTCCGAGGGATGGAAGAGCTGGGGTGAGTTATGGGGAAAGCACCGGATATCCGCAAAACCCCATTCCTTGAACCGGTGATGTTCACCGTTCAGATCACAAAATATGGAATCAATGGATGACGGCGGCGTGTTGTTGTGTTCAAGAACGTTCCGGATGGCCCGGGTCAGGCCGTCACCCTGGCACGGAAGTTCTGAAATAAAGGGCGCGGGTTCGGTGGTGAGGCTGTGGCCGATGATCCGGGCAAGGGGTTGCCTGCATCGTTTCTCAGCACCTTTTTCCGTTTCAATGATAAAAAAACCTGCCGCATGAGACGGAAACAGCCCGTGCTGCCGGCCATGGCTTTCTGAAACAAGACGCCAGTCGCTTGCAAGCCATGCCAGGGTGTCTGCGGACAAAAGGGAGTCCACCCCGCCGACGATGCACACGCCTTGCGGATGCGCGTTCAGTATCCGGGCGGCGTTTTGCACGCCATGAATCGCTGATGGGTTGCCTGTGCTGAAAAATGTCACATGGACTCTTTCGGCATAACGCAACAGTTTGTTTTCAAGCCGCGTTGTCCAGATCGTTTTCCGTTCGTCTGTGGAAGGACCGGGCCTGCGGTCGGACGGAAGCCCCAGAAAGAAGAACAGGTCATCCACGCGGGAACCATCCCCGAAGTAACGGGCGCACAGGTCTCTCAGGCATTTTCCGGCGACCTTTTCCATGAAACCGGCCTCATCCGAATCCCTTTCTCCCCAATAATCCATGACGGCTGTCTTGACCGGCCGGCCTTTTTCATCCTCGAGTGTTTCATCGTAAGCGATGCGGGAATGTCCGGAAAAAAAGGAATCCGCCGTTTCGTCAGCGCTGCCGCCAACGGCGGTCATGCTGTTTGTTTCTGTGATGACAAGCTCCGTCATGTTCGACAAAAGGCCCTCCTTTTCAGTGCATGCTGTCCACTTCAATCCAGTCCAGGTGGCGCGGTGTTTTTCCTGTCCGCTCAGAGGCCCACCAGGTCATGTAAAACCGGTTCAGATCCGGCTCGATCATCACGGTGTGGAGCCGGGCTTTTTTCTGGATTCGTTGGCCTTTGATGATGAATGTCATCCGGATATCGTAGCGGGGTAACTGAAAGGCCCTGAACCCGTCCGGGGTGAGATGGGTGAGAGCCAAGGATTCCCCGCCTTGCAAAAATCCGTCTGCGATCAGTTCCGGCTGGGCGCAGTTGAAAAACCGCACATCCAGATCCTCCGGGTAAAGGGGGCGGCGATAATTCATCCAGGCCTCGTCATAGGTTCCGGCAAACGGCAGACGATGGGCCGCACAGGGAAGGGAAAACCCGAATGAGGCAGGAGGATAGCTTTTCCGGTATGTTTTAATCCTGATTTTCGGGTCTTCAAAATTGGGCAGTTTCAGCCCGCCGAGGGGATTTCCGGGCAGAACAAAACCGGTCCCCACAGGGTTTTCAGCAAACCGGACCTCGTCACCCTGCCTGTTCCTGCTTGTTCCGCCAAAGGTCCGGTTCGTGGAAATGGGCATCCTGTCAAAGGGCAGGGGATCGGTGATCGTGTATCCGGGGCGCATCAGGTTCTTGATCCAGAATCTGTCGCCCAGGGCAAGGATCTCTTTGGAGCATTCACCCACCCGGACAGACGCCTTAAGTTTTTTAACCGGTTCAGCTGTGGGATTGTACACGGTTCCCGCAAGACCGATATCGGTTCCCCTTTTTCCGGGAATCAGGTCGGCCGGGTACCTTATCCCCGACATTTCAGGATCGCCTTCATACGCATCCCGGTCAAGGACAGCCATTTGTTCCTGGGCAGGCACCGCAGCGTGTCCATTCTCCGGAAACTCGAACGTCCCTTTGACCGCCGCAACGGCCAGTTCGGCCCCATCACAGTCGAAAAGCACGGCTGAACCGGTGGCAAACAGGGTGGTGTTGAGGATATCGAACATGGGTTCCCTTCCGTCAGTTCTGGCTGATATTCGTCCCATCCATGGTGATTTTACCGGAAGCCTTCACGGACACATTCACCCCGTCAAGTTTGATGTCACCGTTTTTTGTGATGGTCACGGATGCGCCCCCGGCCCGGATGATCACATCGCCACCGCTGCTCGTGATGGAAAAGTTTTTACCGGATGTGACCGTCACATAATCCTGAGCGCTGGCGGAAATATTTTTATCCACCGTAAACGCGGCATTGCCGCCCACCCTGACGGTCATATCGTTGCCCACATCCAGGGAGCTGTTTTCAGCGATGGACTGTTGATGATTTTTCCCGATATCCACGGTCTCATTTCCCTTCACATGGATGTCGGCATCTTCACCAATGGTGTGGCTGAAGTTTTTTCCCACCTCAATCGTTTTGTCTTCCCCAATGGTTTCATCCAGATTTTTTCCGATGTTGACGCTCATGTTCTCGCCGACAGCTTCGGTATGGTTCTTTTTCACCGAAATGGATTTGTCGTTGCCGATCTCCTCTTTCTGGTCATGCCCCACGGTTTTGCTTCGGTCGTTTTTCACCTCCAGCCGTTCGTCATGGCCGATATTCTGGCCTTTGTCGTTCAAGATCTCGATGTTCCAGTCTTTTTGGCCGTGGATGTAGATTTCCTCGGAACCTTTCAGGTCTTCGAAGCGGAGCTCGTTATAACCCTCGCCTTTCACGGTGCGGGTCTTGATGGTGCTTCGGGTCTTGTTCTGGGGCAGGGTGTAGGGCGGGATGTTTTTGCCGTTGAACAGGGTGCCGATCACCACGGGGCGGTCCGGGTCACCGTCGATGAAATCCACCAGCACCTCCTGGCCGATCCGGGGTGTGAAGATGGTTTCGCAGGCCCCGGCCCAGATCTGGGAGACTCGGACCCAGCAGCTGGTGCGTTCTTCCTGGCCCAGAAGATCCCAGTGAAATTTGATTTTGATGCGGCCCCATTCGTCCACGTAGATCTCTTCGTTGGGAGGACCGGTGACCACGGCGCTCTGAACCCCGCGAACCGAAGGCTTTGGAAGAGGTTCAGGCCGGAATGGCGTTTTTGCCGGAATGCAGGTAAAGCTGTTGCCGTAAGTCGT
>CAZWTY010000019.1:0-54534 GCA_964637565.1 uncultured Desulforapulum sp.
GTACCCGGTGTTTCAATGAACGGGGTCCGGATTTCCATGGTGGACGGAGGACCGGGAACCACTCCCTCCATGGTCTGGACCGACGACAGCATCACCCTGACCCTGGACTCGGGGGTCACGACCCAGCTGGAGGCGGCCAACCTTCTTCTCACCCATCCCCTGATTCTCGGCGCGGTGCCTTCAAAGTACGACGATCCCTGGTATTCCAGTTCCGACTACGGGTCCGACTCGACCACCTTCTACAACGGCCTTGCGGGGGGTACGGAATTCGCCGAGACCTCGGTCACGGTTTTTGGAGAGAACCCCCTTGATTTCACCATCAACCCTTCCCAAGGCGTCAAACAATTAACGGCCACCTTCAGGGAAAGCGCCACGCCTGAAATCAAGAGTAAAATCGCGCGCTGGACCTGGTATTTCAAATACATAGACCCGCAGAACCCCGGTAACGCCGGTGACGGAAGCATTATCACGGTCTACGACTTCTACTACCCCATCACCTTTACCTATGACAAAATCGGCACTTACAACGTGAGGCTGTTCGTTCTTCTCGAAGACAACTCACCCTTTGAGTGCATCAAGAACAAAGTCATCACCGTGAAAAGTCCGGATGAGGGAAAAAGCAGTTTTGAAGGGGGTTCCGGCATGGACAGTGTCAAGGGCTGTTTCATCGAGAGCTCGGGTTGATTCAGTCATTCACTGAAAACCTGACAGCAGCGGGCCAGGGATATGGGAAATTACCTGCCTTTTTTTGGAGATTCAAATCCCTTGGCCAGCGGGTTTTGAACCGTTCCGGGGAATCTGGAGCGTAAAAACAGTGCCTTTGCCGGGAGAACTGTCGCATTCAATGGACCCGGCCAGAACCTGGGTCACCAGGTTGTACACCACGTAAAGCCCCAGTCCCGTGCCACCCTGCTCCCTTTTTGTGGTGTAGAAAGGGTCGAAAAGCTGTTTCAGTTGATTACGATCCATCCCTTTTCCATTGTCTCGGCAGGTCAGGTAAAGGGTCGTGTCATCGGCGTGGATATCGAAAACCACTTCCCCCTCTGCCATTCCTTCAAAGGCGTGAATCATGGCGTTCATCACGAAATTGGTGATGATCTGGGCCAGGGCCCCTGGTCTGCTGTCGAAAATCAGGTTTTTCGGGCAGTTCACCACAATCCGGTGGGGCGAATGTTTCAGTTCCATCCTGAGGCTTGAAATCACCTCGCCCACATACTCGTCGACCAGGATTTTCCGGGGATTTTCACTGAGCTGGTCCACGGAAACCTGCTTGAAGTTTTCCAGAAGCCCCGTGGCCCTGCCAAGATTGGAGTGGGTCAGGGAGGCGGCTTCTCCCGTCTTTTTCAAAATCGTCGAAATGGCCTGAAGATCGATTTCCCCGGCCTCGAGTTTCTGCTCCATCTTGGAGACCATCTGCCGGATAAAGGTGGAAGCCGTGATTCCGATGCCGATGGGCGTGTTGATTTCATGAACGAGCCCGCTGGCCATGCCGCCCAGGGACGCCAGTTTTTCCGACTGGATCAGCTTGTCCTGGGCGAATTTCAGTTTGTCCAGGGATTCGGACAGGTCCAGGTTCGCCTTCTGGAGCCGCGTTTCCGTCCGTTTACGCCGGGTGATGTCTTTTTTGAGCTGCTGGTTCAGTGTCTCCAGTTCTCTGGTCCTTTGGTCGATTTTACGGCGAAGCTCCCGGTTCTCGAGGCAGCGCCTGACCCTGAAATAGATCTCCTCGGATTCCACGGGTTTCAGCATGAAATCGTCGGCCCCGAGCCGTATGGCGTTCATGGCCGCCTTCATGTCCGCGTAACCGGTGAGCATGATCACCATGGCGTCCGGATAGCGCCATTTGCTATGTTCGAGGACGGCCATCCCGTCGACTTTTGCCATGACAAGATCGGTGATCACCAGGTCAAAAGCCGATGCTTCCATGGCGGCCAGGGCCTTTTCACCGCTTTCAGCCCGGACTACGGCATACCCTTCCCATTCCAGAAGCATGGATATGTTCTTCAGAATCAGCGGATCATCGTCCACAAGCAGAATTCTATAGTTGTTTTTTGGCTTCATCTATTTTTCAATTCCTGTACACCGCCAGACACTGTCCGGCCCCATACTCAGCCGGAAAAAACCATCCGCCCTGCTACCGAAAGCTCAAAGGCAGGTATCCCCTGATAAAAGGTAAAGCCCTTTCCTTTTACCTCGTGGTCAAAGGATTGTCGGGAATCGGTTCGGACAAAGTCGTTTCAATTTCATCATGAATCCATCGGGTTGCGCACCATCCGGTTTCCAGAGCGTTCTACCATTTTTTTGGTTTGGATACAATGTTCTTTGTCCTCAAAGCCAGGGGCATCGAATGTATCATGGGTATGTTTCATGGCTGTCATGAAAAAACTGACCGGTGAAGCCATTTTCATCGCTATCGTTATCGGTATCGCTATCGGGTTTGTCCGGAACGTCTCGATAGCGATAGCGACTACCCACTTTGTCGACAAAAGACTTGACACACAATATTCCACTTGATAAGGAAAATCTAACCGGTCGGTTTACAATCCGTCCGGTCGGTTTAACATCCTGGAGAGAATATGCCACCCATTCCCGAACTTGAAGCCATCCGGCGAAACCAGATCCTTAGCGCCGCCATCCGAATCATCGGAACCTCGGGCTACGCCCATGTGACCATGGCGGACATCGCCCAGGAAGCCGGGCTCTCAAAAGGCGGGCTCGCCCATTACTTCTCGTCCAAGGAAGAACTTTTCAAGGAAGCGTTCAAAGCTTACTACGACGGAATCCTCCAGATGTTCAAGGACAGCGTCGACGCTTCCAGCGATCCCATGGAAAAAATCCTGGGCCTGGCCATGCCCCTGTTCATCCGGGAAACGCCGGATGTGAGTTTCGCCCACAAGATCGTTTACGATTTCATGTCCCTGGCCGCCCACCGTAAGGATTACCGGGACCTTTTCAGCACCTGGATCAACACCTGGGTGGACATCAAGAAAAAAGCCGTGGACGAAGGCATCGCATCAGGGATTTTCATAGCCCACGACTCGGACAAAACGGCCCGGACCATCTCCGCGATCTTTCACGGAATTTACATGCGCTGGTACCTGGATCCGGACCATCACACCGTGACCTGGGCCGAGGAATCGTTCAAAGAAGCCATCACATCCTATTTGACACCCTACATGGCCCGGCGCGGCTAAAGCCAGTCCAGGCCTGCGGTCCATAATGTCGCAAAGACGTTCGGCAAAAGCTGAAACGATCTAAGGGTTTTTTGTACCCGCAGTCTGAAACGCAATTTTTACATCCGGACGAACGCGTTTCGTCCCCGTAATCCTTCTTGCCCTGACGTTTCGGCGGCCGCCATTCCGGTGCCCCGCCGTTCCAAAAACACTTTTTGTATCCGAGGAGATTTTGCCATGAGAGATGTATTCGTCGCAGGAGCCGGCATGACACGATTCGGCAAATACCTGGACCGCAACATGAAAAGCATCGCCGACGAGGCGGTGACAAACGCCATGGCCCATGCGGGATTCACGAAACAGGATATCCGCATGGCTACGGTGGGCAACGCCTACCAGGGCCTTGTCACCGGCCAGGAATCCATCCGGGGCCAGGTGGTGCTCCGGGCCATGGGAATCGGAGATATCCCGGTGATCAACGTGGAAAACGCCTGCTGCTCGTCGGCCACCGCATTCCAGACAGCCTGGCTGCACGTGGCCTCAGGCCTTCACGATGCGGCCCTCGTTCTGGGTATGGAGAAAATGTACATGGAAGACCGGGAAAAACGGCTGAAACTGTTTTCCTCTTCCGCCGATGTGGAAGTGATCGAGATGTTCGTCAAGGCCATGAAGGCCGACGCGGAACGGAAACGCCGGGAAGCCGAGGCCCGGGGAGAAAAGCCGGACGACGGGGAAAAGAAAACGAAAAAGAGCGGCAGCGCCTTCATGGATCTCTACGCCACCGCCACCCGCATGCACATGGACAAGTACGGCCTGACCCAGCGGCAGCTGGCCATCGTCAGCGCAAAAAACCACACGAACAGCAAAAACAACCCTTACGCCCAGTACCAGACGCCCTACACCGTGGATGAAATTCTGGCCGCCCCCCTGGTGGCCTATCCCCTGACCCAGCCCATGTGCTCACCTGTGGGAGACGGGGCCGCGGCGATTCTCCTTTGTTCTGCCGACGTGGTGAAGAAAAAGGGCATCGAAAAACCGGTGAAGATCCTGGCCACGGTGGTGGGTGGGGGCATGGACCGGGGCTTCGACGACCCTGACCTGACCGAACGCCTGGCCCACAGAGCCTACGAGATCGCCGGTGTGGGGCCGGAAGACATCGACGTGGCCGAGGTTCACGACGCATCGGCCTTTGGAGAGGTGGTCCAGACCGAAGGGCTTGGGTTCTGCGCCAAAGGCGAAGGGGGGATTTTCGCCGAACAGGGTCATTCCGCCCTGGGAGGCCGGTTGCCCGTCAACCCCTCGGGCGGCCTTGAATCCAAAGGCCATCCCGTGGGAGCCACAGGTGCGGCCCAGATTGTGGAACTGGTCTGGCAGCTCCGGGGCGAAGCCACAGGCCGCCAGGTGGAAAACGCCAGGATCGCCCTGGCGGAAAACGGCGGAGGCAACATCGGCATCGAGGAAGCCGCCATGGTGATCACCCTACTCCAGAAAGATTTCTAACTTCAAAAAAAGCGGGAAATGCCTCCGCACACCGAAAAAGGAGGACCGTACCATGATCACAGCCCGTGAAGTCCAAGATTATCTGGACCATGACCTGCCCTTCGACGACATGTCCCTGAGCCAGCAGGCCATCAATAAACAACCCTCGGCCATGCTGGCCGAAACCAGGAAGGTGGTGGCCCTGGCACGAAAGTTCAACGAACAGGTGGTCAGGCCCCACGCTCCGGCCCTGGACATCACCATGCAGCAGGATCACGATCACCTGCCCTGGGAATTCGTAAAAAAGGCCAATGAATGGGGTTTTTACACTCTGTGGATTCCCAAACTGTTCGGAGGCAAAGGGTACAACCTCCCCTCCATCGCCTCGTTTCTCGAAGAAATCGCCTCGGAATGCCTGGCCATGGCCAACCTTATCGGGGTTCATTACCTGGGTTTCGCCGTGGCCGTTTCTTCCTGGAACGCACGTCTGGTCCGCCGCCTCTGCCGGGACACCCTGGACGGAGAAAAAACAGGCCAGCCCGCCCTCATGTCCCTGGCCCTGACCGAACCCGGAGCAGGAACGGACATCGAGGAAACAGACCTGATGGACAAGGGGACCGTCACCTGCCACGCCCGGAAAGTCGAGGGAGGGTATCGGGTAAACGGAACCAAGGTGTTCATCTCCAACGGCCACCTGTCCCGCTGGCACATGCTCATCGCTTTCACCGATCTCAAAAAACCGTCGGAAAGCACGGTAATGCTGGCCGTGGAAACAGGAACCCCGGGCTTTTCCTTTGGCCGGACGGAAAAGAAAATGGGCCAGAAAGCCTGCCCGGCCAGTGAACTGGTTTTCGACAACTGCTTTGTTCCTGAAGAAAACGCCCTGTTCAGCGCCGAACAGGGCCGCACCCTGAAACGGGGCCTCAGTGAAACCAACATGCAGATCATCGACTACTACTTCGCCGCATCTCGTGCCGCCGTGGGGGCTTTCGGCATCGGAGCCGCCCGGGGAGCCTATCGGGAAGCCCTCTCCTTTGCCGTAAACGAAAAACTGGGGAACATTCCCCTGATCCAACACGAATGGGTCCAGGTCCTTCTGGCGGAAATGTACAAAAACATGGCTGTGGCCCGTTACGCCTATATCGAAGCCAATTACGCCACGGGCATGCACGGGATGTACCGGCTGATCCAGCAGAAACACCTGTATTACCTGACCAAATTCACTCCAAGATTCCTGATCGACCGTCTTGTCATTCCCCTGCTCGACCATGGCCTGGTCACCCGGATTCTCCGGAAAATCAATTTCGACATGCAGACGGACCGCCAGATCGGTCTCACCTCGGGCCTGGCCTCCATGGCCAAGTTCACCGGAACGGACGCGGGGATCAAAAACTGCCATCTGGCCATGGAGCTCATGGGCCAGAGCGGCCTCAGGCACGACCGGCGGGTGGAAAAATACCTGAGGGACGCCAAGCTGCTCCAGATCTACGAGGGCACCAATCAATTGAACCGGCTGAACCTGTTCAAAGGCCTGATCGCCCGGGACATTCCCCAGGTGAACATGTTCGAAGCACAACCTGCGGCAGCCTTTTAATCCAGAGCTGACATCCACCGGAACCTGAACAGGAGGCCGTTATGCCAGGAAAAATGATCGATCTGCCCATTTTCCAGTGTTTCAGATACAGAATCATCGACCCGGCGGAAAAGAAATTCATCTTCGTCAACAGCGACGGCTCGGACGAAACCGTGACCATGGGCGACCTTTTCGTCAACAGCAACCGTCTCAGCCATGCTTTCCTGAAAGCCGGAATCGGCCGGGGAGACGCTGTCACCCTTCTGATGCGCAACCACCCCGAATTTCTCTACGGCCTGTTCGCGGCCATGTCCATCGGGGCCGTGGCCGTTCCCGTGGACCCCCGGTCCAAAGGCGACAAACTGGCCTTCCAGATCAACAACACAGGCACCAAGGGCATCCTGGTGTCCGATGAGTGTGTGGGGAACCTGAAGGAGGTGGAGCAGAACCTGTCGTCTGCAAAGGTTCTGGGCGTGCTTTACAAACGTCACCACAAGGTGGATGAGTTCCCGGAATACCCGGCGCTCAACGAGATCCTGGAAAAGGGGGACGGTGGTCTTCCGTCCCGTCTTGTCCCCTTCGATCCGAAAAATCCGGTCCAGGTCATCCACACCTCCGGCACCACGGGAGACCCCAAGGGCGTGGTGCTTCGCGGCGACCGCTTCAGGGCCTACGATCTGTTGAACCGTCTTGTCTGGCGCTACAGACCGGACGACATTCCTTACACGGGCCTGTCCATGACCCATGGAAACTCCCAGTCCGTCACCGTGTTTCCCGTTCTTTCCAGAAAAAACATCCACGCGGTGATCAGCGAGAAATTCTCGAAAAACCGGATCTGGGATATCTGCCGGATATACGGCTGCACCACCTTTTCCCTTCTGGGGGGCATGATGGCCGGTATTTTCAACGAACCACCGAAACCTGACGACCGCAATCATCCGGTCCGGACGGTGATCAGCGCCGGAACACCCGGGGCCATCTGGGAAGATTTCGAACGCCGCTTCAACGTCAAGATTTTCGAGTGGTACGGCACGGTGGAAG
The DNA here is from genome assembly GCA_964637565.1 of uncultured Desulforapulum sp. Lineage (GTDB taxonomy): Bacteria > Desulfobacterota > Desulfobacteria > Desulfobacterales > Desulfolunaceae > DYJE01. Next base: position 7,267 of record CAZWTY010000019.1, read on the forward strand.
GAGCTCTTGCCTACAAGCGCCCCGGCAAAGGGCCTGTGGGATCTTTCGGGAAACCCAACCTTCTGATGTACCGCATGAAAGTGGTGGATGAAAACGACAGGGAGGTTCCGCCGGGAACACGGGGCGAACTGATCAGCAAGCTGACCTTCGGTAAGACCACGGTGGACTATTTCGGCAAAAAGAAAGCCTCGTCGGAAAAAACCCGGGGCGGCTGGCTCAGAAGCGGGGACATCTGCCACCGGGACAGGAAAGGTTACCTCTACTTCGACTACCGGGTGGGCGGGGGCCTCCGACGCCAGGGGGATTTTATCCAGCCCGATCTCATCGAGAAAATCATCGGAAAGGACGCCAGCGTGTCCGAGGTCTGCGTGTACGGCATCCCCGCGAAATCGGGCGCCCCGGGAGAAAGTGACATCGTGGCGGCTGTGGCCCCATTCAACGGTACTCCCGTCCAGGTGGAGAGAATCAGAAACGCCTGCCGGTCGGAACTGGAAAAAAGCGCCTGGCCCACCTACCTCCAGATCGTGGACGAAATACCCAAAACCATCTCTGAAAAACCGTTGTCCCGGGTTCTCATGGATTGCCTGAACCTCGACGGTGACAACGTGATCCGTTTCTGACAAGGAGGATGTTATGCTGGATTCTTTGAAACAGGCCTACATGCCGGATATGATTTTCCCTGAACGGACCATTGACGGTGAAACATGCACCCGCTGCGGAAGATGTTCCCAGACCTGCCCCTGCGGCGGATTTTCCTGGTCAAAAGGCGAGGTTCCCGTTCCCATCGGTTTCGGCGGATTTGAAAGCGCCTGCATCAACTGCGAGAACTGCGTGGCGGTGTGCCCCTCGGGGGCCATCACCCTTAAAGGAAACCTGGCCATTCCCCAAGGGCGTTACAAAACATACCTGACCGGGCGCAAGCAGCCGCCCAACCCTTTTGCCCAGGACAATCCGGATTACGGGGACATCGAAAAGGACCTCACGGAAATCGAACGCATGATCTACACCCGGCGTTCCAACCGCCTTTTCAAGGACAAGGCCGTGGAAAGACATCTGATTCACCGGGTGCTCGAAGCGGGCCGCTTTGCCCCGTCCGCCGGAAACGGACAGCCCTACCGTTTTATCGTCATCACAAACCAGGCCGTGATCGAAGAACTGGAACAAAAGTCCATGGGTGTCCTGAAGCACCTGAAAAATGCCTATCTGAACGGAAACGGCAGGAAAAAACGGTGGAAAACTTTTGCTTTCAGCGTTTGCAGCTGGTTCATGGCCAGCAAGTTCGACCCCCGGCCCATCACGGCCATGGAAAAGGCCGACCGGAACGGAGGCTGTCTGTATTTCAACGCGCCCTGCGTGATCCTGGTGTTGAAACACAGCCGGGGCATCAGCAACCCGGATCTCGATGCGGGCATCTGCACCCAGAACATGGTCCTCGCGGCCCATGCCCTGGGCCTGGGGACCTGCATCGTGTCACTGCCCATGGTCCCCCTGGCCTACCCCATGATGGCCGGATTCCGGAAAAAAATCGGAATCCGGCCGCCTTTCACGGCGGTGACCAGCATCGCCGTCGGATACCCCAAAGGCCGTATCGACGGGGTGGTGGAACGGGATACGCCGCCTGTGACCTGGATCGGGTAACGTCAGGAACCTTCGGGCCCTATTTTTTCTATGGCTGACCTGAGGGCGGCCCTGGCCTCTTCCATGATCCTTGGCACCAGATCCCGGACAGAGGGGATATCGGTGATGCGGCCCACACTCTGGCCGATGGTCAGCATGGCTTCTTCGGCATTGCCCTCTTTCCAGACGGTTTTCGCCCGTTCTCCGGAAATCAGGGGCAACAGGTCGGCCAGCTCTCCCTGGCCCTGTTCCACTTCCTCGATGCGGCGGATGATATCGTTCCGAAGGGCCCTGACCTGCAAGCCCAGACCGCCCAAGAGGGTTTTCAGGGCAAGGACCGTGTCGGTCTCGTTTTTCTCCAAAAGGGTTTTGTAGATGTTGGGATGAACCCCGCTTTCCTGGGTGGCGAGAAACCGGGTGGCCATCATGATTCCGTCGGCTCCCAGGGCCAGAGCCGCCGCCAGACTCTTCCCGTCCACCATGCCGCCCGCGGCCAGAACCGGGATGTCCACGGCCTCCACCACCTTGGGTAAAAGAACCATGGTGGAGATGTTGTCCTTGTGGGGAAAGCCCCCCTCTTCGAAACCCGCCGCCGTCACCGCGTCGTAGCCCACCTTCTGGGCGTGGACCGCGTGTTTCACCGTGCCCACCTTGTGCAGCACCTTGACCCCGGACTCTTTGGCCATGGGCAGGTAGTCTTTGCCGAGAAAACTGTCCACCGGAGCACCGGCGATCTCGATGGCCCTGACTTTCTTTTCACAGCAGATCCTGAAAAAAGCCTGGAGCAGCTCCACAGGCAGCCGGATGGACGGCATGGTGGTGATGTTCACGATAAACGGCTTGTCCGTGAGGGTGAAGGTCCGGTCCACCGCCGCGCTGAACTCTTCCGCTGAATTGTAATTGCCGGATGTGAGATTTCCCATGGCGCCGGTGTTGCTGATGGCGGCGGCCAGTTCGGGGGTGGCCAGCCAGAGCATGCCGCCGCATTGGATGGGACAGGTGATTCCGAATAGTTCCGTGATTCGTGTTTTCATGGTTCGGCCCTCTCGTGTGGTTATGAGTTTCAAAGGTCGGTCTGCCTTGGATTGACGCTTGTCCTTTATATCAGAAACGGTGGTTCTGGTGTCGGAATATCATGGGGTTATGACATTTTTCAACTCGATGCTCGCAACACCATGATCGTGTCAAAGATTTGACGAGCGCCTATTTAACATCCGCTTTCATGGCATGGAACCCCATGAAATACCGGTTATGAAACGTCATTCAAACATCTTACCCATCAACTTATCCAACTGAATACATTATTAAAATATTATCCTAATCCTTTTCACCCATTCCCAAAAACACCCTTGGCACACCGGTTGCTACAGTTCATGGCAAAGACGTGACCCGAACACTTTCTTGACACGGATTCTAAAAATGGCGGTGTGTATGACATCTCAAACCCAGACCCTCGAAACCAGAACTCCCGGCTTCCTAACTTCCCTTGACAGCTTTTTGCCAAGAAACCACCACAAGGTCCTCAGCCGCCACATCCTCCAGATGCACCGGCTCCAGACCGTGGAAGGCCTGGTGAACGAAACGGCCGCCATTTTGAAAAACATCCTGTCCTACAAACTGTTCGCCTTCGTGATCCGTGAAGAGACGGGGCTTTGTATCTGGTCCGATCCCCTTTTAAGCCGTCAGAGACTTCTCGACATGACGTCCAAAGACTTTCCGGATTCTGAAATTGAAACCCTCACGTATATCGAGGGTGAGGAAAAAAACGTGATCCACACCTTTTTTCACAAACCCGAATCCGTATCGGCCACCCTCATTCAGGTTCAAGACACCAAAGCCTGCCTGTACCTGGTTCCCGGCAAAACGTTTTTTTCCTCACGGAAAAAATCGGCGGACCTGGTGATCCAGTCTTTTGAAAACGCCCTGACCCAGATTCTCCGGATTCGTCAGCTTGAAAAAACCTCGTCCACCGATCCCCTCACGGGTTCCCTCAACCGGCGCGCCCTTGAAAGCACCCTGGAACGGTCCATGGACATCGCACGCCGCTACAAACGGGAGTTATCCATCCTGATGTTCGATGTGGACCACTTCAAATCCATCAACGACACCCACGGCCACCTTTTCGGAGACCAGGTCCTCAAATCCCTGGCAGCCACCGTGAAAAAAACCATCCGGAAAAGCGACTGCATCGCCCGGTACGGAGGAGAGGAATTCGTGGTGATCCTTCCTGAAACCCCTTTGAGCGGCGCCATCGAAATCGCCAACCGGATCAAGACCATGATCGGCCACCTTCCCTTTCACACCGAAAGCATGCAGGCGGTCCAGGTCACGGCAAGCTGTGGCGTGGCCTCCATGAACGGGCACAGCACCCTCAACACGCTTCTCTCGGAAGCGGACGCCATGCTTTACCAGGCTAAAAATGCGGGGCGGAACAGAGTGATGGCCGCCAATTTCTAATATACAATCATTCTTGGGTTTTTTCTGTTTCTCCTGTTCCGTCGATTTCTCCATTGTCATTTAAAAACCTGTGCGATAATATGAACGTAAAAATTAAGGAGGGTTTACGCTTCAAAACACAGCCGGTGAATCCCGCCTTTTTTCTAGAACAACGCAACTCCCGACAAACAAACGGATCATTGCCTCACCATGGAAAACACTTTGCCCAAAGCGGTGAATGAACGGCGGCGCAGAACCCTGGCCAAATACACGGCCCTGGCCCTTCTTGTATACCACATTCCCATCATCTCCTCCTATCTGGCCATTTTTCTAGACCTGACCCCCATGAGCTACAAGAGTCTGGTCTTGTTTTACTCCAGCATCATCCTGTTTTACATCATTCTTCTGGCCATCGTCCGAATCAAGAATCAGGTCACCATACCCTTCATCAACATCATGCTCTACCTCCAGATCGTGGCCAGTGTGTTTTTTATGACGGCCAATTTCTACCTGATAGAAGACCTGCGTTACCTGACCCTTATCGCCTGCCTCCTTGCTTTTATCTTCGTGTTCACCCAGGCCAGGCTGTTCATCTCGTTTATCGTCGTCGCCGTGGTGGCCACGGATTACCTGGCCGTTTCTTATGTCAGCGATCATTTTTTGGGTCATACAGGCTATTTCAGCCGTGACGCCCTCACCATTCTTGTATTCCTTCCCGTTTCCTCGTTCCTGGCTTACATGTGCAGCATTCTCCAGAAACAGCACAGGGAAATCAAACATTCCAGGGACCGGTTGAAAACAACATTCACGGATCTTGAAAACACCCACAGGGAGCTGGAGTCTTACAACCAGAGGATGCTGGAAAGCCTTCATTACGCCGAGATGATTCAACGCTCCCTTCTGCCCGGCATCGACCGGATGAAAACGGAAAGCCCTGAGAGCCTGATCATCTGGATGCCCAAGGACATCGTGGGTGGTGATATCTTCTACACCTGCACCTATCCGGGGAAAACCATCATCGCCCTGATGGACTGTACGGGACACGGGGTTCCAGGGGCGTTTCTCACCCTCATCGCCTACACGGAAATCCGGAAGATCATCCTGGACCAGAGGTGCTACGAACCGGCTGAAATCCTGAAACGCCTGAACAAGGCCATGAAAAACGTGCTCCACAAGCATTCGACCAAAAAGACAAACGACGGCCTGGATGCGGCGGTGATCGACGTGGACCACGCCACCTGCACCATAAGGTATTCAGGAGCCCAGATTCCGGTGTACTATGTGGAAGACGGGGTTGCCATTGAAATCAAGGGAGACAGGCACAGCATCGGGTACGTGGATTCCGACGTAAACCACACCTTTGCCATGCACACCACCACCCTGAAGAAGGGAAGCTGCGTGTACTTAAAGACAGACGGGTACACCGACCAGCTGGGGGGCGGGAAAAAACTGCGTTTCGGCACCAGACGTTTCAAGCAGATGATCACCGACATCCACCAGTCGTCCTTCTCCGTCCAGCGCAGGGAGATCCTTAGAAGTCTTTCGGAATACAAGAACGTCAACGAGCAGATGGACGACATCACGGTCATCGGCTTCCGTCTGTAACAGCGCCGTCTCCGGGACGTGCCATCCGGACAATGGGGATTCCCGCCGGATTCAGTCCGGCAGGACTCAGGTCTCTGAAACCCAAAGACTCATAAAGGCTTCTTGCGGCAAGCCCCTCTTTCACATTTTTTTCAAATGTGGTCACGGTCATCTCCTCTTCCGGACCGAGGACACGGACGGCCTTGTCCAACAGCATCCTTCCCACGCCTTTTCCCCGGCAGTCTTTCGAAACAGCGAACCAGAGAATCTCCCGGGTGTCCGGGCACAGCACAAGGCCTCCGGCCAGCCGTCCGAACCGCTTCACACACCAGGCCCTGCCCATTGTCATCGCCTGAACCATGCCATCATGAAATGCCGGATCATCGGCCATGGGACCGAAAAGCGGTTCAACTTCCCTTGCCAGATCTAGCCAGTCGCCAATGTCTCCGGGTTCAGCCGGAATTGCTTCATAAGACATATCGTTCATCATCCCTCATGATTTAAAAACAAAGATCTTCATCAATGCCGGGGGTAAGAATGGTCACATCCGGGGCCTCGCCCCTGATCTTTTTAACAAGACCCTCCACATCCGCCATGGGAACGGTCCCCGTGGCCTTCCCCGGTTCATGCGGCCTGAAAAAATCATCCTGGTGAAACAACACCACTGTTCGGGCTCCGGTCATGGTAAGGATTTTCCCGGGGTAGCCGTCCATCCGTTTCCAGCCAGGAACACAGAGAAACACCACGTCAGAACGCTGTCCGGCCAGGGCTTTTTCATCGAAACCGGCACTGCCCACGTGGAGAAAGGTCCTGCCCCCCATCTCAATTTTCGGAGCGAACACCTTCCCCACCCTGTAATCCCGGACACGAAAGGGATGCGTCGTCATTTTCCCGATTTCCCCGGGATAAGGCACGAGACCGAAAAGTACCCGGCCGTGAACCGAAGGCAGCATGGTGACACAAATGCCCGGTGAAACCTGGATGGTTTCTCCACCACAACAGACCGTGACCCGTCCCTTTTTTCCGTTCAGGGTCATCAGGGTGTCCAGACTCCGGCTTCCGACGATTTTTCCCCGGGTGTATTCGGCCATGACCGGTACATCAAAGGCATGATCGAAATGGGTATGGCTCACCACCACGGCGGAAACCGGCCCTGTCTTGTCCATCTGTCGCCTGATCGCGGCTTTGTCGGGAACAGGCCTTGAAAAAAACAACCGCCATTTGCCCAACCTGGAGTAATAAGGGTCCATCAGCAACGTTTCGTCGCGAAACGAAAAAACAAGACCGGCCGCGCCGGTCAGCCTGACACGTACGGTATCATCCATGGCGTCCTCGTTTTTTAACATGTTTCATGGTTTTTCGACGGTGACATCAACGGTTCGACGTCCCCAGGCCCTGGCCCCACTGTGGGTCCGGTGGTACAGATCGATCCGGTTGGGACCTTTGATGGCGCTGCCCCGGTCCTCCACCACACCCCACCCGTAACCCGGGACATACATCCGTGTTCCAAAGGGGTAATGTTTCGTATCCGCCGCCACGGTACCGTCGGAGGGCAGCAGAAGCCAGGGAAAAAACAGAATCCTTACGGGAATCATCCAGGGGTGAGTCACGCTGTCCCAGGAAAAAAGTCCGGGGTGGGGAGTCCCGGGACGGGTTCCGCTGGCGGTCAGTCCCGAATAGGGTTTGCCTTTGGACCGGCCTGTGTTCACGTATCTGTTCCAGAAATCGAAACTTCCACGCTCCCAGCCGCAGCATTGCCCGCAACCGCAGTATGCCGTGGTTTCCATGGTCACCACCCGGCTTTTTCCCGAGCATCCGGACATAAACCAGGCCAGAACAAGAATCATCAGTAAAGAACCGTTTTTCATCCTTTTTTCCTTCGCCCCACCCAACCGGCCTTTTTTGGCCCGGGTCGACAAAAAACTTGTGTTTCAATGGAATTTGTCTATTAATGGATTCAGATCGTCACGCCCTGCCCACCGAAGGTAACAGCAACCCAATGTCTTGTAAACACGAAACTGGAGCGGCAGAGACACCCTGTTATCATGGAGGAACCATGATCGTCGATTGTCATCAGCACCTTTTTGACGGCATTTACCCGGCTGAAAACTTCATCGAGAAAATGACTGCGGCGGGAATCGACAAAGTCGCCCTCATGGCTTCGATCTGCGGAACGGTTCCCGAACCTGCCCCCGCTGTCCTCGCCGCTCTCCGTTTTTCCCTGCGACGATCCTGGCTTCGGCCTCTGGCCAAAAAAACCCTGACCCGCTTCACCCAAGAGGGAGACGTGTTGCTTCCGTCCGGCGTGATCCGAATCAACCAGACACCGGATAACGAAGGCGTGTTCAACCTTGCCGACCAGCATCCCGACCGCTTTCTCGCCTGGTGCATGGTCAACCCCTCCAGCGCCCAGGACCCCCTTGCCGAATACGAACGATGGAAAAACCATCGCGCTTTTGTGGGAGTGAAAGCCCATCCCTTCTGGCACCGGTATCCGGTGTCCCTTCTATTTCCTCTGTGCGAACGCCTCGCTAAAGACAAACGGCCCCTGATCATCCACGCAGGATTCGACGATCTGGACCATATCCTGCCTCTTGCCTCGGCGTTGCCCGACCTTGGAATCATCCTGGCCCACGCGGCTTTTCCCTTTTTCGACGACGCATGGAAAGTCGTCAGGGCAAGGAAAAACATCCTGGTGGACCTTTCCGCCACAGCCTATGTGGACAGGTCCATCATGGCCGGTGTATGTTCGGTCCTCGGTGTGGAACGATGCCTTTTCGGAACGGACGGCCCCTTTGGTTCCCATGGGGCTGAGGGTGATTTCGACATGAATGTGATCAAATCACGGATCGAAACGCATTTTCCTGACAAGGGCCATCAACGGATGATACTTGGTGAAAATTTTCTTAACCTTGTCACCAGGCATTCACAGATCCAATAACCTGCAAATCCAAACAGGGACTTGTTGAACAAACCGTGTGTCCATCCAGGAGAAAATCCATGGCTCAACAGCTGAAAATGAAATGGGACAAAAGCTGCCGCTTAGGCATCCATGACATCGATTCCCAGCACAGGCTTCTTTTCGCCATCGCCGGTGAACTTTATGAGATTGAAAAACCTGAAGACCATGGACCTGAGATACGGTATGTCATCGATCACATCAGAAAATACGTGAACGAACATTTCATATTCGAAGAACAGGCCATGGAACAATCCGGTTATCCAGGATTTCAGGATCACAGGGAAGCGCACAGGAAAATCGTGGAAGAAATCAACCATACGCTGACGTCAAGCAAATCCCTGGTCAGTCTCAAAGATCAGTTAGAATACATGATGGCCGTGTGGGTCAGGGAGCATATCCTCGCCGAAGACCGCCAATTCGCAGTATGGTACAAGAATACCGTCAAGACCCCTTAACCCCGGACGAAACGACCATGGCCTTCAATTCTCTGCCCTTTCCCCTGATCATCGCACACCGTGGCTTCAAAGCCAGGGCTCCTGAAAACACCCTGATCGCGTTTCAGGCCGCTCTGGACGCGGGAGCGAAAATGATCGAATTCGACGTGACCCTGACCCGTGACAGAGAGGTTGTGGTGATCCACGACGAAACCCTGGAAAGAACCACCAACGGGATGGGTGAGGTTCGCCATCACACCCTCAGGCAGATTAAGAGCCTGGATGCGGGCTCCTGGTTCTCAGCGGAGTTCAAGGGCGAACCCGTCCCCACGCTGGACGAGGTTCTTTCACTCTGCCGCACAAGGGCGCTGGTCAACGTGGAAATCAAGCCCGAGGCCATTGACAGGGTCATGATGGCGGATTCCATTGAGAATCAGGTCCTTGAAAAACTCTCCGGCCATGACATGACAGACCGGGTGATGGTTTCGAGTTTCGAAAAGAAAGTGATCGAAAGAATCGCCACCATGGAAAGACGAAAGCCCCTTCTGGCCATGCTTTCCGAAGATCCCCTGGACATAGGACTTCTGGATTTCATGGTTCGGCACAACGTGCGTTCCTTCAACCCCGATCACCGGACCTTGACGCCAGAGCAGGTGGAGGCGGTCCATGAAAAAGGTCTCAAGGTACTCACGTACACCGTCAACACGAAAGAAGACGCAAAGCGCTGTTTCAACATGGGAGTGGATGGAATTTTCACCGACGATCCGGTGCTGATGGAAGAGGTGGTTCGGGGCATGTAAAAAAAAGGGCGGTTCCATGGAACCGCCCCGTTCTTTTTTCAAGATATTAGAATGTGGCCATGGCGCTGATGCTGATGCTCTTCACCATTTCGTCGTCGTCTTTCACGTCTCCGTCCCCGTTTCTGTCCACAAAGGTGTATTTGTTGTCCACGGAAACCGTGGCGCCACCGATGTTCATCTGGACGATGTACCCGAGAAGGGTGCTGGGGGTCCGCCATTCGCTGAGGCTTTCCACGTTGTTCTGGGCGTAGTAGCCTTTGACCGTGGGAAGATACAGGATTGCCTTGTTGTTGATGATCAGGTCGCCGTAAAGGGATTTGCGTTCCTCATTGTCGCCTTTCATGTTCTGGTACTGGGCGCTGGCCGTGAGGTACTTGAAGAAGTTGAACTGCATGCCGGCCAGATACCCCTGCATGTCATCGGTGATATCTTTCAGGGTGTCTTGTTTTCTCACGGCATAGGGAAGGCCGGTCATGGGGTCCACGGCGATCTGGCAGCGTTCAAGTTCATAGGTGTGGTTGAAGTACCCGAAAAGGAATTCTTCGGACTGCATGCGGTATTCCGCCGTGAAACTGAAATGCTCGCCCAGGCGGGTCCTGAAACCGGGAAGGGTGAGACCCCAGCCGTAGTCCACGATGTCCGAATAAGCGGTGTAAAGATCAACTTTCAGGAAATCCCCTTCGATCAGAGGGATACCGGCATCGAGTCCCCAGACGGTCAGGCGGGATCGTTTTTTCCGGTAATCGGTCAGGTCTTCCCTTTCCAGGGGGGAGAGCTCACCGAGGTCGATCAGTTCCTGAATGGTTCCTGGGCTGGCTCCAATGGATTCGAGACGTTCCCGTTCGGTCACCAGATTGTCGTCGTAGGGGTACTGGTCCACCTCATCCGGATAACCGTCGTCGTCCGTGTCCCTCATGCCGTTGTACTCGTTCAAGTCGGACACGATGCTCGCCCCGATCTCCAGTTTGCTGAAGGGCCGGACACCCACACGTGTTCCGATGACCATGGAGGCCCTGTCGTCGGTCAGCTCCTTGTAATCGTTGATCAGAAGTTCACCCACGATTTTCTCGGACTTGAAGGACATTTCCATACCGATGCGTTTGTAGTCGGGCCATTCGATGGCGTTGGAGTAGCCGTTCACGATGTTGGAGTAACCCAGGTAGCTGTAATCCAGGGCGCCGACTTTGGCATAGAACGGGGCGCCTTTGTGGTCCCATCTCAGGTAGTACAGCATGTTGAGGTAGTCTTCCACTTCATCCCAGTCCTCTTCACGAACCTTGCCTTCTTCGTCGAGAAGAATCTGGAGGTCGACACCGATACCGAGCTTCCCGAGGGGAATGTCAGCCCGGATTCCGATCTGCTGGTAGTTTTTTCCGTCCAGGGTCACGGCGCCCACCACGATACCAGCCGTTGTCTTTTCACTGCCCATTCCGGGCAGGCTGTCGTCGAGCATCACACCGGAACTGGGGTTGTCGGGCAAGGGAGCCTCTTCAGCAAAAACATTCTGACCGGCCGCGAAAAACGTCAGCACAACCGTAAGGAACACCACGAACTTCAGACTCTTCATAGACCTCTCCTTGATGATCGTTTCAAACAGGAAGCAGAACCCGGCTGCCAACGCATCAGTCCTCAGCGGATCCCACACCAAATAAATTCATGACTTTTTATGATCGAACAGGCGAAACAGGCAAAAAACGCCCATAGAATATGACTTTCAGTGCAGGACGTCAACACTCAAGTCTTTTTTAAGGAGGCATTGGGAAAAAAAATGGGAATTCAGCCATTTTGATGGGGAGATATCTCGCGGCCGGAGACTAAAAAAACTGTGTCGACTCTGTCAAATCAACGGCTGGCGGATAACAGCCTCAGCGGTTCACCGTTTCGGCAAATTCGGTTTCAACCCCTGAAATCATGGCGTTTTGTCCGGGGGCACAGACCGCGTTGAACAGACAGCCCAGAAAACCTTCCCGGATCTGATCCGGTTTGCTACCCCGGTTTTTGAGAATATAAACCGCTTTCAATCCGGCCAGACCTGAAGGTTTTTGCCTATGCTGGGCGGGTATGACAGTCCCATGTAGGGCAAACTGGCCATCCGAAGGATTAGAGATCAGATTGAGAAGATAGAGTTCACGCAAGGTCAGCTGGTTTTCCTTGAACATGAGAAGCCACAGGCGATCCCTGGCAGAATACCCGTTTCGGCTGGAATTGAGCACCGAATCCATGCCTTCTATTTCAGCCTTGGCCAGACTGGTTTCGTCACCGTCTATACTGTTTTTTCCTATGATTCGTTTGACCTGGGTCATCATCTCTTTAAAGCGGAGACCGTTTCGCTCCATACCCACGACAGACTCCCTGAGGCACGCGGAAACAGCTTTTTCAAATCCGCCCTGATCCTTGAACGCATCCAGCACGGCCTCGGCGTATTTCTGGCCTACGATAAAATGGGCGTCATAGTCGTCCGCACCTCCGAAATCAACCGTCACCCGATAGGCGGCTCCTCCAGGATAAACAGGCTGTGATTTCACGATCACCACGGATTGGGCCGCAAAAGCATCGGAGGAGAGGGTCAGAATCAAAACCAAACAACTTACCAGAAATAAAAATCTGTCTTTCATGAACCACCAACCATTGTGTATCGGCCGCTGCCTTTTAAGATGAGGGCCGTGAGACGTAAAACGTCACAGAAAACGACATAGTACGTCACACGAATAGAAACGCCCTGATCATAACCTGTTCAATATTTTTAATAAATCACTTTTTTCATGTCCCGGACTTTTTATACATCACAAAAAAGCAAAATTCATTCCACGATCCAGGTTTCCACCGGGTTGAGATTTTTTCCGAACTGTGCTTATTAGTTCATTTCGTTTGTTCTGTCCATCTTTACGAAAGAAAGGAACCTGATCACCATGAAGCTGAAAACCTGCGTCACGCCACACGGCCGATTCCTTTACGGGGTTCACCGTCCTTCATTTCACATCGAAAATTTCCGGGAAAAAGACGGCATCCGCCCCCTGGGCATGGATTCATCCGGCGAACCTGTGATGAACCACGCGAACTTTCCGGAAAAAGCCGTGGACGAACCGCAGGCCGATATCATTTACGAGGTCCCCAACCCTTTTCCGTTCCGAGGTTCCACTTACATCGCCTCGAACTGGGCTGACGCGAAAAGCGCCAACCCGGGCTCCATCCGCCTCACCTTTGAAAAACCCCTGTCGTTTTCTGACAGCCTGAAAAAAAGCCTGGGGCCAGGGGTGGATCTGGACTCTGTGTTCTCCAACCTCCCCCGGCAGGTACTCCTCACCATCGCCGCCGAATCCTGCGATACGGACGAACTGGTCCGGCTCACCTCCCTGTGCTGTGATTTCCATCCAGACATCCAAAACCCCGAAGGTCTTGTTTTTCAAAGGGAAATGTCGGGAGCCGCAAGGGCGGTCATCCGGAACCACACCCTGTTCGAAACCCTGGTGAACAACGCCCATCTTCCGGACAAGCTCAAGGAAGCCATGGTGCTTCGTCCCGGAGTCCAGGGCGGAAGTGAAATCGTGGGAGAATACCACCGGGATGACGCCCATATCTATGAGTACCTTCGTCGAAACAGCTACATCCCTTGGGGGCACTTCGCGGCCAACATGGCTGAAGACGCGGTCCGCTACGATATGGCGTCCTTAAGTTTTGAAGACATGAAGGGACTACGTCACCTGTACTACCAGCGGACCTACTCCCGTGTGGCGGACATGCTGGGAATTCCGGGGTTCACACCCCGCAAAACGGCAGAGGTTGACGAGCTTGAAGATCTGCGCCAGTCCATCGTAAAAAAACTTCAAGCAAAAGAACCATCCGACCTTTTTTTCAACGCCACGCTCTGGGGATGGAACTACGGTTTCAACTTCACCTCAGGCGGCTACAACCTCCACGGCTCCCACCAGCAGATTCACCAGCAGTTCGCCCTGATCCCCAGGACAGTCCAGGGGGCCGGCGGTTTCGACAGCCCAGGGGAACCCATGGAAACCTACGGCTGCGGAGATCAGGTTTACGCCTTTATCCGGACTTACAGGAAGGAATACGGAAGCCACTTCTTCGACGACTACATCCGGGCCATGGAAAACAACCGGCGCATGGACAAACCAGACCAGGACGCGTCCCTGGTTGTTTACCAGGACGATCATGTGACTTTGTTCGTTCCCAAAGCCCAGACATCCCAGTGGGAATTAAATTTAATGACACGCCTTCCCCTGGCCAACATCCTTGAAACAGATACCTCCGTAAGGCAGTCTCTGGATTTGGCCATGCACCGGGCCATGAACGCCCTCACCGCCTTGGGTGCGAAAATGATTTCCGTGATCGAGTTTTCAGGGCGATTCGGGGTTTACGACGAGAAACAGCACCTGCTGTACTCGTTTCTCCCTAAGATCCCCTATTCCATGGGTGCTTTCACCGAGGCCCAGCAGCGTTTCATCAACGGGCACTACCCCGAGGATTTCGCCCTGGCGTGCCGGAACGTTCTTTAAAAGGATAAGGGGGAAAACCTCAGAAAAGACCTTTCGCGATTTCAAGAAGGACCCGCGGGTAAAGGTTGGGGCTGAACACCACGTTCAGCCTCTGGAAGCATTCCCAGGTGCAGTGGCAGCCTGAGACGACCACCTGTTCCATGGCTCGTTTCGAAGATTCCAGATCGAGAATGTTGTACGGAGAATAGTCGTGTTCACGGACGTTTCCCAGGACTTTTTCAAGAATCTCGCAGAGCAGCACCCCGCCGTCCGCTGTCAGCACAAACCCCTTGCGCCCCGCTTTGCAGGGAACGGTGGCCCGGTTGTGTTTCAGGCTACGCCGGATGATCCCTGTGACCACCTGGTCCACCGCCACGCGGACCCGTTTGAAGGGATAACGGTCCACCAGTCGCGTGTTGATCTGGAACCCGATCTTTTCCACGGTCTCGAGGTAATGGTCCGGATCGACGGCCATCAGCCCCATGTCCCGGACATTCCTGCCCCGGATCAGGCCGGGATAGTAGGGAACGGCCAGTTTTTCCTGGAAAAACCGCGCCAGATCCAGCAGATACGGGGCGTTGTCACGGCTGTAGGTTCCACAGGCCGCCACGGTGAGACGTTTCCCGAACAAAGGCTGTCGTTTCAACCTCATGATGGTTTCTGTGGCCCGCCTGTAACTCCCCTCTTTGGCCCTGAGCCGGTCATGGATCTGTTCCGGGCCGTCCACGGAAACCCCCACGCTCAGGTGGATGTCAGGACAAATTTTCAGGATGTCCGCCACCGTCTTTTCCGTCTTTTCGGAAAACCAGCCGTTGGTCACCAGGTTCACCATATGAACGCCGTTGTTCGAACGGAAAATCGACACGATGTCTGAAAGATCGTCCCGGAGCAGGGGCTCTCCTCCGGCCAGGGTCAGGTATTTGATGTGCCCCATGTTTTTGGAAATTTTCCGGATTTCATCGAGATCCAGGTCCCGGGCCAGCCGGTTGTTGCGCTGATGGTTGAAACAGTGGGCGCAGGCGAGGTTGCAGGCCCCGGTGACCCAGAAAATCAGATAGCAGGGGTGTTTTGAAAACAGAAACGCCAGGTCGTGGTTCATGTTTTGTCCTTGATTCCCCGTAAAAAAAGGCCGCCAAGCATGCCCAGGTTGATGAAGCTGTACTCCAGCTGACGAAACACGACCGACATCCAGGCCAGTTGCCTGGAATGGGCTTTTTCCATGGCCGAGGAAAAGGTCAGGTCCGACACGTAAAACAAGAGGGCCGCAAGAATCCAGCCTGCCGACCCGGCCTTTGGAGACACCAGGGCAAGGACGGCAAAACCGTTCAGAACCCAGGCATAGGCCGACCTCATCAGGGACTGGGCCGTGAAACGGAAAGGCAAGTTGGGCATCCGAAGGGCGATGGAACCGATATACCGGCTTCTCAAATACACTTTCTTCATCCGTTTGACCGGACCGTCAAAATGGTGGAAATGAACGAGACGTTCATCAAAGTGGATAAACCCAGATTTCAGGGCGTTCAGCCGGAGTCCCAGTTCGAATTCCTCTCCCCCGCTCCGCTCGTAGCGTTCGCTGAATCCTCCCAGCTCGTCAAAAAACTGTTTTTCAACGCAGAAACACTGGGTGAACACGGAGATTTCCCAGTTGTTGTGTTCGTAGTAGTTCCAGGACGCGGCCATGTAGCGGTGAAACATCGAGGGCGAAAAATTGGCGGGAATGACGGAAGTCGGTCCCTGAATGATCCGGGCGTCTGTTTCTTCAAGCAGTTCGTAAAGCCGGGTCAGGTGCAGCCGGTCCAGCATCACGTCGGAATCCAGGAATAGCAGGTGGCTGCCATGGGAAAGGGCGACCCCCATGTTCCTGGCCGCTCCGACGCCACGGTTTTCCGGGAGCCTCAGAACACGAAGCTCCACAGGCGAGGATTCGGGATCAAAGGGATCGGGGCTGTGGTCGTCCACCAGGACGATCTCTGGTGTGGGATACCGGGGTGGAAGCGGGGCCAATGCGTCACGGATCGACTGGAGGCACCGGACAACGGCTGTCCTGTCGTTGTAATAGGGAATCACGATGCTCAAGGACGTGACTGTCAATGGTGGTCTTCCTTTTTCCCGGCGGCGAGCAGGGCTCTGAAATCCGCCCTATTTCTCAACGATTTCAAGTCACTGTCTTGTTCCATATGGTCCCAGGATGAAAAACCAGACCGCACGGAATTTTCAAGAAAGGCCATGGCTTTTTCCTGCTGGCCCGTAATGGCGTAAAGGCAGGCCAGGTTGTAAAGAATGGACACCTTGGCGTCGGGATGACTGAGCATCATGGACATGTAGAGTTTTTCCGCTTCGCCGTACCTTTTTTCCGAAACAAGAATCAGGGCCAGCTCTCCGGCAGCCTCGAGGTTATTCGGATTGACTTCGAGATTCCTGCGAAGGTTCAGTTCCGCCGAGCTGGGTTTTCCCTCCTGGGTTGTTTTTTCAGGAACGGCCGGTTTTTCTTCAACCGAAGGTTTTTCCTCAACAACGGCCGCTTCCGGTTCAGGTTCCGTGACAGTCGCCGGAGAACCGAGAAGCTCCCGTGCCCTGGATTCATTTTCCCGGGCCTTTTCAAATCCGGGGTAAGCTTCCAGGGCTTTCCGAAAGTACGTCAGGCTTTGGGCGATCTCCCCTTTTTTCGCCAGAAGGGTCCCCAGGTTGTTCAGGGCTTCGGCGTAACGCGGTTCGATGGCCAGGGCTTTTTCCGAAACAACGATGGCCTCGTCCAGGCGGCCCTGTTCCCCCAGGGCCAGGGCCAGGTTCGTCAGGGACAGAACATCGTTGGGGTTTACCGTGGCCGCGTGGCGGAAAAGAGTTTCGGCATTTTTCCAGTGCCGGACCTGGGCAAGGGTCAATGAGGCGAAGAACACCACGGCAGCCGAACCGGCAACCCAGAGTACGGTTTTTTTCGATTTGAAAAAACCCAGCATGCCCGACAGACCCCAGATCAGAATCACCAGGATCCCGATCATGGGAAGGTAGGCGAACCGGTCGGCCCAGGCCGGCCAGTAGCCTTTCTGGACAAGCCCCGAAGCCGTGACCAGGTTCCCCAGGTACCAGAACCAGCCGAAGAACAGCCAGGGCAGTCGCCGGAACATCCGGAAGGCGAAGACGCTGACCGCCACGACAAAAGCCAGGGAAAAAAAGGTGGCCACAGGTGCCACCGACTGGGGATAGGGCCTGAACACCGTAAGATCAAAAGGGAAAACCAGGGCTTTCAGGTAGATCACATAATTCACGGCCATGTTGGACAAACGTAAGCTAAGACCCACATGATCGAGGGGTGCCACGGTTTCCGTGGAACCGCTCAGGCTGAAACCCGCAAAAAACATCAGCAGCATCACCACGATCATCTGGAACAGGGGTTTCACGTCCCTGGCGTTGCGGACGAGAAAGTCTTTCACCGTTTCAGCGGAATGATCGCAGGCGTTCAGGGGAAAATGGTGAACCAAAAAAAGAGCGAAGGGAAAGGTCATCATCACCGGCTTGCTCATGATACCCAGGACGAACACCAGCCAGAGAAACAGGTAGGTGCGCCCGTTCCTGTACAGCACGTGGAAACGCCAGGCGTGAAGGCCCAGGAGAAAGAAAAAGACCGCCAGGAGGTTTTTCCGTTCGCTCACCCAGGCCACGGTTTCAACGTTCAACGGATGAACGGCGAACACCAGGGCCAGGAAAAAACTTTCGGTCAACCGGCCTGTGGTGACCCTGAAAAAAAGGAAAAGCAACATGACGTTCAGACTGTGGACGATCAGGTTACTCAGGTGGTGAAGACCCGGCTCGAGTCCGAAAAAATGGCAGTCGGCCATGTGGGACAAACTGGTCACCGGATGCCAGTATGGCCCTGCTTCCTGTTTGAAAGACAGGACTTTCCGGAAGCCCTCGGCGGTGAATCCGTTCCGTATCACGGGGTTGTCGTACACATAGACCGAATCGTCGAAGCTGATGAACGAGGCGGAAAAAACGCTGTGATAAAGGGAAAAAACGGCTGCCACAAGGACCAGGACAAGGGCCAGGTCCATCCGGGTCAGCTTTTCCTGGTGGTGATTGTCTGAAAGCAGACGACTTCCGTAAGCCCCCGCTCCTGCTGTTCCATAAGGTTTCATTCGATAGTCCATGTCAGGGTTTCCTGGCTTCCAAGTCTGCGAGAAGACGCCGGAACCCTTCCGTACGCCTTAAATTTTCAAGTTGTTCGTCCTTCATCAGAAGGTCGATCCGGTCGAATCCATCGGCCACGATGCCTTGAAGGGTGTCAAGGGCCTTGCCGGTCTCATGGTTCATGGCATACACGCAGGCCAGATTGTAACGGATACTAAGCCCCGCCCCGGGCATGTGGCCCAGGGCTTCTTTGTATAAAGCCGCCGCCCTGTCGTAATGCCTGTTTTCGATATGGATCGCCGCGAGGCTCTGGAGAGCTTCCGTATGATCGGGTTTCAGTTCAAGAACCTTCGCGAAACAGACCGAAGCGTTTTCGGCCTCTTTGAGGCGCTGGTGGAACAGCCCCTTGTTGAACCAGGCGGCCACGGATTTGGGAGCGCGCTCCACGGCCTGTTCAAAATGATGCCTGGCCCTGTCCGTCCGACCCTGTTCGGCCAGGATCACCGCCATGTTGGCGTGGACTTCGGCATAGGCCGGATAACGCTCCGCGATTTTCTCATAGTACGGCAGGGCCTCTTTGGCCTGTCCCGCCTTGTCCAGGGCAAAGGCCAGGTTCACCGTACTCACCATGTCGTCGGGGTTGACGTCAAGGGCCTTTCGGTAGAGGGTCACCGAATCCTTCCAGTCCGCCACACGCACCGGGGAAAGACCGGCCAGGAAAAGACAGAACACGATGGCCGCCCCCCAGGCGGCGCTTCCTTTCAGTTTTTCAGAGCCCAGCCAGGCGATCAGGATGAAAAGCCCGATGGCCGGCACATACATGAACCGGTCCGCGTGGGCAGGCCAGAGCCCTCCCTGGATCACCCCGGACACCATCACCAGGTTTCCGATGAAAAAAAACCAGCCCACGAAAAACCAGGGCCTGCGTTTGAAGTTGAAAAGGGCCGCGACGCTCACACCGGACAGGATCAGGACGGCCGGAACGGTTTTCCAAAGGGACAGAAACTCCGGATAAGGATAGTGGACGCTGAGGTTCAGTGGCCAGACAGCCTGGAACATGTAAACCACATAGGCCACCAGGGCGTTGGCCACGCGCAGGTCCATGCCCACCCTGTCCATGGGTGTGGCCTCGTGCACAAAGGCCGCCCGGCTGAAATTCAAATAAAGCACCAGTCCGGTGACCAGAAGCAGGGGTATTTTTTCCAGCACTGGCGCGATATTCCGACGGTTGAACACTGACAACCGGACCGTGCCATCGTCTTTTTCCAGCAGGAACCGGTACAAAGGCCAGATATCCAGGAGCAGGAGGGAAAAAATCAAAGGAATCACCGAGGCCTTGGACGCCAGCCCCAGGATGTAGAAAACGAGCACAACCAGATACCGTGACAGGCTCTTTCGTTTCACATAGGCCAGATAGGCCAGAAGGGTCAGAAGCAGAAAAAAGGTGGACAGAAGGTTTTTCCGCCCCGTCACCCAGGCCACAGACTCCACGTTCAGGGGATGGAGGGCGAACAGGGCCGAGATAAACAGGCTTTTCCCGTAATCTCCGGTGGCTTTGTAAAAAAACACGAACAGCAGCACGATGTTCAAAAGGTGTAATACCACGTTGTGGACATGGTGCCGTCCCGCGTCCAGTCCGAAAAACGCGCTGTCCGCCATGTGGGAGATCATGGTCACCGGCATCCAGTACGGCCCTGAATCATGGCCGAAATCCAGGGCCCAGCGGATGCCCTCGACGGTAAATCCCCGGTTCACGTATGGGTTTTCCGTGACATAGACCGGGTCGTCCATGCTGATGAAATCGAATCCCCCCACCTGCTGGTAGACCAGCACGGTGAGAAACAGGAGCAATGACAGTTCCAGAGTCAGGACAAACATCCGTTTTCCCGGAGAGGCGTTTTCCATCATGATTCACTCCTGCCGCTTAATTTATCCTTCAGTTTCATCAGCCAGGGCATCAGGTCATCGGACACCAGGTACCTCAGCTTCTTCCTCAAGATCAGGCCGATCATGGACAATC
This sequence comes from uncultured Desulforapulum sp., assembly GCA_964637565.1. Taxonomy (GTDB): domain Bacteria; phylum Desulfobacterota; class Desulfobacteria; order Desulfobacterales; family Desulfolunaceae; genus DYJE01. The sequence continues at coordinate 27,735 of CAZWTY010000019.1, forward strand.
CGGTTGAAACGCTGGCCTTGACGTCCTTTGAATGTTTCGACTCGCCCCCGATCCTTCCATGGTAGGACACCGGGATTTCGATGATCCTAAGATCATGGCGGATGGGCTCCAGGATCAGCTCCGGTGAAAACGACGGACCGTCCGCCGACACATCGCTTCTCACGGTTTGCCAGGCATCGGCCCAGATCGCCCGGAACGTGCAGCCCACATCGGTGAGCCTCGGTTCGTGACGGCTCCACCACAGCATCTCGATGAGTTTGGCCACCGCCACATTGCCAAGGCGCAGGAAAAGTGTCATGTTGGCCCCCTGCTGGATCATCTGTTTGGTGGTCCGGGTTCCCAGAACCATATCGGCGTCTTTCAGGTATTCCAGAAGTTTGCCCAGATCCCTGGCTTTGAAAGAGCCGTCGGCCTCGGTCAAAACCAGGATATCCCCCCCGGCCCTGTCCATGGCGAAACGCAGGGCGTGGCCGTAACCGTTGAAGGGCTGGGTGAAAACCTCGGCGCCTTTTTCCCTGGCGATCTCCGCGGTCCTGTCCGACGAACAATTGTCCGCCACGATGATCTGGTGGACAGCCCCCTTGAAATCGTCGATCACATGACCGATGGAATCTTCTTCGTTCCAGGCAGGGATGACGAGGCTCACGGTTTTTTCGTCAAAATGGGCGGCCCGGACCATATGGCGGGCCTGGCTCAGGTCATCCGACGTGTTCACGTTCACGTAACCGCCGGTGAGGAAAAACGGCAACACCCGGCCCCCGGACCGGATCAACGTGTTCACGGCGTCGGCCAGTTCCTTCCGGCCTGTCCTGGCCGAAATTTCCGTGCGTTCGATGGCCTCGAACAAATCCGGCTTGAACAGAAAAGTCCCGCATCCCAGAAGATCGTTGGCCACCTGCTCCGGCTTTTCCATGAGGTCCGTGATCCTTCCGTCTTCGACTGAAACGGCGTAGTTTTTCCGGATGTCCGTGGGGTTGGCTCCCCTTCTTACAGCCACCACCGCGGTAGCCTCTTCAATGGCCTGCTTTCCCAGGTCCCTGTGGTTTGACCGGAAATAGAGTTCATCCCCCAGCATCAGACAGAACGGGCTGTGGATATGGGGTTTTGCCAGAAGAATGCCTTCGGCGAGGCCTTTTTCAGGGGTCCTGTTTTTGATCAGGGTGACCTGGAGGTCCCTGAACGAGAGTGTCGAAAGGAGTTTTTCAATATCCGGGCCATTTTTACCGGTGATGATGACCACCCGGCCGATCCCCATATCATTGGCCATGATCGACAGATTCCGCTCCAGCAGGGATTTCCCGTCCACATGGAGAAGAACCTTGGATCGTTTTTTACCCTCGGGGTAAAGACGGGTTCCAGGTCCCGCGGCGGCGATAAGACCCACCAGCTCCGATGTCACACCTTGTTCATTCATCCATTTTTCCCTGAAAACCTGAACCCCCGGCGGCACGATCCGACCAGTGATTCACCACCGTGAACAACAAAAGGTTGATGCCGATAAACTGGAACGACAGCACATAAAACAGACCGGCCACAAAACGGTGCGCTCCGGAAAACCCCAGGATCTCCAGCCCTTTTTCCACCAGAAGGCGTGACAGGGTGACCAGGGCCAGGGAAGCCGTGAGCCAAACCCTGTCCTTGGCCCTGAAATCCCTGAAAAACGGCAGGGCTGCAAAAAGAAGGACCCCGTGATCGAACCTGAAATTGAACCCGATGCAGAACACCAGCACGGTGGCGAATACCTTTTCCGGGAAACGGCTGTGGCGCTCCCCCTCACCGGATATCCGGTATAGCAGAAAACAGGTGTAAAGGAAAAGACAGACGTAAAGCCCGGCCATGGTGAACGTCAGGGGCAGGACCATGCCCCGGTCCAGAATTCCTGTGACCGAAAGTTTGTTGAAAAAGTCCTGCCATCCCGCAAAGCTGTCCGACACATAGGGGTAACCGATGCCGTGAAGCCGCATTTTCCCGTAGGTCTCTCCCATGGCACCCAGCATGTCCCTATGGGTATCGAGCCCGAACAGAGCAAGGGACAAAAAGCCAAGGCAGGCCAGGAAACCAAGGCTCCAGCCAAGAAGCCTGAAATTTTTTGTCAACAGGGGGACAAGGAGCAGCGGTGCGAGAAAAACCTTGAACACCATGGAAAGGGCCAGAAAAAAAGCGGCTGTTTTCTCTTTGCCCCTGTCCAGGAAAAACAGAAAGGCCATGAGACAGGCCGCCACCTCCACATAGATATTAAGGTAAGAGAGCTGGGCCACAAAAAACGTCCCGGCCATGATTGCCAGCGCGAAAGGCCCGGCGGTCCCATTTTTCATCATGTCCGGCCGGAGTTTTAAAAGAAGAAAGATGCAGACTCCGGATAAAAACGCCGTCTGGATGAACTTCAGGACAATGGCAAGATGGACGGGCAGAAACAGCCAGGGGCCGAAAGCCAAGACCGCCAGAGGGGCGTTGTAGAACAGCGAATCCGGAGGGTAGAACACCCCGGTTTTCAGATAACCGGCCATCCAGCCATGGACCATGTGGTAGTCCACTCCGAAAAAAAACCGGAGACGTGAAAACACGAACCAGAGGGTCAAAGCGATGCCAGATACTGCCGTGAGAACCACAAGCGATTCCACCGCACGTCCCAGCTTGTCCCGATTGAATGCCATGCCCGTCAACGTTCCTTTTTCGGATGCGTCAGAATCCGTGATCTCAAAAAATCCACAGGTGCCCTGTTATACAAAAACACATCATTAACCTGTTGAAATAACGTATGTCAAGAGCCTGTAAAAAAACATGAAAGCTGACGATTGACGGCTTTTCGCCAAAGGACTATAATCAGGTCATCCTTTATGGAGATCCAGAAACGATATGCACCGCCCTGGTTTTGTAAATCGTCAGTGTCAGCACCGTCACCCCCGTGACATGCGCCCGGATCAATCAGCACAAAGGAGGCCCTCATGAAAACCTACATCATTCTCACCACCCTGACCGAAGAAGGTAAAAAGCGGATCATGAACGACCCGGAAAAAATGAGGCTCAAACCTGAAAGCCTCGAACACCGGGGTGCGGAAATCATCGAACAGTACGCCCTGCTGGGGCCTTACGATTTTCTGACCATCTTAAGGGTCAAGGACGAACGGGCCATTTACAGGATCACGTCGGAAATGGGCGCCATGGGGACCGTCAAGACCATGACGCTTCCCGCCATTTCCATCGACGCGTTCATCAACGACATCACGGGCGGCGCAGCCTGATCTTTTGACGGTCAAAGGTGTCTTCCGGACTCCGTCCCATGGGCCCTCGGGTCTTTCGGAGACCGGAAGAATCTCTGTTCGCAGGCATTCACGCCATGAACCATTCTTCCTCCCGCTTTTTTCGAGTGCGGAAATATTTGCCGATTTTTTTTCATGCCCGCCTGACACCCCTTGAAAATCGAGGCTTACCCGACACTCGTTCTCTGGCATGAGCGTTGCAAATCACCGTGTAAAAAGGTCCGTTCCGCAACACAGCACCCGATCCATACGATCTGAAAAGGGGACTGGACCCTAAACCAAGGGAGGTTCAATATTTATGCGAAAATTCATGGGATCGATCATTCTCTTTGCCGCCCTGGCCTTGTGTTCGTCCTGCACCAGCCAGCACCAGATTTTCAAGTTTGAAAATCCCATCAAAAGCTATTCCAATCTCATTCCGGGAGTGGAGGCGGGCGAAGCGGACAACAAGATCGTCATCAGTGTGTTCGGTGAAGGTTTCGCCCCTGACAGCGGGACAACCCATCAGAAAAAATACCTTGCAGAACGGGCCGCCACCGTGGACAGTTACAGGAGGCTTTCCGAGCGACTTTCAGGCATCCTGGTCACAGCCTACACCAAGTCGGGAATGAAAGGGGTCACCGAAGACCAGGTGACCAGTGAAACCAACTCGTACCTGAGAGGCGCCCAGACCCAGCTCGTCAGCTACACCAACGGCCTGGCCGTGGTGAACACCCGGGTGTTCATCGTGCCCCGTGAAGTCAAAGCCTACCACGGAAACAAGGTGTCGAGAGCGATCCTGAGTGCCCTGGCCGGAGCCACGGTGGGTGTGGCCACAGGCACCGTGGGCGGACTGGCTGTGGGAGCCACCGCCGCTGAAATCGACGCCGCCGCCGCCATCGGGGCCGCAGCGGGTGCCATTGGAGGAGGGGCCTATTCAGCGCAATGACACCGCCATAGCCTTCGGGCCGGTTATCATCGGCCTTTTCGTCCTGATTCCGGGAATCCTCGTCTACCTGACGGACAGGTCTCCGGGATCGGTGTATTTTCTGGCGGGCGATATGGGCCGGTTTTCCTTTTACGCTACAGGACACCGGCTGTTCGGAAGTCTGGGTGACCACCTTCCGGCTTTTGTCCATGTGTTCTCGTTCAGCCTGATCACGGCGGGATGGCTGGGGCTGTCCAGGATGAAACCTTTCGTCATCTGCCTGTTCTGGTTCACGGTAAACGCTATGTTCGAAACGGGCCAGGCGTTTCCGGATCATGCCTCAGGTTTGTGCCCGGACTGGTTCTGCCGCGTTCCGTACCTTGAAAACACGGGTCCTTTCTTCAGAAACGGGACCTTCGACATGTGGGATATCGTATCGTTTGCGGCCGGGGCCCTGGGAGCCTGGGTCATGCTGGAGATTTTAAAGAAAAGGATGATGGACCATGATCTTACCCCCGAAAAAGACCATTCGTGAATGTTTCAGAAAAACAGGGCTACTCATCCTGATCGTCCTGGGTCTCCTTTCCATTGTGGGGACAGGAGACGAGGAAGACGACGGGGGCTCCAACGGCGCTCCCACGGCCCGGATCATCTCACCAGCGGACAACACAATTTTCACCCTGGGCAACCAGGTCACCTTCACCGGTTCGGGCACCGATCCCGATGAAACAACACTCAAGGGCAACGCTCTCATCTGGACCTCGAGTATCAACGGCCACATCGGAGCCGGGACATCCTTCACCACAGGCAGCCTGTCCAGGGGAACCCACCTGATCACCCTGACCGCCACGGACAACCATGGCCTGGCGGACAGCGCCTCCATCACCCTGACCATGAACCCTTTGAACAACACCCTGCCCGTGGCCACCATCACCAGCCCCGACTCTGACCAGACCTTCAGCAAGGGGGATTTCATCCAGTTTTCCGGCACAGGCTACGACACGGAAGACCACTGGCTCACCGGCATGAGCCTGGTCTGGTACTCTAGCAAAGACGGCCCCCTGGGCACCGGTGAATCCCTCACCGTCAACACGCTGACCGGTGGCACCCACACCATCACCCTCAAGGCCACGGACAGCCAGGGGACAAGCCATATCGACGCCATCAGCCTTATCGTGAGAAACACGGCGCCTGTGGCCACCATCACCTATCCTCCAGACGGTTCGACCTTTAGTGTTGGAGAAGCCATTCCCTTCGTGGGGTCGGGCTTTGACGAGGAGGACGGGAACCTCACGGGACCGTACCTGACCTGGACCGCCGGAGCGAACATTCTCGGCTACGGGGAGACTGTCACCGTCTCCCATCTCCAGGCCGGTCAGGACATCGTGGTCAACCTGAGGGTCATGGACAAAGACGGTCTGGTGGACAGCGACAGCATCACCATATCCATCGAATAACAGCATCCGAGGTTTTTTCATGAATCAAGAGACTCCGATCAAAAAAAAAGAAAAAAAACTTCGGGGATTTGGCGTCACGGCTTTCCTGATCTTCGTCCTTATCCTTTGGGCTGGTTCCGCCATCGCCGTGGCTCCCGGCACCCCGGTGATCAGTTCTCCGGCTAACAACAGCAACCATGTGGGAGGAGAATACATCTCCTTTGCCGGTTACTGTAATGACACGGAAGACGGAGTCCTCACCGGAAACGCCCTGTCCTGGGTATCCAGCAAAAACGGCAGCCTGGGTGTGGGACAGAACATCATCGTCAATCACCTGAAATCCGGTGTCCACACCATCACACTCACGGCCATGGACAGTGAAAGTCTGTCCAGCCAGACGTCCATCACCATCACGGTGTCCAACAACGCCCCCACGTCCACCATCACCCTGCCGGTGAACAACAGCACCTACCCTGCCGGAACGGCCGTGACCTTCGCCGGAACGGGAACGGACATCGACACCGGAGACACCCTGACCTATACCTGGACCTCCACCCTGAACGATGTGACCCGGGTGATCGGCAACCAGTCGGTGGTCTCCGTCTCGGACCTGGCCGTGGGGACCCACGTGATCATCCTCACCGTCAGTGACGGCAACGGAGGCGTCACAGCCAGCACGCCGAGAACCATCACCATCACCAACAACCCGCCCACGGCGACAATACTGTATCCTGCGAACGACGCCTCATTCTATCCCGGGGCCACCATCCAGTTCAACGGATCGGGAAACGATCCTGAAGACGGCCAGGCCGGTCTTTCCTACCGCTGGTCCTGCAACCAGCACGGTCTCCTGTCCACTGCCGCTTCGTTCACCAGCTCGACCCTGGAGCCCGGTTACCACACCATCACGTTCCAGGTCTCCGACTCCAACGGAACATCGAACACCGCACCCCAGACCATCACCATTTTCGTGGGCAACCACAAACCCACGGCAACCATCACCAGCCCCACGTCCGGCACCAGCTACAACTCCAACCAGACCATCGTCTTCCAGGGAACCGGAACGGACCAGGAAGACGGAACCCTGTCCGGAGGCAATCTGGTGTGGCGGTCCAGCCTTGTTGGGAATACTCCCATCGGAACGGGCAATACCTTCGCCCTGTCCAACCTCCAGAGCGGAACCCATGTGATCACCCTCACGGCCAGCGACAACTACTCCACGCCCGGAACTGGAACAGCCACCGTTGTCATCACGATCAACAACACCTTTCCCGCCGTGACCATCAACGCCCCGGCAGACAACAGTTCGTTCTACGAAAACACGCCTGTCTCCTTTTCAGGATCGGCCACGGACGCCGAAGACGGAACCCTCACCGGAGCGTCTCTAGTCTGGACGTCGAGCCTTACGGGTGACATCGGAACAGGCTCGCCATTTATTACCAGCACCCTTCCCAGGGGCACCCATTCCATTACCCTGAAAGCCACGGATTCCAACGCCGCAACCACCACCAGTTCCCCGATTGTGGTCACCATCGGCAACGCGGTCCCCGAAGTGATCATCACCAGCCCTGCAAACGGCAACACCTACAGCCAGGGCCAGAGCATCCTGTTCACCGGGATGGCCACCGATGCCGAAGACGGAAGCCTGACGGGCCTTTCCCTGACATGGACGTCCAACCTCGACGGGCTCCTTGGCACCGGAACGGTCCTGACCGTGGGCAACCTGTCCCCGGGAAGCCACACCATCACCCTCACGGCCACGGACAGCCAGGGGGTCACAAGCACCTCGGTGGTGGCCATCAACGTGGTCAACACCACGCCTGTTGTCACTATCACCTCTCCACCCAACAACAGCGCCTATGACTCGGGAACCCCCATCACTTTCACCGGAACGGCCACGGACGCCGAAGACGGCAACCTCACCGGCGTCACCCTGGTGTGGACCTCCAGTGTCGACGGGAATCTCGGAACGGGCAACTCCCTGGGTTCCGTGGTTTTAAGAGACGGAAGCCACATCATCACCCTGGAGGCAACGGACAGCGAGGGGGTCACGGGTTACGCCACCATCACGGTTCACATCGGCAACACCCCCCCGGTGGTCACCATCGTGAGCCCCCTCACCGGAACCCACGTGGACCAGGGCGCCTACATCACCTTCCAGGGCACGGCCACCGATGATGAGGACGGCACCCTTTCCGGCGCGTCCCTGGTCTGGACCTCGAACATCTCAGGGGCTTTCGCCACCGGCTCCAACCCGGCTCCCATCAACACCCTGCCCGTGGGAAGGCATTCCATCACCCTGGCCGCCACGGACAGCAACGGCGCGGTGACCTACAGCGCCCCCATCCAGATCCGGATCGGAAACACGGCCCCTGCCGTCACCATTCTCAGCCCTGTTGAAAATGCCGTATTCGAGGAAGGACGGGAGATCACGTTCCAGGGCACCGGAATCGACGTCGAGGACGGGGTTCTGCTGAACGGCTCCCTGGTATGGACATCCAGTCGTCAGGGCCAGATCGGAACCGGCAACTCGTTCAGCCTGTCCAATCTCCAGGCCGGAATGCACATCATCACCCTGACCGCCACGGACCTCGACGGCTCCACGGGAACAGCCTCGGTCACCATCAAAGCCCAGAACGCCCTGCCCGTCCCGGTGATCACGGCCCCCGCCTCAGGAACCGACGTTGACGAAGGCCACACCATCCTTTTCCAGGGATCGGCCACAGACAGGGAAGACGGGAGCCTCACAGGGACATCCCTTGTCTGGTCCTCCAATCTCAACGGAATTCTGGGAACAGGCGCCAACCTTTCCCTGGATTCCCTGACCAATGGAACCCACACCATCACCCTGACCGCCACGGACAAAGACGGTTCTTCGGCGTCGACCAGCATCACCCTCATCGTCACACCCATGACACTTTCCGCCAACACCCTCACCGTGGGTGTGGGTGAAACAGGAACCATCACCATCATCGGAGGAAAAAGCCCCTACCGTGTGGCCACACGGCGGAGCCAGATCGCCCTGCCCACGGAACTTGCGGGCACCGTATCCGTTTTGGGCGTGGGACAGGGCTCGACCATCGTCACGGTCACGGACAACACGAAACGTTCCCAGGAAATCGCCGTCACCGTCACGGCCCGGCCTGTGGACGACGGTGACGACGACCTGCCCGAAGCCGACGCCGGCCCGGACCAGACAGGGGTCCGTGAGAATTCCACCGTAACCCTCCAGGGCCGGAACCTCAACGATCCGGACGGAAACGCCAGTTCGTTTCTCTGGGTTCAGACCGATCCGGCCAGCCCCTCATTGCCATTGGCCGAACCCACCGTGGTCATTTCCGACCCGCGGTCCCCCTCCCCCACGTTCATCGCGCCCCTGAGTGACATCAACGGACCTGTGGTGGCGTTCCAGCTTACCGTGACCACCCAGGGCGGGACCGACACGGACCACGTGTTCATTTCACTTGCGGATAACGGGGTCACCGGCTACCCGGCCAGCGCCATCACCTTCCGGTCATCCACGAACCGGCCCATGGCGGCCGAACTTATGGAAGGCGGCGATTTTTCCATGTTCACCGCATTCCCACCCTCGGATTTCACCGGCGGGATAGTGCCCGAAAAGCTGATCTACGGTCTGTTCACTTTCCGGCTTTTCCATCTCGCGGCCGGTGAAACGGCCGTTATGTCCATCTACCTTCCCGAACCGGCACCGGCGGATCACACCTGGCTCAAGTACATCGAGGATGAGGACATGTGGATCGATTTCGACCGAAAGAAGATCTCCAACGGCCAGGGAGACGGGGCCGTATTCAGTGAAGACAGGCGGACCGTGACACTCTACATCACCGATGACGGCCCCTTCGATGACAACAAAACCGACACGGTCATCGAAGACCCCTCATGCCTGGGCGTTCTTCCCGACGTACCCCAGGGTGGAGGCGGGGGCTGCTTCATCGGGTCGCTTTTCTGATCTGAAATGACCGGTTGAAGCCTGACCTGACAGCATTATCGAACAAATAAAAAAGCGCCTGGAATGACAGATTCCGGGCGCTTTGGTTTCAGAACTTTCCAATCAACCGTTCAGGCAATAACGCCTTATTCGTTCCAGTTGTGGTACACCACTTCGTCGGACATGTAATGAACGGTCACCTTTCTCAGGTAGAAATTGCTTTCCGCCTGATCCCAGCTGTTATGCCCGTGGATGAATGGGGAGTATCCGATGGAGGGTGTGTTGGACGCCGATATGGTCACGGTTTTCACAGCTGTCCCGTTCATGGAAACAGCGATCGTGTTGCCTGTTTTCACTAAGGTGCATGTGTTGATGCCTGCATGAGCCCCCGGCACACCGGTGTAATATTCATTATAAGAATACGAACCATTGCCCTGGGCTGTCAGGTAGTGCGTCGTCGTATAGGGGTCATTGAGTGGCGGAAAATCAGTGTAATACGCTGTAAAATCGAAAAATTTTCGGAGGGTGTTATTTTCCAGGTTCGGGTCTACCAGCCGAAAGGCGTAACGATAGATATAGTCATCGTCAACCAGTTTCAGGTAAAACTCGAATTCCACAGTAAAATCTCCAGTAAAAAGCCAGGGCGCCGCGATACTTGCCTGATTCATCCAGAACCCCTCGTCGTATTCCCCTGTATTTCCCGCATCAAAATACCAGTCGCTGTCAGGATCGTTAATCAGTTCGTCACCATCTGTCATGAAATTGAAAACCATGCTCGTTTCAGCAGGTACGGTCACGGTCACCGTGTACTGTTTCGTGCTGCTGTCCGCGGCTGTCACGGTGTAAACCACCGGATTGGTAAAATCCCTGGCCACTCCTGATGCCGGATTGATGCTCGCACCTGTGTGGGTGATTTCAGGAACCAGGGCTATCACATCGGTTTCTGCGGGCATGGACACGGTGATCTCCGTGCCGCTGATGTCCGAAGCGGTCTGGTTCGGTATGGTGAATCCCGTGATATCTTTGGCGTCGTTCAGACCCACAATCACCGTCACGGTATAATCCACCGTAGAGCCGTCCGCTGCTTCCACGGTATAAATCACCGGATTGGTGAAATCATTGGCCGTGACTTCACTTTCCTGTTCCACGTTATTGACCGTAATTCCCGCACCGGACAGGGTGAAAACAGCCACAAGGGCTGTCACATCCGTACCGAATGGGACCTCCACCGTGACGGTTTTATTCGTTTGATCGATCACACCCGTACTCGCGGGCTCCAGAAATCCGAAGGCCGTCAGCTGCTTTGGGTTGGAAGCCCCGGGTGGATTGACAGGGTTGTTGTCATCTCCGCAGCCTGTGATCATCGTCATGGTCAAACCAACCAGTAACAGAATGACCCATTTGAAACATCGTTTGATGGCCATGGCAACCTCCTTTGATTAAAAATTGAAGAACAGGCCAGCTTGAATAGCTGACGTTATTTAAGGCATCGGGAATCCAGATTCTTTTTCCGGATAAATAAACGTGTTATGTGTTCGCGGGCTACTTTTAAAACAGATATCAGGTCACTTTCATTTATATCAAGATTTTTTTTATTTTTTCAGTATCTTTCAGAACTCAGACTTTAGCCCCATAGCCTGCACCCTCCTTTTAATCGGTATCGGTATCGCTATCGTGTTCGATATTCAGAACGTTTCGATAGCGATACCGATCCCGATAGCGATAACAATGGCTATGCTCCATGCCAAGGCTCCAGAGATTGACCCGCCTCACCTGCCATTCACACCTTGACTTTTTCCCTTCCAGCCCATAAATACCACGTATTATTTATTTCATTATTATTATCTGAACAGGGAGACACCATGAAAAAAATAGCCGTTCTGCCCGGTGACGGAATCGGGCCTGAAGTGATGGCCGAGGCGATCAAAGTCCTCGACGCCGTCAAAACCAAATATTCTTTCGAGCTTTCCTACACCTTCGCCGACGTGGGCGGGGCGGCCATCGACAACCACGGCCAGGCCCTTCCCCAGAGCACCCTTTCAATCTGCGAAGCGAGTGACGCCATTTTGTTCGGCTCCGTGGGAGGCCCCAAATGGGAAAGCCTTCCCCCGGCCGAACAGCCTGAACGGGCTTCCCTCCTGCCCCTTCGCAAGCATTTCAACCTGTACTGCAACCTCCGGCCGGCCAAGGTGTTCAAGACCCTGGTTTCCGCCTGCCCCCTTCGTCCGGACATCGCCAAAGACGGGTTTGACATCCTGTGCATCCGGGAACTCACCGGCGACATCTACTTCGGCCAACCCAAGGGCCGTGAAGGTTCCGGTCCTTCTGAAAAAGCCTATGACACCATGGTCTACACACGGATGGAAATCGACCGTATCGCCCGCATCGCCTTTGACACGGCCAGGAAACGCCGGAAGAAAGTCCATTCCGTGGACAAGGCCAACGTCCTGACCACCATGGTTCTGTGGCGCGACGTGGTCAAGGAAGTGGCCCGGGACTACCCGGACGTCGAAGTGGAACACATCTACGTGGACAACGCCTCCATGCAGCTGATCAAGAACCCCCACCAGTTCGACGTTCTTCTCTGCGGCAACATGTTCGGGGATATCCTGTCCGATGAATGCGCCATGCTCACCGGCAGCATGGGTCTTCTGGCATCGGCCAGCCTGAACGAGAAGAAATTCGGACTTTACGAACCGGCCGGTGGCTCCGCCCCCGACATCGCCGGACAGGGCATCGCCAACCCCATTGCCCAGATCCTTTCTGCGGCCATGATGCTGAGACACAGCCTGGATCAGGGTCAGGCGGCCGACGATATCGAACAGGCCATTTCCAGTGTTCTTGAAAAAGGCATCTGCACCGCAGATATCGCCTCAGACAAGAGCAAGGCCGTGAACACCCGGGAGATGGGTGACGCCATCGTGAAGGAAATTCAGAAATAGTGCAAGACTCCGGGACGGGCTTACCGATAAGCCCGTCCCTTCTTCCTGTCCCCGGCCCGTTGCCGTCTCTGGGACCCGCATGGGCTCATTGAACCGAATCTTTTCTGTGGAGGCCGAAACATGCTTTATACCTTTGAAGAACGGACCCCTGTGGTGGGAGAAAACAGCTACGTCAGCGAAACAGCCCAGGTGATCGGGGATGTGGTTATCGGGGATTCCTGTTATATCGGCCATGGGGCCATCATCCGGGGTGATTACGGCCGCGTGGTCATCGGAGATGGAACCGCCGTGGAAGAAGGCGTGATCATCCACGCCCCGCCCGATCACACCCAGATGATCGGAAAACAGGTCACCCTGGGACACGGCGCCATTCTCCACGGCCTTGAAATCGGTGACTACACCGTGGTGGGCATGGGGGCCATTCTCAGTCTGTTTTCCAGGACCGGACAATGGACCATCGTGGCCGAAGGGGCGGTGGTCAAGGCCAATCAGTCCATTCCGGCCATGAAAGTGGCCGCCGGAAATCCGGCCTCGGTGATCCGGGACGTGCGGCCTGACGACCAGGAACTCTGGACCTACGGAAAACAGGTCTATGTGGATCTGGCCCTGAGGTATCTGAAATCAGGGCTTAAAGCCGTTCTTTTGTAACCGTGCCGCCAGGAAAAGGGCTTAAAAATTCAACCACCCCATTCAAGTGGAAAAAACACACCATGCGACAGCGACAAGACCACAGGCGGTTCCGTTCCAGAAAGCCCAAAACCGCGAATCGATTCCAGGAATGTGCCATCAGGCCCGGCTCGGACAGACTCCTGCGTGACGTGTTCAGCCACATCGGCGTTCCGGAGAAAAAGCCCTTTGTTCCGGACAGCTACCAGCTGGAGGCTGTTGCAGCCATCGAAGAATCGGACTGCCTTGTCACCGCCCCCACCGGATCGGGAAAAACATGGATCGCCGAGCAGGCCATTGAAAAGGCCCTGAAGCAGAACAAGAAGGTATGGTACGGAACGCCCCTGAAAGCCCTCACCAACACCATCTACGCCCGGTTCATGGAAATTTTCGGCAAGGACACCGTGGGTATCCTCACCGGCGACATCAAGGAAAACGCCGACGCCCCGGTGATCATCGGCACCACGGAAATCCTGAGAAACCAACTCTACGACAGCATGCACAGCGGAAAGAACCTGGACTGCGACCTGGTGATTCTCGACGAAGCCCACTTTCTCGGAGACATGGAACGTGGTGTGGTCTGGGAGGAAATCATGATCTACCTTCCGTCACGCATCCCCCTTCTCATGCTGTCCGCCACCATCGGCAACCCCCACCAGATCGCCGAATGGCTGTCAGGTGTCCGGAACACACCCTGCCGTGTCATCGAGGAAACGAAACGGGCCGTTCCCCTTTTCCCGTTGTTCATGCATCCCAGCGGCACCTTGTTTCCCCTGATGCAGCCCGGCAACAAAAGCGGGCTGTACAAAAAAACCGCCGAATACGCGTCCCAGAAAAATGCCCCGGTGATGTGCCGTCCAGGCAAGCTTCCGCCCATGGGGGATATCCTCACGGTGCTTCACCACTACGACCTTCTTCCGGCCATTTTTTTCATGAAATCCCGGGCTGACTGCGACATCGCCCTGGAACTCTGTTCATCGGAAATCCTGGACGCCGATCCGGACCGGAAAGAACGGCTTGAGAAACGTGTGGACGAGCTTCTTTCCGGCAACCCCCACATCAGAAACCACAAACAGCGCTGGAACCTCACCCACTGCGCCGTGGGCTCCCATCACAGCGGCCAGCTTCCGGCCTGGAAAATCGTTATCGAAACCCTGATGTCCGAAGGGCTTCTGGACGCCATGTTCGCCACCTCCACCGTGGCGGCCGGTGTGAACTTCCCGGCCAGGACCGTGGTGATCCTGAACTCGGACCGGTTCAACGGAGCCGATTTCATGCCCCTGTCCCCCACGGAGTTCAGCCAGATGACCGGTCGATCCGGACGGCGCGGCATGGACAACATCGGATTCGCCGTGGCCATTCCCGGCAAGTTCATGAACCTCCGCCTGATGGCCAAACTGGTGATTCAGCCTCCGGAAGACGTGCTCAGCCAGATCCGCATCAATTTCTCCATGGTGCTGAACCTTCTTTTGTCCCACTCTCCGGAGCAGATCCGGGAACTCTTGCGCAACTCGTTTGCCACCTATCTTCTGGCCAAGAAAAAAGCCCAGCCCAGGGAAAAATCCGTTTTCGGTTTCAAGAACCAGAACGATTACCTGTGGAAAGATTTTCTCCTTCACCTGGATTTTCTCAAACGGGAAGGTTTTGTGGACGATAAGGACCGGCTGACCGAAGACGGGGTCTGGGCCTCACGTCTCAGGATCGACACGCCGCTTCTGGTGGCCGAGGGCTTCCGGTTGAACCTCTTTCCCAAAAACGACCCGGCCCTTCTGGCCGGCATCGTGTCGTCTTTTGTCAACGAAAAGGAGTTCAGCGACAGCCCGGCAGACCGGCGGAACGCCCCGAAAAAGCTGGTTACCTGCTTTGTCAAACTGAAACGGATGCTGACGCCTTTTGCCCACACCATGCTCGACAACGGTTTCGAGGTCTCTCCCCTGTACATCCAGCCGGCGTCGACCATCTACGCCTGGGCCTCGGGTGAAGCCTGGGAGGATGTGTGTGAAAAATCAGGGCTTGCCGAAGGGGACCTGTCGCGGCTGATCCTGAGGACGGCGGACAACCTCCACCACATCGCCAACCTGACCGACCATTTTCCGGAAATCGCCCGGTCAGCGGCTGAAGCCAAAACCATCATCATGAGGGAGCCGGTGACCACGGGATACTCATCCTGAGGGTTCGCCTCACAACGGATGACCATGAAAAATATTCTGATTCTCTTCGCCCATCCCGCCTTTGAAAAATCACGGGTCAACCGTGTTCTGGTCAAAGACCTCGACCAGGTGGAGGGCGTCACAGTCCACGACCTGTACGAGGCCTATCCCGACCTCGATATCGACCGGGCCTTTGAGCAGAAACTGGCCGAACGCCACGATGTGATCGTGTTCCACCACCCTCTTTTCTGGTACAGCTGCCCGGCGATCCTGAAACAGTGGCAGGATTTCGTCCTGACCCATGGCTGGGCTTACGGCCACGGGGGAACGGCCTTGAAGGGAAAATGGTTTTTCAACTGCGTCACCACCGGCGCGTCCGGCTCGTTTTACCAGGTCAAAAATGACAGCCGGCGCTTTGGCTTGCGCCAGCTTCTCGCGCCTTTTGAACAGACCGCCATCATGAGCGGCATGAGATACCTTCCCCCCTTTGCCGTTCACGGCACACACGGTTTGAAGGACGATGACATCGCCCGGTTCCAGCGGATGTACCACAAGTGTCTGGCCCTGGTTCGGGATGACCAGACAGACGGGGCCCAGTTCGCGAGCCTAGAGTACCTCAATCACCATCCCCTTTTATCTCCCTGAAAGGCGGCAACCATGACCGACCATTCCATTCTATTCCAGATTTTCGTCTATCTCTCCGCGGCGGTCCTCTCGGTTCCCCTGGCCAAAAAGCTGGGCCTCGGATCGGTGCTCGGTTACCTGATCGCCGGAGTGCTTATCGGACCCCATGTGATGGGCCTCGTGGGGGATTCGGGAAAAGACGCCCTTCATGTGGGGGAATTCGGGGTGATCATGATGCTCTTTCTCATCGGACTCGAACTCAGGCCGGCCATGATCTGGAAACTGAGAAAAGCCATTCTTGGAATGGGGGGCCTCCAGCTTGTCCTGACCTGCGTCCTTATCTCAGGCCTTCTCATGATCTCGGCCATGCCCCATAGGGAAGCCATCGCCTCCGGCCTTATCCTGGCCCTTTCGTCCACGGCCATAGCCCTCCAGATGCTGAAAGAAAAAAACCTGCTGAAAACGCTGGGTGGTCAGAACTCGTTCAGCGTGCTTTTGTTCCAGGATATCGCGGTGATTCCCATTCTCGCCTTTCTTCCCTTTCTTGCGGACGTCTCGCCATCACCGGCGGCCCATACAACCCCATCGAACCTGATCGAAAACCTTCCTTTCTGGGGTCAGACCCTGGTGGTCCTCCTGGTCGTCTGCGCCATCATCGGAAGCGGCCGCTACGCCATGACCCCGGTGTTCAGGCTGATCGCGAAAACCCGGCTTCGGGAGCTGTTCACGGCAGCCTCCCTCCTTCTTGTGGTGTCCATCACCCTGATCATGACCACCATCGGACTCAGTCCGGCTTTGGGCACGTTCCTGGCCGGAGTGATTCTGGCCCAGAATGAATACCGGCACGAGCTCGAATCGGAAATCGAACCGTTCAAAGGCCTTTTTCTCGGTCTTTTCTTTACCGCCGTGGGTGTTTCCATTGATTTTCCCCTGATCTTTGACCATGGGGCGATCATCACATTTTCGGTGGTGGTTTACGTTCTGATCAAATTTCTGGTCCTCGCCGGAATCGCCCGGGTTTTCGGCATGTGCCTCGACAACACCCTTCTTTTCGGTTTTGTCCTGGCCCAGGGCGGAGAGTTCTCGTTTGTGCTGACGACCTTCGCGACCCAGCATGCGGTCATTTCACCCGAATCCGCCGCATTGCTCAACGCGGTGGTCGTGTTGTCCATGACGGCCACCCCTGTTCTCATGCTGGTCAACGACCGAATCATCCGGCCGCGTTTCGGAACCACCGAGACGGTTGAAACGCCCGCCGATGAGATCGCCTCGACCCATCCGGTGATCATCGCAGGGTTCGGGAAAGTGGGGAGCGTCATCGGACGGTTTCTGAGAGCCAACGGGCAGAAAGCCACGTTCCTCGATATGGATCCGGACAACGTGGAGCTTTTAAGGAAAATGGGCCTCAAGGTGTTCTACGGCGATGCGTCACGGCCCGATCTTCTGATCGCGGCGGGCGCACAGACGGCCAGAATCCTGGTCATCGCCGTGGACAACCCGGACAAGACCGTGGAAATTGCCGATACCGCAAAAAAACATTTCCCCCACCTGACGATCATCGCCCGGACCCACGGATGGAACGACAGCCATGAGCTGATCGACATGGGCATCGATCAGGTTTTCAGGGACACCTTGGACTCCTCCTTACGCATGGCCTCCGAAGTTCTCGTGGCCATGGGATACAGAAAGTACCAGACGGCCAATTCCGTCAGAACCTTCCGCAGGCATGACGAACAGTACCTTCGGGAACTCACCACGGTCCGCCATGACCAGGACCGCTATATCCACGAAACGACTCAAAGGATCAAGGCCCTGGAGCAGATTCTGATGCTGGAGCATGAAAACATCGGAAAAGACAAGGAGCTGGGATGGGATGTATCGGCCATCATCGACGATTTCAGAAGCACGGCGAAGGAAAGTGAATGAATTCTTTTTCCTGACATGTGACCCGATGCATTGCCGAGCGTTGTCAGCTTGTGTTATGTTTGGTCGTAAGCAAAAAATTGACGATGACAGCAAAAAACATTCATGCATGGCACGTCACCTGCAAAGGTATTAAAACAGAATACGGAGGGGTATGATCGCTGTTGTTCAGAGAGTCAAAAGCAGCCAGGTCACGGTCAGGGACTCTGTTTCCGGCAGAATCGGCCAGGGCCTTCTTGTCCTTCTCGGCGTCGGTGAAAAGGACACGGAAGAGGATGCGGCCTATCTTGCCAGGAAAATACCGGACCTGAGGATATTTGAAGACAGCCAGGGCAAGATGAACCTATCGGTCAGGGACGTCCACGGTGAGATGCTGGTGGTTTCCCAGTTCACCCTGCTGGCCGACTGCCGCAAGGGGCGGCGGCCTTCTTTCATCGAGGCGGCAAGACCTGAACAGGCGAAGCACCTGTACGACATGGTGATCGATCATCTGAAAAGTCAAGGCGACAGGGTCCAGACAGGACAGTTCCAGGAACACATGGAAATCCACCTGATCAACGACGGACCCGTGACGCTTATACTGGACAGCAAGGCGCGATAAAAGCCGACTCGCACAAGGAGAAGTCATGAAACACCCGAGCCAAAAGGAAATTGAAGGTTTCAAGGAGCTGATGGAGAAAAAGCAGCCCCTTGTCTGGGATTCTTTGAACCAGAAAGAAAAAAAGACGGTTTTTGATTTCTGTGAACGATACAAGGCCTTTCTCACGGAAGCCAAAACAGAAAGAGAGGCTGTCGCGTATATCGTCAGACAGGCCGAGAGTCTGGGATATTCAGATATCGACAAGGGCCGCAAAGGCCTTGGAAAATACTACAAGATCTACAAGAACAAATGTGTGGCCCTGTGGACCAGGGGCAGCGAATCCATGGAAAAAGGCCTGAAGATCATCGGTTCCCACATGGATTCTCCCAGGCTTGACCTGAAACAGAACCCCCTGTACGAGGAACAGGACCTGGCGCTGATGAAAACCCACTATTACGGAGGGATCAAAAAGTACCACTGGCTTGCACGCCCCCTGGCCATGCATGGCGTGGTTCACTTGAAAGACGGAACCCTCCTGCCCCTGGTCATCGGGGAAAAGGACAGCGATCCCGTTTTCAGCATTTCGGATCTTCTTCCCCACCTGGCCAAAGCCCAGGCCACCAAAAAACTGTCCGAGGCCTTTGACGGTGAGAAGATGAACATCCTGGTGGGGAGTCTCCCCCTGGGTGAAAGCAAGGTGAAAGAGCGCTTCAAGCTGGCGATCCTGAAAAACCTCTACGACCGGTACACCATCACGGAAGAGGACCTTGTCAGCTCCGAGATCGAGCTGGTACCGGCGGGACCTGCCCGGGACATCGGCCTTGACCGAAGCCTTGTGGGCTCTTACGGCCAGGATGACAGGGCCTGCGTGTTCACGTCCCTTGAAGCCTTTTTTGCCGTGGAGAACCCGAAACAATCCTGCGTCTGCCTGTTTTTCGACAAGGAAGAAATCGGCAGCGAAGGCAACACCGGAGCCAAGTCACGTTTCTTCGAAGACTTTGTTTCCGACCTCCTGGAAATGGACGGAACGCCTTCAACGGAACGAACCCTCCGGAAGGTCCTCTTGAACTCCATGATGCTGTCCGGAGACGTGAATGCGGGAATCGAACCGGATTATGCGGATGTCCACGAAAAAAGAAACGCCGCCCGCATTGGATACGGGGTCTGCGTGACCAAATTCACGGGAACAGGGGGCAAATCCGGATCAAGCGACGCCAGCGCCGAGTACATGGGCCGGATCCGTTCGATCTTCAACAGCCATGACATTGTCTGGCAGACCGGCGAGCTGGGAAAAGTCGACCAGGGGGGCGGAGGAACCATTGCCAAGTTCCTGGCTGTTTACGGCATGGATATCATCGACTGCGGCCCGGCCCTTTTGTCCATGCACTCCCCCTTTGAAATATCGAGCAAGGCCGACATTTACATGACATTCAAAGCGTACAGAGCTTTTTACAGGGATTGACATGAAAAAACGTTCCATCGTCACGGCATTGGCCACTCTTCTTCTGGGGCACGCAATCTCAGCCGGTCTTCTTTGGGCTGACTACAGCCGTATTCTGGAGAATATCGGAAGAAACGACGCCATTCTCGTCAAAGACCAGAATGGCGCTGTCGTCGTTTCAAAAAACGCGGACAGCAAGCTCGTTCCGGCGTCAACCCTGAAGGTGCTGACCGCCCTTGCGGCGTTCCACTATTTCGGAGACGACCACAGGTTTTACACCGATTTTTTCCTGGACCAGGAATCTAACCTGATCGTGAAAGGTTACGGCGATCCCCTGTTCGTCTCCGAAGTCATCGCCAGGGCCTGCGAACAGCTGAAGCCCATCGTTCTTTCAAAAACAAAAAAAATCAACCGGATCATCATCGATTCGTCGTATTTCCATCAGACAGATGTGCCAGGTGCGTCAACGGGATCCTTCGAGCCCTACAACGCACCGATTGGCCCGACCAGCTCCAATTTCAACTCCGTGAATTTTTTCAGGGACAAAGACGGGACGTATTGCAGCGCCGAGGAGCAGACCCCCATTTTCCCGTTTCTTTTCAACCAGATCCGGCAATCCGGCCTTAGCCAGGGAAGGATTCTTCTGAGATCCACCCAACAGGATCTCTACACGGGGTCCCTCTTCCAGTTTTTCCTTGAAAAACAGGGAATTCCTGTCTCAGATCCGAAAATTTTCTCGGAAAACACCGTGAATCGTAAAAAGGATCGGATATACCGGCACGAATCACCGTTCACCATCCAGGAGGTGGCCCAGAAACTTCTGTTGTATTCGAACAACTACATCGCCAACCAGCTGGTGGCATCGATAGGGGCCCATGTGTACGGAGAACCGGGCAATCTCGACAAAGGCTCGAAAGCCGTCATGGAGTTTACGGCAAAACAATTCGGCGCCACCGATTACACCGTGGTCGAAGGATCGGGTCTTTCCCGGGACAACAGGATTTCAGCGGAAACCATGTCCCTTTTTCTGGATGGATTCAAGGATTACCGGAATTTGATGCGCACGAACAGCAAGGCGTTTTACAAGACAGGCACATTGACGGGTGTTTCCACACGGGTGGGCTTTATCGAATCTGAAAACGACACCCTCTATTCCTATGTGATTTTCAGCAACACCCCGGGGAAATCGGCGGGCAAACTTGAACAGATGCTCTATTCGGACCTGCCTTCCGAAAAGAGCCTCCGTTAAAGATCGAAAGGCCCTTTCTTTCAGCGGCGTTTGTTGATGTCCGGCTTGTCCCCGCTGGTGATGGAGGCATAGGCGCTGTGGTTGTGAATGGATTCAAAATTTTCGGCACTGACTGAAAACCAGATGATGTTGTCGTCCGAGTTCAGTTCCTGGGCAATGTCCCTGACCACGTCTTCCACGAATTTCGGGTTGTTGTAAGCTTTTTCCGTGACGTATTTCTCGTCCACACGTTTCAGCACAGAGTAGAGCTCGCAGGACGCTGACCGTTCCACCAGATCGATCATATCCTCGATCCAGATGAATTTATTGAACCGCGTGGAAAGGCGGACCTCGCCCCGCTGGTTGTGGGCGCCCGCGTCACTGATCTCTTTCGAGCAGGGACACAGGGAGGTGATGGGAACCACCACTTCCGAAACAAGATCGATATTTCCGAACCGGTCGTTTGTCCCGGCAAAGGTGCAACTATAGTTGACCAGCCCGGGGGACTGGCTGACCGGGGCTTTTTTTTCGATAAAATAGGGAAAGGTCATCTCGACGTGGGATGACGCCGCGTCCAGAATGGTTTTCATTTCTTCAAGGATGATGCCGAATGATTTGAGGGACACTTCCAACTGAAACGTGTGCAAAAGTTCCACAAACCGGCTCATGTGGGTCCCCTTGGAATGATGGGGAAGGTCCACATACATGTTGATATTGGCCACGGTATGCTGGAAACCGTTTTTCCGGTCCAGGACCTTGATCGGATACTTGAGGTTTTTGATACCGACCTGATCAATGGGAATATTTCGATAATCTTTCAATTTTTGAATATCAATCATTTTTCCGCCCATCAAATCGACCATCGTTAATATTTAAAAAGAAAAAAAGCAGAGTTTCATGCTTCTGTCAATAAATACTCGCCCCGCACCTGGGACATGGACCGGAATATATTGCCTTTGACGTTGGGGTTCATGGCGTAAATTTTTGAAAGAATATCCTTGATTTCCGATCGCTTGGAGTTTTTTGAAGAAGGGCATTCGTTCTCAAACACGGGGAAACCCATCTGGGCTGAAAACCGGATGATGGTATTTTCATCCACAAATGACAGTGGCCGGATAATATGGAATTTTCCCTTGAAAAACCCCTGTTTGGGAACCATGGCGCTGATATGTCCTGAATACAGCATGTTGATGAAAAGTGTCTCGATGATGTCGTCCTTATTATGACCCAGCGCAAGCGTGTCGCACCCAAGATCCCGTGCAATTTCGAACAGCCGTTTCCTGCGGAGCCTGGAGCAGAGAAAACACGGGTTGTGAAAATTCTCCTCACTGTGGGCCAGGGGTCCGTGGTTCGTCATTTCCACAATCAGGTCAAGTCCCAGAAGGCTTGAACAGGCCTGTTTCAACTGTTCGGCGAAACTGTTGTCGAATCCTGGATCTATGTAAACGGGATAGAGTTGGTATTTGACGGGGATTCTCCTGCGTCTTTCGTTCAGGACGTAGAGGAGGGTCATGCTGTCTTTGCCTCCGGAAAGGCCAACAACGACCCTGTCCCCGTCATTGATCATGTGATACGCGTGTATGGCCTTTCCGGCAAGCCTGTTGATCAAGGCGTATGTTTTACTGTGCCTTGACAAAAGATCAATCGTTGTCCGGTTGCTTGATATAGACCTTTCCCGCCGCTATTTCCCTCAAGGCGGTGACGATATCTTCGTTGTCCGAAGATTTCACAAGAAATTCGGCGCCTTCACGAATCTGTCTTACACGCTTGGCAGCCATGTGAACCAGCATAAAACGATTGGGAACTTTATCAAGACAATCTTCAATGGTAACTCGAGCCAAAATGACCTCCATCCATGATTCTGTTTGTGTTTAAACGATTTCCACAAGCTCGTAGGCTCTTTTTCCGCCGGGAGCCTGAAGTGTGATTTCATCACCGGGAGTTTTCCCGAGTATCGCGCGTCCAAGAGGAGACGAGATGGAGAT
The DNA here is from genome assembly GCA_964637565.1 of uncultured Desulforapulum sp. GTDB lineage: Bacteria > Desulfobacterota > Desulfobacteria > Desulfobacterales > Desulfolunaceae > DYJE01. Next base: position 50,826 of record CAZWTY010000019.1, read on the forward strand.
TTTCCCTTTTTCAATATCCGATTCGTCTTCGCCCACCAACTGGTATTTGACCTCTTCCCCTGTGTCGATGTTCTCGAGGATGAAGGTGCTGGCAAAAACCACTTTGTCCCTGGGCAGATCCGATGGATCGATGATGTCTGCATTTCCGAGTTTGTATTCGAGTTCGTTGATACGCCCTTCGATAAAAGACTGCCGTTCCTTGGCCGCACTGTATTCGGCGTTTTCAGACAAGTCACCGTGAGCGCGGGCCACTTCGATGGCCAGTATCGTCGCGGGCCGATCCTGGGTCTTCAGCTTTTCGAGTTCTTTTTTTAGGTTATTGTAGCCTTCTTTTGTAATGGGCAATCTGTCCAAAGCTCTCTCCTGGTTAAACTAATAAAAAACAAAAACCTCTTTCAGAAATCAGCCTTTGGTTCGGCCCAATTTCCGAAAGGGGTCGTGAAATATACACCATGAATAAAAAAAAATCTATAATTTATGGGTTTTTATTGTTTTTTTTTCATGCCATGATCGGATCAGAACATAAAATGAATGCAAAGGGCCCGAGGCGACATAGGTCAAAACAATCGCGAACAACAGGAGTTGTGGTTTCTGGGCAATCACAATAAAAACAAGGAGAATCTTCACCAGCACGTTGAAATTCATCTTCTGGAACAGTTCGGCTTTCTTGAAACTCTCGTACTTGATGGTGCTGACCATCAGGAAAGACAGGGTATAAAGCCCGACCAGGAAAACCACCGGAAAGTCGGCGACATCAATGGAATACTTGGTGCAGAAAAGAACGGTGGTTGCGCACATGGCGGCGGCGGCGGGAATCGGCAGCCCCATGAAATGAGGGCTGGGATTCTCATCGGTCATGGCGTTGAACCGGGCCAGTCTCAACGCCCCGCAGGTCGTGAAGAGGAATGCGGCAAGCCAGCCGCTCTTGTTCATGTTCATGGGCTCGAGGACCCACATGTACATCATCAAAGACGGGGCAAGACCGAAGGAAACCAAATCGGAAAGGGAATCGTACTCGATGCCGAACTGACTGGTGGTATGGGTGGCCCGGGCGATCTTTCCATCCAGGGAATCGAATATCACGGCAATGAGAATGGCGATGGCCGCCGAGGTAAAATGGGTGCCGATAGCCGAGACAATGGCGTAAAATCCGAAAAAAATATTCAGTGTCGTAAAGGCGTTCGGGAGAATGTAAATCCCTTTTTTGAGCTTGTCTTTACGGGTAGGTTTCTGCTCATCCATGGCTGTGGTATCCGATGATCGAAGTTCCGGCCTGAACCTTGTCTCCAAGGCTCACGGCGATTTCTATGTCTGTGGGAAGATACACGTCGAGCCTTGAACCAAAACAGATGAGGCCGAAACGGGCCCCGCGGCTGGCTGTGTCTCCCTTCTTGATTCCGCAGATAATCCTGCGGGCGATAAGTCCCGCGATCTGAACCGTGGCGTATCTGAACCCCTGGTCCGCATCGATCAGGACGGCATTGCGTTCGTTGTGAATGGAAGACTTGTCCAGGCTCGCGTTGATGAATTTACCCGGAAAATACCTGATTTCCGATACCACGCCGTCCAGAGGAATCCGGTTCACGTGAACGTTGAACACGGACATGAAGATGCTGATTTTCGTGCAGGGCCCCGGAATATAGGGATTTTCATCCACGCGACCGGCAAAAACGACTTTCCCGTCCGCTGGAGATGATATGGCCCCGGGCTGGTCTGAAACGACCCTGTCGGGGTCCCTGAAAAAAAAGCAGATAAACAGGGTGACACCGAGACTGAGGAGCGCCAGAAAGGAAAATCCGGCGATGGCAAGGACCAGTGTGGCTGCCGCTGCCGCGGCGATAAAGGGAATCCCGGGTTTGGCAATGGGAAATGCGGAGCTGCCGGGCTGTTCGGGCCAGGAAAATGTGTTCATTCGTTTATATCCATCCATGATTTCATTCAAGCGTCAGGTTCTTATGTTTGAGGATGACCTATCAAATGATCATGAAAAAGTCAAACCTTAGCTGTTTTTCCCTCATGAATGTCACGGTGGATTTCCGCATCGGATTTGCGGATGTAACAGGCCGATATATCGGAGTTATCCAACGGCATATGCCGGGCCGTTTCCTTGAATCCAAGGAAAGCCACCATTTCTGCGCGGACATGGTTGAATGAATCGTCCGGAAAAACAGCCAGCTGACCTGCCCTCTCCCGAATCAGATCACGATACCTTTCCGCCCCGCTGCCGACAAACATCGTTTCTTCGTCAATGTCCCGGGCCAGGTCAGCCAGCCCCACAAGGCGTTCCTCCGAGATTTTCCTGAGCAAGGGGCCATCCGCAGTGTATAAGGCGGTGAACACTTCGTCCTTTCTCGCATCGATCATGGCGCAGATGTTCTTTCGTCCCATGTGGACGATTCCCTGGGTCAGGGCGTCAAGGCTGGACACACCGACCAGGGGTTTCCCAAGGGACAGGGCCAGCCCCTTGACGGTACTCAGGCCGATGCGAAGCCCCGTGAAACTGCCCGGTCCCCGGGAGACAACAAAGGCGTCGATGTCCGGAGGCTTCATTCCGGCGATCCGCAGAAGACTCTCGATGATCGACATCAGGTGTTTCGAGTGAGTCTCGTTGTTCCTCAGGTTCAGTTCCGTCAGCAGGCGGTCTTCCGTGGTGACGGCCACGCTGCATCCAAGACCCGATGTATCCACCGCCAAAAGGTTCATGATGAAGACTCGGCCTTTCCCGGGGCTTTCTTGCCCGCTTTGCCACCCTTTTTTGTTTGCTTGATCAGGAACCGGCTGTCGATGTTGGAAAAGTCGCTGATCGCGATATCAAGCACCTCATCCACGGTCTTGACCGGAACGAACTTGATTTTCCTCTTGATGTTGGCCGGGATTTCCACAAGGTCGTTCTTGTTCTTCTCAGGAAAAATAATGGTCTTGATCCCGCCGCGAAGGGCGCCCAGGGCTTTTTCCTTCAAACCGCCAATGGGAAGCACGCGCCCCCTCAGGGTGATCTCACCGGTCATGGCCACATCCCGGTTGACGTTTTTTTCCAGGATGGCGGAAAGAATCGACGTGGCGATGGCGATCCCCGCCGACGGGCCGTCCTTGGGCGTGGCACCTGCCGGTACATGGATATGGACGTCACTGTTTTCAAACACATCCTTGACCTTCAGATCCCTCAGCTTTGTCCTGACGTAGCTTACCGCAGCACGAACCGACTCCTGCATCACCTCGCCAAGCTGGCCGGTGATCAAAAGCTCCCCTTTGCCCTGGACCAAGGTCGTCTCGATGTACAGGACCTCCCCGCCGATCTGGGTCCAGGCAAGACCAGTGGCTAGTCCGGGCTGGCTTTCATCTTTGTCCATCTCCGGAAGATACTGGGGCGGCCCGAGGTATTTCTGGATCGTCTGGCGGCTGATTTTGTGCCTGATCTTTGGGCCTTTTTTTCCTGATTCATCTTCAGCCACGGTCCGTGCTACTTTACGGCAGATCTTGCCCAGGGCCCGCTCGAGGTTTCTCACCCCGGCTTCTGCCGTGTATTCCTCGATGATCTTCTCGAGGGCGCCCTCGCTGAACTCAATGTTCTTTTTCTTAAGCCCGTTTTCCTTGACCTGTCTCGGGATCAGGTACTTCTCGGAGATGATCTTCTTTTCTTCCAGGGTGTATCCCGACAGGTTGATGATTTCCATGCGGTCCAGAAGAGGCGTCGGAATCGTATCCGTCT
>CAZWTY010000020.1:0-52931 GCA_964637565.1 uncultured Desulforapulum sp.
CCTGGGGCCCCGTGTACGGGGAGCTTCTTGCCTTCGACGATCCCGAAACCCGCCTCCCGGCTATCGACCGGCTGGAGGGGTTTCACCCCGGAGGTCCCTGCCTCTACCGCCGCGTCCTAGTACCGGTCCGGGTCAACGGAGGCGAATTTTCGGCCTGGCTATATGTGGTCGGGGATCGCTGGACCGGAGGCTTCAAAGAGCTATCCGGCGGAGTTTGGCGATGAATCCGCAACTCTTTCTGAACTCCTGAAAATCCCTCGGCGGAGATCGCTATTGACATCGCTCCATTTTATTGTATGATATATCATCTGTTGGGGCGCGTGATATGATCTTTGTTTCTATCAGGTCCCCGTCGGATCTGAAAGGAGAACGACGTTGAATGCCCAGGCTGACATATCCCGATTAGTCCGTGAGCTTCGCGAACGAACGGGGCTGACCCAGGAAAAATTTGCGGCCAAGCTCGGCGTGACCTACCCAACCATCAACCGATGGGAGAACGGTCGCGCCAAACCGTCGCCGTTGGCACTTAAACAGATCGAGGACTTGGCCCGGGGCCTGGGCGAACGGGGCAAGGACCTCCTACAGGAATTCTTCCCCGGAGAGGAGAGCTGACATGGCAAAAGACACGAACAACGGCGCGAATCTCGGCTTCGAATCTGAGCTCTGGCGTGCCGCCGACGCGCTCCGCTCCAACATGGACGCCGCCGAGTACAAGCACGTCGTGCTCGGCTTGATCTTCCTCAAATACATCTCAGACGCCTTCGAAGAGCAACGCGCCAAGCTCGAAGCGGACCGAGCCAAGGGAGCCGACCCGGAAGACCCCGACGAGTACCGGGCCGTCAACATATTTTGGGTGCCCAAAGAGGCGCGCTGGTCCAAGCTCAAATCCGAAGCCAAGCAGCCGACCATCGGCAAGGTCATCGACGACGCCATGCTCGCCATCGAACGCGATAACCCATCGCTCAAAGGCGTGTTGCCCAAGGACTACGCCCACCCGCGTCTCGACAAGCAGAGGCTTGGTCAGCTCATCGACATGGTCGGCAACATCGGTCTGGGAGATAAGGCCAACCGCTCCAAGGATATTCTCGGCCGGGTCTACGAGTATTTCCTCTCTCAGTTCGCCAGCGCCGAGGGTAAGAAGGGCGGCCAATTCTATACGCCACGTTGCGTTGTCCGTGTTCTGGTCGAAATGCTGGCTCCTTACAAGGGTCGAGTCTACGACCCGTGTTGCGGCTCCGGAGGCATGTTTGTTCAGTCGGTTGAGTTCGTTAAGGCCCATGCCAACGGCAATGGTAATGGAGGAAAAACAAAGGCCGATGTCAGCATCTTTGGCCAGGAATCGAACCATACCACCTGGCGGTTGGCCAAGATGAATCTCGCCATCCGGCAGATCGAGAATAACCTCGGGAAGGAACACGCCGACAGCTTCCACCACGACCTGCACCCTGACCTCAAAGCCGACTATGTCATCGCCAATCCGCCCTTCAACGATTCCGACTGGCGCGGGGAACTGCTCAAGGACGATAAGCGATGGAAATTCGGCACACCGCCCGCCGGGAATGCGAACTTCGCATGGGTCCAACACTTCATCCATCACCTGGCCCCGACCGGTCTGGCGGGCTTCGTCCTGGCCAACGGCTCGATGTCCTCCAACCAATCGGGCGAGGGCGAAATCCGCAAGGCCATCATCGAGGCCGACCTGGTGGACTGCATGGTGGCGATGCCTGGCCAGCTTTTCTATTCCACCCAAATTCCCGTCTGCCTCTGGTTCGTCGCCCGCGAAAAAAAGAACGGCCGCTTCCGCGACCGGCGCGGCCAGACGCTCTTCATCGACGCCCGCAAGCTGGGGACGATGATTGATCGCGTTCACCGTGAACTGACCGAGGAGGACATCCGCAAGATCGCCGACACCTACCACGCTTGGCGGGGCGACAAGTCTGCGGGGGACTATGAAGATATGCCCGGCTTCTGCAGGAGTGCGACGCTCGATGATATTCGCCATCACAGCCACATCCTCACGCCCGGCCGCTATGTCGGAGCAGCCGAGGTCGAAGACGACGGCGAACCCTTCGAGGAAAAGATGGCCAGACTGACAACCGCCTTGCGCGAGCAAGGCGAGCAGGCCGAGAAGCTCGACCAGGTCATCTGGGCCAACCTGGAGGACATCGGCTATGGCGGGTGAGTGGCGCGAAAGCACGTGGGGCGAGGAAGTCTCGCTGGAATACGGCAAGGCATTGCGCGGTTATAGCACCGAACAAGGCGCATATCGCGTGTTCGGCAGTAACGGGCCGATTGGGTGGACGTCAGAACCACTTGCGCCAGGTCCCGGCGTTATCCTCGGACGTAAAGGCGCGTACCGAGGTGTCGAGTTCTCGCGAACCCCTTTCTGGGTAATTGACACGGCTTATTATATCGTTCCCAAAACCGAACTTGACCTGCGCTGGGTTTACTACGCGATCAAACACCATAAACTTGGCGAGATAGACGATGGTTCGCCTATTCCATCAACTACGCGTGCCGCAGTATATGTCAAAGATGTGCAAGTTCCCCCGCTCAAGGAACAGCAAGCCATAGCCCACATCCTCGGCGCATTGGACGACAAGATCGAATTGAACCGGCAATTGAATCGGACACTGGAAGATATTGCGAGGGCGATCTTTAAGAGCTGGTTCGTAGACTTCGATCCCGTCCGCGCCAAGGCCGCCGGTCAGCAGCCCCCTGGCCTCAAGCCCGAAATCGCCGCGCTCTTCCCAAACGCATTTGAGGATTCCGAACTGGGCGAGATTCCCGCCGGTTGGCGAACCAGCCCCATTGGTGACGCGGTGCAGGTTGTGGGCGGCGGAACACCCAGCACGAAAGAACCCGCTTACTGGGAAGAGGGTATCCATCCATTTTGCACGCCCAAGGATATGTCGTCGTTGGCAGACGCAGTGCTGCTTGCAACCGAGCGCCATTTGACCGACGCAGGGCTGGCAAAGGTGAGTTCTGGGCAACTGCCAGTGGGTACGGTTCTTCTGTCGTCACGCGCGCCTATAGGTTACTTGGCCGTCGCTGAAACACCCGTCTCCGTCAACCAAGGGATCATCGCGATGGTGTGCGACGGTGAATTGCCGAATCTGTACGTCCTGCACTGGACCAAAGCGAACATGGATCGGGTGCTCGCCAACGCGAACGGCAGCACTTTCATGGAGATCAGCAAGCGGAATTTCCGCCCGATCACTGCAATTATTCCGCCGCCTCAGGTGCTGCGGTGTTTCAAACAGTTGATTGACCCGACGCATCAGCGAGTTGTCTCGTCCCTCAAACAGATTCAGCATCTCGCCGACCTTCGCGATTCCCTGCTACCCAAGCTGATTTCCGGGGAGATCATCGTAGCAGAGGCAGAGCGCATCGCGGGGAGGGCAATCTGACATGGATTTCCTTCACGCCGTTTTTGAGGATGAACTTGAGCTGCTGCCTGACGGCAAAGGTAATGTCGTCATCGGCGACACAGTCTTCACCCCAGTCGCGATCCTCCGCGCTGACCCTGCCGCCTATGAAGAGGAATTCTCAAAGTGGATGAGTGACCGTTGGCTTCCGGAGCAGAATGATCGGCTCGAACGAATTCTTGGTGTTCATGCGAATCGTAAGCGGTTCGCGGATCTCTGTACCACACTGAAGAACGGCCAGCTTATTCCGCTTGTCGGTAGTGGAATGTCGATGCCCACGGGCTTATCCGCCTGGTCGGGGTTTCTGCGCACCATCCGACAGCACTCGTCCATGCCGGAGAAAGACCTGGATGATCTCCTTTCGAAATGGGATTACGAAGAAGCCGCCGAACGTCTGGCCACCGCCATGCCTGGCAGACTCTTCGACGAACGAATTGAACACGATCTGCGGATCGATGATCCCAAAACGATCTGTGGCGCTGTGGTGTTTCTGCCTGAACTATTTGACAAGCTTGTGCTGACAACAAACCTCGATGACCTGCTTGAGCGAATGTATGACCTTCGTGAACGTCGTTTTAGCCATGTCCTTGCCGGATACGCCATCGGGGAGTACAGGAAGGCCAAGGCGACCTCCGAGCGCGTGCTGCTGAAGTTCCACGGCGACTGTCGGTCGCGGGATGGACGTGTGCTCGGGAAAACCGAATACGAAAAGGCCTACTGCAATGGTTCGCCCATCAGGGATGAACTGACGACGATCTATCGCAATCACAGCATTCTGTGTCTCGGCTGCAGCCTAGGCCCGGATCGCACCGTGGGGCTACTGGCGGAGGTCGCCAAGATTGATCCTGGTATGCCGAAGCACTACGCGTTCCTACAACACCCGAAGGATGCAGATGTGCTTCGGGAGAGAGAGCATTTCCTTACCGAGCGCGACGTATTCCCAATCTGGTATCCCGACGACCACGATGAATCCATCCAGGCGTTGTTCGTCGGCATGATGCAACACCTGGGGAGGCTGTAATATGCCGAATTTCACCGAGTCCATTGTTGAACAAGCCGCACTGGCTTGGTTGGAGAGCATGGGCTACATGATCCTGTCTGGGCCGGAGATCGCCCCGGGCGAACTCGCCGCCGAGCGTGATAATTACGGCCAGGTCGTGCTTGAATATCGGCTGCGGCAGGCGCTGGTGCGACTCAACCCGCAGGTACCATCAGATGCAGTGGAGGAGGCCTTCCGCAAGCTGACGCGGCCCGACTCACCGTCGCTGGTGGCTAACAACCACGCCATCCACAAGTACCTGGTCGAGGGCGTGCCGGTCGAGTATCAGCGGAGAGACGGCTCGATTGGTGGTGACCTTGTCCGCGTGTTCGATTACGACGAGCCGGAAAACAACGAATTCCTGGCGGTCAATCAGTTCACCGTGGTCGAGAACCAGCACGAACGTCGGCCTGATGTGGTGCTGTTCATCAACGGCTTGCCGATGGCGGTGATGGAACTCAAGAATGCCGCCACCGAAAACGCCACCGTCTGGTCGGCCTTCAATCAGCTTCAGACCTATAAAATACAGATTCCGTCGCTGTTCTCGTTCAACGAGGCGATGGTTGTCTCCGACGGCGTGCAGGCGCGAATCGGGACGCTTACAGCCGACCGCGAGTGGTTTATGCCCTGGCGGACCATCGAAGGTGAGGAACTGGCCGATACGAAGCTGCCCCAGCTCCAGGTTGTGCTGGAAGGCGCGTTTGAGAAGCGACGGTTCCTGGACCTGATCAGGCACTTCATTGTGTTCGAAGATGTGGGTGGTGGCGTCCTCATCAAGAAGATGGCCGGGTATCACCAGTACCACGCGGTGAACCTGGCGCTGGATTCGACCGTCCGGGCTGCCGGTGCAGGCGGCGACAAGCGCGTCGGTGTTGTGTGGCACACTCAGGGATCGGGCAAAAGCCTGACGATGGCGTTCTACGCCGGGCGAGTCGTGCTGCATCCGGCGATGGAGAACCCGACGCTGGTCGTGATCACTGACCGCAACGACCTGGACGACCAGCTTTACGGCACATTCGCGCGCTGTCACGAATTGCTTCGCCAGCAGCCGATGCAGGCTCAGAGCAGGGCGAACCTACGGGAGTTGCTGACGACCGCCTCCGGAGGAGTCGTTTTCACGACGGTTCACAAGTTCTTCCCGACCGACAGCGAGGATCAACACCCGTTGCTGTCGGACCGCCGTAACATCGTCGTGATCGCCGACGAAGCGCATCGCAGCCAATACGATTTCATCGACGGCTTTGCCCGGCATATGCGCGAGGCGTTGCCGAACGCCTCCTTCATCGGGTTCACCGGCACCCCCATCGAACTGACCGACAAGAACACCCGCGCGGTCTTCGGCAACTACGTCAGCATCTACGACATCGAGCGGGCAGTGAAGGACGGAGCAACCGTACCTATCTACTACGAGAGCCGACTTGCAAGGCTTGAACTCGACGAAACCGCCCGACCCCTGCTGGACGAGGAGTTCGAGGAGGCCACCGAGGGCGAAGAGGTCGAGCACAAGGAGCGGCTGAAGACCAAGTGGGCACAGCTCGAGGCTCTGGTCGGGACGGAGAAGCGGTTGAATCTGATCGCCGAGGATCTGGCGAAGCACTTCGAGCGACGGCTGGAGGCGATGGACGGCAAGGCGATGATCGTCTGCATGAGCCGTCGCATCTGCGTCGAGTTATATAGGGCCATCGTGGCGATCCGTCCGGACTGGCACCACGATGACGATGGCGCGGGAATCCTCAAGATTGTGATGACGGGTTCGGCATCGGACCCGGTCGATTGGCAGTCACACATCCGCAACAAGCCTCGCCGCGAGGAACTGGCAAAGCGTTTCAAGGACCCGAAAGAACCGTTCAAGGTAGTTATCGTCCGCGACATGTGGCTGACAGGGTTCGACGCCCCGTGCCTCCACACGATGTACGTGGACAAGCCGATGCGCGGCCACGGGCTGATGCAGGCAATCGCGCGGGTGAACCGCGTCTTCAAGGATAAGCCGGGCGGTCTTGTGGTGGATTACCTTGGCCTGGCCGACCAGCTCAAATACGCTCTGGCCAACTACACCGAGAGCGGAGGCAAGGGCCAGACAGCCATCGACCAGGAAGAGGCTGTGGCTGTCATGCTGGAGCGGTACGAAGTCTGCTGCAACATCTTCCACGGCTTCGACTGGTCGCCTTGGAAGACCGGTGGACCGCAGGAAAGGCTTTCTGTGCTTCCGGCGGCGCAGGAGCACGTGCTGGCCCAGGATGACGGCAAGAACCGGCTGGTGAAGGCGGTTGGCGAGTTGTCGAATGCGTTTGCGCTGGCCGTTCCGCATAAGAAAGCGATAGAGATTCGGGACGATGTGGCCTTCTTCCAGGCGGTGAAGTCCGTGCTGACCAAGAGCACGGGGGACGGCCGCCGCAGTCCGGAGGAAATCGAGCTCGCCATCCGGCAGATCGTCTCGAAGGCGGTGTCTTCGGATGAGGTCATCGATATTTTCGCAGCCGCGGGGTTAAAGAAGCCGGACATCTCGATCCTGTCCGATGAGTTCTTGGCGGAAGTGCGCGGCATGCCGCAAAGGAACTTGGCGGTGGAGATGCTGCGCAAGCTGCTGGAAGGCGAGATCAAGGCACGCGGAAGAAAGAACGTCGTCCAGGCTCGGTCGTTCGCAGATCTCCTTGAGAATGCAATCAAGAAATACCAAAACCGGGCCATTGAGACTGCACAGGTGATCGAAGAATTGATCGCGTTGGCGAAGGACCTGCGCGAGGCCAACCAGCGAGGTGAGAAACTGGGGTTGACTGATGACGAGGTAGCCTTCTACGATGCGCTGGAGGTCAACGATAGCGCGGTGGCCGTCCTCGGCGACGAGACACTGCGGCTGATCGCCCAGGAATTGGTCAAGGCGGTGCGAAACAGCATCACCATCGACTGGACAGTCCGGGAAAACGTCCGCGCCCAGATGCGGGTGATCATCAAGCGCATTCTTCGAAAATACGGCTATCCGCCGGATAAGCAGGCCCACGCCACGGAGCTTGTTTTGGAACAAGCGGAAGTCCTTTGCAAGGACTGGACGGAAAAAGCATGACCAACGAAGAGATAGCCAGATTCTTCAACACCACGCGACCCTTCATCCAGGGCAACCCGAACCTGCGAGATCCCCAGGTCGAGGGATGGTTCCGCACGCGCCAGCACTTCCGGAACAGCTCGGAACACGCCATCCTCCAAATTCCGGTGGGCTGCGGTAAGACTGGCCTCATGGCGCTGCTGCCTTTTGAGACCGCCCAGGGTCGGGTACTGGTGATCGCGCCGAACCTTGAGATTCGCCGGGGCATTTCCACCGCCTTCGATGTCGCCGGGCGGGAATGCTTCTGGACCTCCACGCGCGTGTTAACCGACGTGAGTCATGGTCCCTTCCCGGCCGTCCTGGATGGCCAGGACGCGAACATCCACGACTGCGAGAACTCGCACATCGTGGTCACCAACATCCAGCAACTGGCCAGCCGGGCCGACCGCTGGCTTCCCGCCTTCGCGGATGATTTCTTCGACCTGATCCTGGTCGACGAGGGGCACCACAACGTGGCCAGAAGTTGGGAACGGGTTTTCGAGCGGTTCCCAAACGCCAAGGTCGTCAGCCTCACTGCCACTCCCTTCAGGGGCGACGGACGTGAGATCGCCGGTGAGCGGGTCTATGCCTACCCATTCCGGACGGCCATGGTGCGAGGGTACATCAAGCAAATCACCGCCGTGAACGTCGCGCCCGAGGAGATCTCCTTCACCTATCGCGGAGACGCCAGGCGGCACACGCTCGAAGAGGTGCTTCAACTCCGGGACGAGGAATGGTTCAGCCGGGGTGTGGCCCTCGCGCCCGAGTGCAACCGGTCTATCGTGGACGCCAGCATCCAGTGGCTTCAGCATCTCCGGGAAACCGGGACCTTTCATCAAATTATCGCCGTCGCCTGTTCGGTGGACCACTCTCGCCAGGTGCGTTCCCTTTACGCCGAGCGCGGTCTGCACGCGCGTGAAATCCACAGCAACATGCCGGCGGAGGAAATTGAGGACGTGCTCCAGGACCTCCGGCGCGACCGGATCGATTGCATCGTCCAGGTCCGGATGCTCGGTGAGGGATTTGACCATCCGAACCTGAGCGTGGCCGCCATCTTCCAGCCCTTCCGGTCGCTGTCGCCCTATGTCCAGTTCATCGGAAGAGTCATGCGGGTGATCCACCAGAACAACCCGCAGCATCCGGACAACCGGGGCGTAGCGGTCTCCCACGTGGGGCTGAACATCGACCGTCATTGGGAGGACTTCCGGCGGATAGACCAGGAGGATCAGGAACTCATCCAAGGCTGGCTCGAAGCGGGTGACCAGCGACCTCCGGCCGATGAGCCGGGTCGCCGACGACGCCTGACACCGGACATGGTGGTTCAAAACGAGATCATCAGCCACTTCATCGAGCAGGAATACCTCGACCCGATGGATGACGCCGTGATCGACGACCTCGTCCAAGAGTTCCGGAGACGCGGTCTCGACCCTGAGGCCCTCGGACTATCCCGCGAAAATCTCCGCCAACGCCTCATCCAGGCACGGACCCGCGAGAACATGGAGCCCCGGGAGATACCGGTCACGCCCCAGCGTCGTCGTCAGGAGGCCCGCCGAAGGCTCAACGAGCGCTCCCGGGCCCTGGCCAGCCGGATTCTGAACGCCCTCGGCGCGTCCATAAACGGCCGCAACATCGTCCTGGCCTACCCCGAACTGAGAAGCGCCAACAACTATGCGGCGGTCATCATGATCGTGAATGGGGCCGTCAACGAGCGGCTCGAAGCGGACGGTGGAACCCGCAGTGAAATCCCGCTGGAGCGACTGGAGGAAGTCCTGGAACAGATCGACCGGATCGGGGACGACGTCCAGGCCCAAATCCAGGAGCGCCTTTCAAGGAGATGACCGATGCCCAAGCTGAAACGCCTTCTCGTATCCGCTTGCTTCGAAACCGCCCAGCGGCGGAGGCACTGCTCGCGGAACCAGGAGCACGTTATCTGCCAGGGCGACAAATGCTTGGTCATCAAGGAGAACATGTCGAAGAACAACTACTGCATGGAATGCGCGGCGTTGATACTTCAAAAAGCTAAGGAAGAGCTCGATGGCTTGACTCGCGAACTGGGAACTGCGGAAGCACCGTCCTCCATGGGATCTTGAGATAGGAATGGCATATGGCAGGCTTTCTTGATGACCGAAATACCCAAGCCACTCTTTCGAGGCTTTTGAGTGAGGTGGCTAAGTACCTTGCCCTGTTCCTTGAGAGGGAGCTGCCGCCCCTTTTCGAGGACTGGTGGAATCAGGCCGTCGTGAACAATTTGTCGTTCCAACAGCGGCGGCGGATGGAACAACGGGGCATAGCCTCCCTCGGTGCTCTGGACCTCGCCGCGCTGCTTCGAGTGCTCGATCAGAATTGGTACCAGGTTTCCAACAAGCTCGGCCTGACATCGGAGTCACGTCATTTCGTCAAGGAGATGCAGACTATCCGAAACCGGTGGGCACACGCGACCACCGAAGGCTTTCCTCTTGATGATATATACCGCGACCTGGACACACTCCAGCGTTTTGCCGTGGTCATCGAGGCGAATGAAACATTGATACAAGAGGTGCGATCCTTAAAGACGGCGCTTCTCTCTACAGAGACGGAATCGCCTGAGAATACCGATGCCGCTGCCCTTAAATCCTCTCTGACGCCCAACGAAAATGGTGCCGAATTTGAACTGGGGCAGATTGTATGTGTTCGGTCTGATCCAAGTATTCGCGGTGCTGTGATTTCCGTCCTGTTGGGCAAACCTGAAAATCGCTTCAAGGTCTTCGTGGGTGGCAAAACCCAAACCTACTATGCGTCTCAGCTAAAGCCCGAAGATGTTTCCGATGACGAACCCGAGTTTTTCCCCTGTGAGCAGTTCCACGCTTACCTGACTGCGCTGCAAATCAGATATCCCGGCCTGTCTACGCTTTATTCGCTCAACGCCGCCCGTGTGGATTTCATTCCGTATCAATTTCGGCCCGTGCTGAGGTTCATCAGGTCGGATCGACCTCGATTATTGATCGCCGACGGTGTTGGCGTCGGCAAGACCATCGAGGCAGGACTTATTCTCCGCGAATTGCAAGCAAGACGTGATATCCGGTCAGTTCTCATCGTGTGCCCTCGCCCGTTGGTGACCGAGCGTAAATGGATGAACGAGATGAAGCGCTTCGAGGAACGTTTCACACATCTCGATGGTGGCACCCTGCGCTACTGCATAAACGAGATGGACCTTGAAGGCGTTTGGCCCGAGCAACATCAGAGGGTGATTGTTCCCTATTCCTTGTTCGATGAAGTCTTGCTTTATGGTTCAGGAGCTGACGGCAAGCGAAAACGCAAGAAAGGGCTTCTTGACCTCGACCCGCCGCCTCGGTTCGATCTCGTCATTGTCGACGAGGCGCACCATATACGCAATCAGGATACATTCAGTCACAAAGCTGTGCGCTTTTTCTGTGACCACGCTGAGGCCGTCATCTTCTTAACTGCGACACCGATCCAGCTTGGAAGTAACGACCTTTTCGTTCTCCTCAATACGCTCCGTCCCGATTTGATCATCGATCAGGAGAGTTTTGCGCATATGGCGGAGCCCAACCCTTACATTAACCAAGCGATATCGCTTGCACGAGCTCAAGAGCCGGAATGGCAAACCCAGACAAGTGAGGCCCTTGACCGAGCTGCGGCCACCGCTTGGGGCCAGGCTATCCTCCGCCACAATCCGAATTTTATCCGAATACGTTCCAGGCTGCCCGAAGGCGACGTCACAAGTGAAGAACGTGTCCAGATCATTACGGACATGGAAGCCATGCACACTTTCGCAGGGGTTATCAATAGGACCCGCCGCAGGGACATAGGCGATTTCACAATACGGAAGCCTGAGACAGTGGTCGTTTCCTTCACGCCCGCCCAGCAGCGTCTACATGACGAACTTCTCAGGGTTCAGGCCGAGATATTCGATCGGCTTCACGGAGACATCAATGTCAAATTCATGATGACCACGATCAGACGCCAAGCCGCGAGTTGCCTTTTCGGACTTGTACCCTTTCTTGAGGATATTCTGAACCGCCATCTTGATGAGCTGTCCTGGGAGGAAGCCGATAACACCGCGGCTGTTCCGCAAGGCGAGACAGTTGAGACGATACAATCCCAAATCCAATCGGTTCTTGAGAGTGCGCGATTACTCGACCCCGACGATCCGAAACTTGAAGCACTACGCGCCACCATCCGGAACAAGCAGAAGCTGCCCAATAACAAGGTGATGCTGTTTAGCAGCTTCAGGCACACGCTCAATTACCTTTATCGCCATCTCAATGAGGATGGCTTTCGCGTCGGGATGATACACGGCGGAACACCGGATGAAGTACGTGTTGATCTCCGTGGTCGGTTCGAGAAGCATCGAGATGATACGGATAGCTTGGATATTCTGTTGTTCTCGGAAATTGGCTGCGAGGGTCTGGATTATCAATTCTGTGATTGCATTGTGAACTACGATTTGCCCTGGAATCCGATGCGCGTGGAGCAACGTATTGGCCGTATCGACCGCAACGGACAGAAAAGCGAAAGCGTTGCCATAATCAACCTGATTACGCCGGGCACCGTCGATGCCGATATCTACGAACGTTGCCTTCTGCGCATAGGAGTGTTCAACAACGCTTTGGGCGGCAGCGAGGAAATTCTCGGAGAGATTACGAGAGAGATTCGTGATATCGCTGAAAACTATACCTTGAATGAAGATGAGCGTCGGGCGAAGCTGCAGCAGTTGTCGGATAACAAGATTCGCCTGATACAAGAACAAGAGGAACTCGAGCAGCGGCAAATGGAGCTTTTCGGCATCCTGCTGCCCGAAGACCGGATGAGGAAAGAAATCGAGGATGCCTCGAGCTTCTGGTTATCCTCGGCATCCATACGAAGGATCGTCACTCTCTATTTGCAGAGGGCTTGTGGAAAAGAACAGGAATTTATCCTCGGTGAAAGGCCTCTCAAAACACTTCGTTTATCGCAAGAAGCCCGGAGTATCCTGCTACGCGATTATCAACAGCTTTCCAGGCAAAACATCACTGCCTACCGCGAGTGGGAGAACTGGCTGAAAGCGGGTAATCCCCATCTTCTCGTGACCTTCGAATCAGACTGCGCGATGGAACATCCCGAGGCGGCATTCATTATGCCACTACATCCCTTGGTCCGACAGGCCGCGACTTCGTTCAATATGAAAAAACGAGTGGTCGCTACACTCAATGCTCAGTCCAGCGACGTTCTCCCAGGTCGATACGAGTTTGCCATTTATCAATGGCGGTTTCACGGGATCAAGGAAGATCTGGTCCTGCGGCCAGTCGCTTCCACTGAAGCGGTCACATTACATATTAGCCGTCTTCTTGAAAAGGCAACTGACCTCTCTGTCGATGATCCGAAAGAGGCCGATCCGGCTTGTTGGGATGCCTTAGACGGTCAACACTACAGTCTCTGGTCCGATGCACGGGTAAAACATAGGCGAAGAACGCAGGAATTGGCAGAGTTTCGCCGGGAGAGCCTTACAACGAGTCATCGGGCGCGGATAGCGCTTCTTGAGGAACAGCTTAAGCAGGCCAGCAACGAAAAGATTCAGAAAATGCGCCAGTCTCAAATCTCTGCGGCTGAGGCGGACTACGCCAGGCGCATTCAGGATTTGGACATCGCCATGGAAAGGGCGGAACTAACCGCGGAGCCGGTGGCTTATGGAGTGATCCACATCATGGAGGATGCTTCTCATGCCGAGTGATTACGACAAAATACGTGCCGACAACATCCTCGAATATGGTCAGGGAACACGTCATCTATCCTTTTTGGGCAGGCTATATACGGATAGGACGCATTTCATTTTCGAGCTTCTGCAGAACGCCGAGGATGCCGGTGCGTCGAAGGTCCTCTTCCAACTTGTAGAAGACAAGCTCGAGGTTCTTCATGACGGCCGCCTATTTGATGAAAAGGATGTGCGCGGCATTTGCGGGGTCGGTGAAGGAACGAAGACTGAAGATCTCACTCAGATCGGCAAGTTCGGGATCGGCTTCAAGTCAGTCTACGCATACACAACTACACCTGAAATTCACTCAGGCGATGAAAGCTTCAGAATCGAGAACTACGTTCGGCCATATGCCGTCCAGCAGCAAGACATCGGAGATTCATGGACCACCCTCTTCGCCTTTCCATTCAACAAGGATGATGTGAAACCGGGAATTGCATGCAGGGAGATCACTACAAGACTGTGTAAGCTAAGCGCAAGGACACTGCTTTTTCTTCGTAAGATCAAAGAGATCGAATACAGATTACCGGATGGGATAGGCGGTGTTTATCTGCGGGACGAGACTACGCGAGGCGGTGCACGCGAAGTAACGGTAATTGGCCAGAACAACGGCGAAGATGAAAGCGAGAGTTGGTTGATATTTGAGCGCCCCGTGGATGTGCCTGACCCTGGCGAGGATTGCCCACGTCAAGTCCCGGTCGAGATCGGTTTCCGCGTTCAAGGGAATGAAAGGGAACAACGGGAAGAGGTGGTAAGAATAAAGGATTCACCACTCGTGGTCTTCTTCCCGACTGAGAAGGAAACCCGATTCGGATTTTTGATCCAAGGACCATACAAGACCACGCCGGCAAGGGACAATATCCCGAAAGAGGACGATTGGAACGCGAGATTGGTGCGTGAGACCGCATGTCTTATGGCTGACGTGTTGCCGCAGCTCAAGGACCTTGGTCTATTGGGTGTCTCGCTGCTTGAAGCATTGCCAATAAGGATGGACGACTTTCCTCCAGGCAGTATGTTTCTGCCGATTGTTACCTCGGTTCGGGAGGCTCTTGCAGTCAAAGAACTGTTGCCTGCAGATGATGGCAACTTCGTCTCAGCGCGAAATGCGAAACTTGCTCGTGGCGCTGACCTCAGAAAACTGCTGGATCATGAGCAGCTTCGCAAGCTCTTTCAATCAGAGGTAACTGTCAGGTGGCTGGCTGGCTCAATTACTCAGGATCGAACCCCGGAGCTACGCACATACTTGCTTAATGAACTGGAGGTCGAGGAGATTACGCCCGACAGCTTTGCCCGAAAGATCACCCAGTCTTTCTTGTCAATACAAGTCGATGAATGGCTGTTGGAGTTTTACGGGTACTTGTCTGGCCAAGAGGCGCTTTGGCGTTCTCCAAGGTGGTCCGGGGATTCGGGAGGGCTTCTCCGTTCCAAGCCCATTGTCCGCCTCCAAGATGATAGTCATGTGATACCTTTTCGGGCTGACGGCACAACTCCAAATGCCTTTTTGCCTCCTCCGGAAGACACCGACTTCCCGATTGTGAAGCGGCCGATTGCAGACGATGAACAAGGGGGAAATTTCCTGAAGCGTTTGGGTCTATCGGAACCGGACGTGTTCGATGACATCGTCGAAAGAGTTCTGCCCAAGTACTCGAAAAGTGATCTATCCTCGGTTTCCGAGACCGAGCACGCGGCGGACATCCTTAAAATTCTGCGCGCTTTGAACTCTGACTCGGAGGCCGGTAAGAAAAGAGTAATCCAGAAGGCAAAGCAGACACCTTTTCTCAAGGCTGTCAACCCAATTGGGGATATGGCATATAAAAAGCCGCGCGATGTCTACCAGGAAAGCCCGACTTTGCGGCTTTATTTTGCCGCTTCGATAGACGTGTGGTTCTTATCCGAACAGCCGCTGGCTTCAGCAGACCCATGCATTTTGATCGACCTTGGCATTGCGACTCTGCCACGGCGCATCCTGTTTTCTGATGGCTTGCCTCCTGGTGTAAGTGAATACTCAACGCGCGCCGAGACAATCGAGAACTATAACCTTCATGGGCTGGATGATTTCCTTGAATCCTTGGAGGCAGTTCAGAGTTTTGAAGACAAGGCGAAAGCTGTTCTGATCCTGTGGGGTTATCTTAAAGAACATTTGGAATTGGACTCCTGGTTTTTCAGGGGTCGCTATCATTGGTTTTACTACAGCGGCCATAGCAAGTCCTTCGACTCTCAAATGCTGACCCGTCTTCGGAGCATCAAGTGGATTCCTACGCGGGACGGGAGCATAGAAAAACCGGGGGACATAAACACAGATCAGCTTCTTGATGACTTTCAAGGGGCAGAGGAATTGATCGATGCTCTCGGTATTAATCAAGGTGTCGGTCGGAGAGCATCATCTGAAGACGATAAGAAACGCGAACATGCCAATATGCTCGGCGTCTCTCTTGAGGATATCGAGTTTCTGAAGATGCATCCGGACGAGTTTGCTCAACTAAAGGCTGAAATCGCATCAAGAAATAACAGACCGACATTCCCAACAAGGACGGTTACGAATCCAGAGCGTCGGCAGGAACGGATAACAGACCAGCTCTCCGAATCCCCAAAAAAGGAATATGAAGAGCGCGAAAGAAGTGTTCGGACAACCAGAGGCGCTATCGACCCTTCTCTATGGCTCAGGGGACAGTACACCAACGATGACGGCCAAATGGTGTGTCAGATCTGCAAGAAGGAAATGCCTTTCAGAAAACGTAATGGTGAGCACTATTTTGAAGCTGTCGAAGCGTTCTCCCAGGATCATTTTCCCGTGGAGCACGAGGCGCCGTTTTTGGCCCTATGCCCACTTTGCGCTGCAATGTACAAAGAGTTTGTCAAGAAGGACGAAGCGGCCATGACCGATTTGAGAGAGGCTCTTCTGAATATGGACTCATTGGAGGCTCCATTGCGACTCGGCGATCTTGAAACGACCATTCAGTTCGTCGAGACCCATCTCTGCGATGTAAAGACGATTCTCGGAGAAATGGGAAGGAGCGAGGATTAGCATTGGAAGGCATCATGGGTGAGAAAGCATGACTACGCATCTCTCAGTAAGATTAGCATGGCATGACCGGGCTTGGGATGGTCACGTATGTGACCTGCCACACCTCAATGCTCACTGCATTGTCCACCAACACATACGTGACTCGCGGGATGATGAAAAGGAGCGCGGAGCTGCCGGCAAACCTCTCGTCGAGTTGGACGGATGGTTGCCCCCATGCTCCCGTGATCCAGCCGCTTACGCCGAAAAAGGATTTTCAATAACACATCAAGACCCGCTTGAGTTTCGAAGGCTACCAGGGGTCTCAGAAGACATCCCTCCGTATTCATCGTGTCCAGCTCCTTACCGTTGGATGCGCGAGGAATTTTTCCGAGAGGTCTGCGAAGCTGAAGATATATCACTGCGGGGGCCAGACAATCCGCGAAGTAATGGTTGGGTTTTTGAGCCTGACCGTCAGCGTGAACTTCTCAATCGATTCTGGGGAAAACTTGAGCCAAAGAACTCACTTGTTTTCTATTACTGCAACCATGGGAATCCTCTGGATGAGAACTCGCCGCGCATTATTGTCGGTATTGGAAGGATCGCTGAGGTTGGGCCTCAGATCTATTTTGGTACGACCCCAAAGTACCAGGATCAGTATCCAGTTTGGTCCCGGCGTATTAGCCAGGCGTACCCTGAACAAGGGGTTCGTATCCCGTACCAAGAATACCTGCGGGATGGTCACAGCCCTGACGATATCATCTGCCGAGTTCCACGGAGCGCGCTGCTTCCATTCTCATATGGAGGGGAACATGTTTCCGACGACGTCGCGGTTGCCATCATTGAGCGCGTCATACAGTGTGTGGATCGCGTCAAGGCTGATGGGCGCGTCGCTTTTGATTGGGAAAGACGCCTTGATTGGCTAAACGACGTTCTTGCCGAGGCATGGAGCGGTCGAGGCGCGTTTCCGGGCGCTGGAAGCGTGCTCCAGTACCTCGGGTTTTCGAAGGGGACCTCTTTTCAGCGAACTGTGCTGGCACCAATGGCAAAACGGGGAGAGAATTCCTGGGACTATGTCCTGTCAATCCTTGAGGGAAGAATAGAACCGGACAAAGGAACATACAGAACTGGGCTGCTCAAAGCGAGAGAGCGCTGGCGCGTCCTAAAAACTCGCCATGCGCTGCTATCCAAGCTCGCCCGGCTCGAGCTCACCCCGGGCCAGGTGCAGCGGATCGTTAATCCCGACCAGCGGGCAGCAAGCGGAATCGACGCGACCGAGAAGGACTTGGTCGCCAACCCTTACATCCTATCCGAGTGCGACCTTGGGTCGGCGGACTCCGATCCCGTGGCGCTGGAGACAGTCGATCATGGCTTGAGGCCCGAAGGGGACGCTGCGCTGTTTCCCGATTCAGACGAAATCTCTCACGACGACAGGCGTAGGGTTCGGGCGGTTGGTGTTGCGATTCTCCAGGAGGCCGCGAGCAATGGAGATACTGTCCTCACATTCGCCGACTTCCTGACCAAGATCATCGGACGCTTTCCTGAGAGAAGGGCGTGTCAGCCAGATCGGGAAGTCGTGTTGGCCGAAGCCGAATTCTATCGAAAAACCCTGTGGACAGCCTTCGACTCCGATCCTGAGCTTGTCGCGCTCAAGCACCTCCAGTTGCTGGAGGAACATGCCGCTTCGCTAATTAAACGGCGGGCCAAGAAGACGAATCCGGCGGTCGATCCCCCGATTGACTGGTTCGGAGCGCTAAAGAAGCTCTTTGGTGAACCGAAATCCGACCGTGAAAGGGCAGCACTGGACGAGAAACGGACTGCCCTCGCCACGCTATTCTCGCGAAGACTGAGCGTGCTGACAGGAGGAGCTGGCACTGGCAAGACTTCGGTACTGAAGGTATTTCTTCAGGAATTGGTGCGTGCCGAAGGTCGACATCCGACGCTCTTGCTGGCTCCCACCGGAAAGGCCCGCGTTCGGCTTTCCACCAAAACCGGTCGAAATGCAATGACCATTCACCAGTTCCTGCTTAAGCAGGGCTGGTTCGTGCCTGATATTTTCGTAATCAAACAACAAAGCGATCAGAGCCCCTTCCAGGCGACCACCGTTATCATTGACGAGTGTTCAATGATCCCAACGGACCTCTTTGGGACATTGCTGCGTGCTCTTGACTCCGGCCCATTGAGTCGTCTGATTCTTGTGGGTGATCCCAACCAGCTACCACCAATTGGCCCTGGGAGGCCCTTCGCCGACATTATTGAGTGGCTTCAGAAAGACCACCCCGACTGCATCGCTCCACTCACAGTTTGTATGCGCGTTGATGAGGAGGAGGGAGTTCCAGCCGAGGAGAGTGTCGCCTTGGCGCTTGCGGACGGATACCGAACATCAGTCGTCAATCCGGGTGATGACGAGATTCTGGCTTCAGTCGCTCGGGGCCAGTCGATGGGCGACCTGGATATTGTGTTTTGGGACGACCACGACGATCTGCTTGCCAGGCTTAAGGGGCGGATGGCTGATATCCTTAATATCCGTGATGACGACTACCAGAGCTTTAATCGGTCGCTTGGGATCGATCAGAAGGACTGGGTCCGCAGCGAGGCGTGGCAAATCCTATCACCCACTCGTGCGCAACACTTCGGCACTGACGATCTAAACCGCTTGATCCAGAGAGAATACAAGGCAGGTCTCATTCATAAGTCGCAGAGCCAATGGAGCAAGATGCCACGACCTTTCGGTGAGTATGAGATCGTCTGGACCGACAAGGTTATTCAGGTTCGAAATCGAAGCAAGGATGGATGGGCCTACCCCAAGGGAAGTGGGCTGGACTATGTCGCCAATGGCGAGATCGGAATTGTTACTGAGGCTTTCAAGAGGAAGGAAGGCAGCGATGTCCTTGCCGCTGTTTTTTCTACGCAAGTAGACGCCTCCTATCGGTACTACCGCGGTCAGGTTGACGAATACCTCGAACTTGCCTACGCGTTGACCGTCCATAAGGCGCAGGGGAGCGACTTCGAGGTGGTTTTCCTGATCATCCCGCAGAAAGCCTCGACTTTGTCGCGAGAACTGATTTATACCGGCCTCACGCGGTTCCGTCGCAAGCTGGTGCTTTTGGTCGAAAAGGATATCGAGCCCCTCCGACGTTTACGCAGTCCGGACTGCTCGGACACCCGGTTGCGGAATACTCATATGTTCACGATAGCCCTTCGACCGGATGATGTGAAGCGACCTCACCTGGAGGCACTCATCCATCGTACGCGGAAGGGCATTGCTGTCCGCTCCAAGAGCGAGGTTGTCGTGGCAGATGTGTTGGATGCGCTTGGGATCAGCTACGACTACGAGCAGCCGCTCTATTCGCGGACTGATCCGAAGGACTTTCGCCTTCCTGACTTCACGGTCAGCTTTGAAGGGGATGTTTTTTATTGGGAACATCTTGGTATGCTAAACGTTCCCAGCTATCGCGAGGCGTGGGAACGAAAACAGACTTGGTATCAGGAAAACGGTTTTTCGGATCGATTGATCACATCCCAGGATGCGCCTGATGGAGGTATTGATGCTGCCAAGATCGAACAGATTGCTCGAAAACGTATCCTGGAAGAATAGTTGTAGGGGAAATATGATTTGACGCCGCTTCCGCCTCACCGGGAACGGCCTGATCTTTGATAACCCGTTGATATTGAAGGTTTTCTGTTAACTGCTGGAGAACGAGAACGGTTATGAAGAGGGTTGCACATGGGGAGCCAAATAACATCGCATCGTGCGACATATATAAAAAGACCCCGTTGATTTACAAATTGACGGGGTTTTTTCGTTTCTAATTTCCATCCAACGCAAACAGTATCACCATAAAAAAAGCCCATGGTAATCAAACCATGGGCTTTTATCAAATCCTGTCATGCTGGGAAAAGCGAAATTAGGCTTCGTTGGCTTTCGCCGGAGCTTCCACTTTTTCACCGACGAGCTCCACCATCGTCATTTCTGCTGTGTCACCCGCTCTTAAGCCAATTTTCGTCAAACGGGTATAACCGCCGGCAATAGAACCAAAACGGGCGGGAGCGTCTTCAAAAAGCTTATGAGCCACATCCTTTTCTCTGATAATCGCAAGAACCTGGCGTCGCGCGTGAAGATCACCACGTTTGGCAAGGGTCACGATTCCATCGGCCCATTTGCGAAGCTCTTTGGCTTTGGCGTCGGTTGTGCTGATGCGGTCATATTTAAAAAGCGAGGTCACCATGTTCCTGAACATCGCTTTCCTGTGGCTTGAAGATCTGCTTAATTTAACACCGGATTTTCTATGTCTCATGATTCATTACTCCCCTTCAGAAATATCGTCATCTGGAGGAACAAATCCATCCAGTTTCATCCCTAAAGACAATCCCATTTCACCGAGAACTTCCTTGATTTCGTTCAGGGATTTTCTTCCGAAATTTTTGGTTTTCAACATTTCGTTCTCAGTCTTCTGAACGAGCTGGTATATTTTCAATATATCAGCATTTTTCAAACAGTTTGCACTTCTCACAGAGAGTTCGAGCTCCTCGACATTTCTGTAGAGGTTTTCATTGTACTCTTTTCTGTGTCCGTCATCAAAGCTGTCTTCCAGCTCAGGTTCGATGTCCTCATCAAAATTGATGAAAGGATTCATCTGTTCCTTCAAAATTTTAGCGGCGTAAGCCACGGCATCTTCAGGAGCCAGGCTTCCATCAGTCCAAACCTCCAGCGTCAGACGGTCATAATCTGTGCGCTGACCGACTCGGGCATTTGAAACAGAATAATTGACCCTCCGGATCGGAGAAAAAACCGTATCAATAGGGATGGTTCCAAGGGGTGCTTCTTCGTCCTTGTTGTATTTGGCCAGCGAGTAACCGCGCCCGAATTTGACAACAAGTTCAAGGTTGAGATCCATGTCTTCTGTCAGCGTGAGAACGTGCTGCTCAGGATTCAACACCACAACACGCCCGTCAGGACTCACAATATCCCCAGCCTTATACTTCCCTTTTCCCGAGGCCTTCAGCTTGATGATTCTTGGCTTTATATCTTCAACCTTCAATCTGATTTCCTTAAGGTTAAGGATAATCTCAGCCACATCTTCCAAAACACCAGGTATCACTGAATATTCGTGAAGTACATCATCAAATTTTACGGAAACGATCCCCGCTCCGTAAAGAGACGAGAGAATGACACGGCGCAAAGCGTTACCGATCGTGATTCCAAACCCTCTTTCAAGAGGCTCGCATACGAATTTCCCGTATGTGGAATTACTCTCACGGTGAACTTTGTCGGGTTTGATCATCTCCCGCCAGTTGATGTATACAAGTTCGTCAGATGACATAATATAATCTCCAGAATTTTCGTGTGATAAACCGAACGAATCTGCCTTATTGAATCTTATTTGGAATAAAGTTCAACGATCAACTGTTCTTGGATAGGAATCGTTATATCCTCACGAGCAGGCATTCCGGAAATAACACCTTTCAAACTGTCTTTGTCCAGACTCATCCACTGGGGCACACCACGTCTGACCACAGCACCGAGAGCATCATTGATGACCTGAACCGTCTTGCTTTTGTCTCTCAATTGGATCACGTCTTCTTTCTTGACAAGGTATGAAGGTATGTTGACCTTCTTTCCATTGACAAGAAAATGGTTGTGTTTGACAAAATGCCGCCCCTGGGTTCTGGAGTTGACAAAGCCAAGACGATAAACGACATTGTCCAGCCTTCTTTCAAGATTTGCGAGAAGATTGGTGCCGGTAACGCCTTTCTGACGGTCAGCCGCTTCGAACATCAGACGGAATTGCTTTTCTGAAATTCCATAGATGCGGCGAACCTTCTGTTTTTCACGGAGCTGGATACCGTAATCTGAATACTTTCCACGGCGCTGACCATGCTGTCCAGGAGGATACCCTCTTCGATCGAAGGCGCATTTATCAGAGTAGCATCTGTCGCCCTTTAGAAATAATTTCATGTTTTCACGTCTGCACAAACGACAAACTGAACCTCTATATCGTGCCAAAAGTTCCTCCTTATTAGCTAAGAAATCGATCTTATATTCTAATAATTAAAAAAACACATCAAACCCGTCTCTTCTTAGGAGGACGACATCCATTATGCGGAACAGGGGTAACGTCCCTGATCTTGGTGACATTGAAGCCAACTGTCTGGAGAGATCTCAACGCGGACTCTCTACCAGCACCAGGCCCTTTGACAAACACCTCGACAGTCTTGATCCCATGTTCCTGAGCTTTTCTGGCAGCGTCTTCGGCTGTCATCTGAGCCGCAAAAGGAGTGCTTTTACGCGAACCTTTAAAACCATGCATACCGGCGCTTGACCATGAAATAACGTTGCCGTTGCTGTCGGTGATCGATACAATCGTGTTGTTGAACGTCGATTGGATATGAACCACACCGGAGGATATATTCTTTTTAACTTTCTTTTTTGTTTTAACGCGGGCTTTAGCCATTGTTTAAAGCTTGCCTCCTAAGTCATACGGGAATTATTTATTTTTTCTTCTTAACAGCCGTTCTTCTCGGGCCTTTTCTTGTCCGGGCATTGGTCTTGGTTCTCTGGCCGTTGACAGGCAGAGATTTTCTGTGCCTGAGACCACGGTAACACCCAAGATCCATCAATCGTTTAATGCTCATGGACACGTCAGTACGAAGCTCACCTTCAACGACATAGTCACTGTCGATGACTTTACGGATATTGTTGATCTCATCATCGGTCAACTGTTCGGTTTTCTGAGCGCAATCGATATTCAGACCGCTGAGTATTTTCTGGGCTGTAGACCGTCCAATACCAAATATATATGTCAAGGACACATCAATACGTTTCTTTCTCGGTATATCAACACCTGAAATTCGTGCCAAAACCTATCCTCCTCTAACCCTGACGTTGTTTATGGCGTTTATTCTCGCAGATTACCCTGACAACACCTTTTCTGCGGATAATTTTACATTTCGCGCATACTTTTTTGACTGATGCTCTTACTTTCATTTGATTGACTCCCTGTAAAAATAGACGGTAAAGATCATTTCGAACGATACGTGATTCTTCCTCGGGTTAAATCGTAGGGTGAAAGTTCGACTGTTACCGTGTCTCCTGGTAATATTTTTATAAAATGCATGCGCATTTTTCCCGAAATATGAGCAAGTATCTGATGCTTGTTTTCCAATTCAACTTTGAACATTGCGTTGGGCAAAGTTTCCAGTACCTTCCCCTGAACCGTGATTGGTTCTTCCTTTGCCATCGACAACCTCCGAACAGAGCATTAATTTAAAGAACCGCTTTTAATAACACCAAAACCCAATCATTTCAACTCAAAATTTACCGACGACCTTTAAAGCGTTGCCCATTTTTAAGAAACCCTTCGTAATTCCTGATATGAAGGTGTGATTCGATCTGTGCAACCGTGTCAATGGAAACACCCACAACGATCAGAAGAGCGGTCCCGCCGAAATAAAACGGTACATGGCCTTTCGTGATAAGAATTGAAGGGAGAACACAAATTGCCGAAACATAAATGGCGCCCACAAGTGTCAGCCGAGTCAGAACTTTATCGATAAAATCAGCCGTACGTTTACCAGGCCGGATTCCAGGAATAAACCCACCGTTTTTCTTCAAGTTTTCAGCCACTTCCGTGGGGTTGAACGTAATGGCTGTGTAAAAGTAACAGAAGAAGATGATAAATGCGACAAACAGGATTTCATAAAGCGCACTGCCCGGAGTCATCATTGCCTTGATTGACTCAAGAACCTGTGATTTGTCCGGCGGGAAAAATGAAAATATCGTTGTAGGAAACATCAATATAGACGAAGCGAAAATGGGGGGAATGACACCTGCGATGTTGATCTTCAAGGGGAGATGGGAACTCTGCCCACCGTAAACTTTTCGTCCGACCACACGTTTCGCGTATTCCACAGGGATTCGACGCTGCGCCTGTTCCATGAAAATAACAAACCCGACAACAAGCACGACAAAAGCCCCAAGAAGCAGGACAGTGAACAGACTGATTTCGTCCATGGCGACAAGACCCAGAGTAGTCGCTATGGCACTGGGCATCCTTGCCACAATGCCGGCAAAAATAATCAGAGAAATCCCGTTGCCGATGCCTCTCTCGGTGATCTGTTCGCCAAGCCACATGATAAACGCAGTGCCTGCTGTCAGCGTGATGACCGTCATGATACGGAATCCCCATCCCGGGGCCTTGACAGCGCCCATGGTTTCAAGACCGTAACTGATCCCGAAACCTTGAATGATGCTCAGAATTACCGTCCCGTAACGAGTGTACTGGGTGATCTTTTTCTGACCGTGCTCCCCTTCTTTCTTCAATTGCTCGAGATAGGGAAAAACAATGGTCATCAGCTGCAATATGATCGATGCACTGATGTAAGGCATAATCCCAAGAGCGAAAACCGAAAGCCTTTCAAGGGCGCCACCGGAAAACATATTGAACATATCGACAATACCACCGCCCTGAGCTGCAAGATCTTTAAAAATTCTTGAAAGAGCGTCGGAATTGATACCAGGAGTCGGGACATGTACCCCGATTCTGTAAACAAACAAGAAAAACAGCGTGATAAAGATTCTTTTCTTGAGTTCAGGCAGTTTAAGTATGTTCTGAAATCCGCTTGTCACCATAATGATTAGGCCTCTACTTTTCCACCGGCAGCTTCAATTTTTTCTTTAGCAGACTGGCTGACATTGCATGATTTGATGACAAGAGACACATTGATATCACCAAAACCAAGAATTTTGACTGCGTCAAATTTGCCTTTCACGAGACCGGCCTGAATCAGAGTTTCAGGATCCACGGTCATGCCATTTTCGAAACCAGACAGGTTCTTTAGATTGACGATGGCGTATTCAGTCTTGAAAGTATTGGTGAAACCGCGTTTGGGAAGTCTTCTGTGAATCGGCATCTGACCGCCCTCAAATCCGGGACGGACTGATCCACCGGAACGGGCTTTCAAACCCTTGTAACCTTTTCCGGCCGTTTTTCCCCAGCCAGAACCAATACCCCGTCCGATCCTTTTCCTGTCCTTGACGGATCCTTCTGCAGGAGACAGTTCGTTAAGCTTCATTTCCCGTTTCCTCCACGTTCAGCATATGAGAAACCTTATTGATCATCCCCCGGTTCGAGGAATTGTCATCGATTACAATCGTACGATTCATCTTTGTAAGACCCATTCCCTTAAGCACATCTCGGTGCTTCGCAGGTCTTCCGATCAAGCTCTTGACAAGAGTCACTTTCAATTTTGAAGTCATGATTCTATCCTGTATTAAAGGTCTTCGACGTTCATCCCTCTTCTCTGGGCTACCTGCTTACGGCTCTGAAGCTGTTTCAATCCTGCGATGGTCGCCTTGACCACGTTGTGGGGATTGTGTGAGCCCATGCATTTGGTAAGAATGTTTCTGACACCCACGGCTTCAAGAACCGCACGAACCGCTCCACCAGCAATAACACCAGTACCTTCTGAAGCGGGTTTCAGAAGAACACGGCCAGCACCAAACTTGCCAATGGTTTCATAAGGGATTGTGCCGTTGACCACTGTGACGGGAACCATGGTTTTCTTGGCCTGCTCAACACCCTTTCTGATGGCTTCCGGAACTTCTCCGGCCTTGCCTAATCCGTATCCAACCCTTCCTTCGCCGTCACCGACCACAACAATCGCACTGAAGCTGAAACGTCGCCCGCCTTTAACTACTTTCGCAACACGGTTAATATGTACAACTTTATCGATAAGCTGGTTATCGTCAGTTTCTTTCTTAAACAAGGTAGCCTCCTTAACTAAAAATCAAGACCGGCTTCGCGTGCGCCGTCAGCCAGTGACTTCAATCTTCCGTGATACAGATATCCATTTCGATCAAATACGACCAATTTGATTCCATTATCCATCGCACGGGCCGCCAGGGTTTTTCCCACTGTATTGGCGCATGCTTTTTTGTCACCGCTTTTTACGAAATCCTTTTCCACAGTCGAAGCAGACACAAGGGTTTTACCGATGGTGTCGTCGATGATCTGCGCGTAAATGTGTTTGGTACTTTTATAGACACATAAACGAGGGCGTTCAGGAGTACCGGAAAGTCTTTTTCTGATACGTATCTTTCTTTTCAGCCTTTTTTCGTTTTTCGAGATTTTGCTCATGGTTACATCCTACCTTTTTGTGACATGCGACCTATCATCATTAAATACGGTCATCACTCTGTTTCCGGGAACGATTCAACGAACCCTCAATTAAGCGGCAGTTTTTCCTGCTTTCCGCTGAATAGTCTCTTCAATGTACTTGATCCCTTTACCCTTGTAAGGTTCCGGGGGTCTGATACTCCGTAATTCAGCGGCAATCTGACCAAGCTGCTGCTTGTTGATTCCCGAGAGTTTGATCTGGTTCTTTTCCACAGAAGCGGCTATGCCACTGGGCAGCACATATTCGACCGGTTTGGAGTAACCGACACTGAGAACAACGGTCTGGTCCTTGATTTCCACACGGTAACCAATTCCGTTGACTTCAAGTACTCTTTCAAATCCATCACAGACACCTTTGATCATGTTGGCGACATTGGCACGTGTCATTCCATGAAAAGCATCCGCATTTTTGTCATTCCCGGTGATTTCTACATTCAAAATGTTCCCGTCAACTGAGATACCGATGGAAGGATGAATTTTTTCTTCAAGGGTCCCCTTGGGGCCGCTGACCTTCAATACTTGATTACTGTAGATCACTTCAGTTTTTTCAGGCAGTTGAATGGGTTTTTTACCAATTCGTGACATATATAAGCTCCTCGTTTACCAGACGTTACAAAGAATCTCTCCGCCGAGATTTTCTTTTTTTGCCTGTATATCAGTCATTATCCCTTTTGAAGTCGATATAATCGCAATTCCCAACCCGTTATATACGGGTTTTATATCTTTCGAAGCTGTATATATCCTTCTGCTCGGTTTGCTGATTCTTTCCAAGCCGTATATCGCGTGAACACCGTGGGACTCGTACTTCAGGTAAACACGAAGCATTCCCTGCTTGCCGTCTTCAACAAATTTATAATTCTTTACGTATCCGTTTTCCTTAAGAATTTTCGCAAGCTCAACTTTAAGTTTCGAGCCTGGGATATCCACTGTCGGAAATTTTGCTTTTCCAGCGTTTCTAATCCGCGTAAGCATGTCCGCTATTGGATCACTCATACTCATTTTAATTGCTCCGTTTTACCTTGGTTTGTTGTATTACCAGCTCGATTTTGTCACGCCAGGCAGCTTACCCTGCGATGCAAGTTCCCTGAAACAAATTCTGCAGATGCCAAATTTTCTGATAAAAGCACGTGGTCTTCCGCAGAGAGGACATCTGTTATAGGTTCTTACCTTGAACTTTGGTTTTCTAGCTGCTTTCGCAATCAATGATTTTCGTGCCAAAACGTGCTCTCCTTGAATGGTTTCTCACATTTAAATGAAATCGGGCTTTGTTTACTTTAATTTCTAAAGGGCATTCCAAGAAGTTTCAAAAGCTCTTTGCCTTCTTCATCTGTGTTCGCAGTGGTCACCACTGTGACATTCAAGCCCTTGATTTTATCAATTTTATCGTACTGGATTTCCGGAAAGATGATCTGTTCTCTGATACCCAGGGTGTAGTTACCTCTCCCGTCAAAGGCTTTACCCGAAATACCCCTGAAATCTCTGATGCGGGGAAGAGACACATTGATCAGCCTGTTGATGAAATCCCACATTTTTTCTCTTCGAAGCGTTACCGTGCATCCGATGGGCATTCCTTCACGAAGTTTAAAAGCGGAAATGGATTTCTTGGACTTCGTGATCACGGGTTTCTGACCGGAAATAAGCGCCAGTTCTGCTGCGGCCGATTCAAGAATTTTAGCATTTTTGATGGCTTCGCCAAGCCCCATATTCAGAACCACTTTGACAACTTTCGGAACCTGCATGACGTTCCTGTAGTTGTACTTTTCCTGAAGTTTGGGAATCACTTCATTTTGATAGAATTCATATAACTCTGACATTACAATCCTCCGGGAAATCCTTTAGGCATCAATCGTTTCTTTGCATTTCGGGCAAACACGAACCTTCTTTCCATCTTCCAGCGTCTTCATCTTGATTCGAATCGGAGACATGCAATGGTTGCACATCAACATGACATTGGAGAAATCGATGGGGGCTTCCTTACTGATGATGCCACCCTGGGGATTTTTCATGTTCGGTTTCTGATGCGATTTGACAATATTGATATTTTCGACAACCATGCGGCTGTCTTTAGTGACAACTTTAAGCACCTTACCGATTTTACCTTTGTCTTTACCGGTGATGATCTTAACTTTGTCGTCTTTTTTAATTCGGGTTTTTACCGCATTCATATGGAATTCTCCAAAAGCTCTATGTCGAGTCAATTACAGTACTTCAGGAGCGAGAGAAATGATTCTCATGAATCTTTTGGCTCTGAGTTCTCTTGCAACCGGACCGAAGATACGTGTTCCAACAGGCTCCCTGTTCGCGTTAATCAGTACAGCAGAATTATCGTCAAAACGAATGTAGCTTCCATCGGGTCTTCTGATTTCTTTTTTTGTTCTGACGATAACCGCTTTCATCACGTCGCCTTTTTTCACCTTGGAATTCGGCATGGCGTCTTTGATCGAAACAACAATGATGTCGCCGACACGAGCGTATCGTCTTTTGGATCCGCCCAGGATCTTGATACAGTAAAGTTCGCGTGCTCCTGAATTGTCAGCGGAAGTTAGTCTTGTTTCAGTCTGAATCATTTTAAGTGACCTCTTATTCTAAACAGCTTTTTCGACTATTTTACTAACACGATAGCGCTTCATCTTACTTAACGGTCTCGTTTCAGTGATGATAACCTTATCACCAATCTGGCAGAGGTTGTTTTCGTCGTGGGCAGCGAACTTGGCATGCTGTTTCACATACTTTTTGTAAAGTTTGTGTTTGACGATCCTTTCAACCAGGACGGTCACGGTTTTATCCATTTTGTCCGAGGTGACGGTTCCCTGAATTTGTCTTCTGTATCCACGTGTTTTCATAGCTTAGTGCTCTTCTTATCATTTAGAAAGTTCATGGGATCTCATGACTGTCTTCAGCCTTGCAATATCTCTTCTCACTTTTTTCAAAGTGGAATTTTTTTCAAGCTGACCGACTCCATGGCGAAATCTCAAGTTAAAGTATTCTTCTTTGAGCTCGAACAACTTTTTTGAGAATTCCTCAGGGGCTAAAGATAGAATTGGATTCTTTTTCATTTGTACAGTCCTTTCTCTATGAACTTTGTCTTGATTGAAAGCTTGTGAGAAGCGAGACGAAGAGCTTCCATCGCCATCTCACGAGATACCCCTTCCATTTCATAGAGTATTTTTCCAGGATGCACAACGGCTACCCAAGAGTCGGTCGGACCTTTACCTTTACCCATTCTTACTTCCGCCGGTTTTTTAGTCACGGGTTTGTCCGGAAAGAAACGAATCCACATTTTTCCACCACGTTTCACGTGCCTTGTCATGGCGATACGAGCTGCCTCAATCTGGCGAGCATTGATGTAGCCGCATTCAACGGCTTGAAGTCCGTATTCTCCAAAAGTGAGCGTTGACCCTCTATGGGACTCACCCGTCATTCTTCCTCTTTGTTGTTTTCGGAATTTTACTTTCTTTGGACTAAGCATGTCCCTGTTCTCCTACAAAAGGTCATCAGCCTATCCGGATTCCGCAGAAACCGAAAGAACTATTTTTTTAATATTTCACCTTTGAAAATGAATACCTTGACACCAATGATTCCATAGGTGGTCTTCGCTTCGGCAAACCCATAATCAATGTCGGCGCGGAGCGTGTGCAGAGGCACTCGACCTTCTCTATACCACTCCGTTCTAGCGATTTCAGCACCGCCAAGTCGACCGGAGCACACTGTCTTGATCCCCTCGGCACCAAATCGGATGGCGGATGTCACGCATCGTTTCATGGCCCTGCGAAAAGCCACACGCCGTTCAAGCTGGAGAGCGATATTTTCTGCAACCATCTGAGCATCGATTTCAGGTCTTTTGATCTCCTGAATATCAATCATGATTTCCTGGGGTTCAGCACCGTACTTTGAAATAATTCTGGCCAGATCGTTTTTGAGTACACCGATTTCAGCACCTTTTTTCCCAATCACAATTCCGGGTCTTGCGGTGTATAGACGAAGTCTGATGCGCTTCGACGATCTGTCAATTTCAATTTTTGAAATACCAGCATGATAAAGTCGTTCTTTAAGAAATTTGCGAATCGCAAAATCCTGAAGAACGTAGTCAGAATATTCTTTATCGGCGTACCAACGAGAATCCCATGTCTTGATGATCCCCAGTCTCATTCCTATTGGATTAACTTTCTGGCCCAAAGTGTGCTCCTCCTGCCTGTTATGCTTCGTCAGCAACGATGACAGTGATATGACTTGTTCTTTTAAGTATTCTTGCCCCTCTGCCTCTTGCTCTCGGTCTGAAACGTTTCAGAGAAGGACCAGAGTCGACAATGATATTTTTAACTATCAAAGAATCAACGTCCATATTGTTGTTATGATCCGCATTCGCTACGGCTGATTTCAAAATTTTCTCAACAATACCCGAAGCCTTTTGGGGCATGAATTTAAGTGAACTCAGTCCGCTTTCAACACGTTTCCCTTTGATGGCTCCTACAATTTTCCGAACCTTCTGAGGTGAAATGCGGACATGTTTCGCTACAGCTTTAACCTCCATCGCTATATTCCTTGTTCTTTTAATGCGGTTTATTTTTTCTTGGTCTTTTTGTCACCGGCATGTCCATAAAAAGTCCGCGTCGGCGAAAATTCACCCAGTTTATGGCCTACCATGTTTTCTGTGACAAAAACCGGAACGAACTTTTTCCCATTGTGTACCGCGAAGGTCAACCCCACCATTTCTGGAATGATGGTTGATCTTCTTGACCAGGTCTTGATCACCAGATTGCTCCGGTTTTCTTGAGCCACAAGGACTTTATGAACGAGTTTCGGCTCAACAAAGGGGCCTTTTTTTAACGAACGAGGCATAATCTCTCCTGCTCTTTCTTCATTGCCTTTAAGGCTTTCTGCTCAAATATTATTTAGCTCGTCTTTTCACAATGTAACGATCGGTTGTCTTGTTCATTCGTGTTCTGCAACCCTTGGTCGGCTTACCCCAAGGTGTACAAGGATGACGACCACCGGAGGAGCGCCCTTCACCACCGCCCATGGGATGGTCGACGGGGTTCATGGCCACACCACGAACGCTGGGTCTGACACCAAGCCAGCGGGTTCTACCAGCTTTCCCGAGATTAACGCTGTTATGTTCTGTATTTCCAAGACGTCCTACCGTGGCACTGCATTTCAGATAGACCATGCGTACTTCACTGGAAGGAAGTCTCACCATGGCGTAAGATTTCTCTTTAGCCATGAGCTGGGCGAACGTTCCGGCACCTCTGACAATCTGTCCACCTTTTCCGAGCTTCAGCTCGATATTGTGAATCTGGGTTCCGAGAGGAATCAGTTCCAGGGGCAGAGTGTTGCCGGGCTTAATGTCCGATCCAGGACCGGAAGTCACCGTATCGCCGATATTCAGATTGATGGGCGCGAGTATATAGCGCTTTTCACCGTCAGCATAAGTAAGGAGGGCAATGCGTGCCGATCTGTTCGGATCATACTCAATTGCCGTGACTTTGGCCGGAATGCCGTTCTTGTCCCGTTTGAAATCAATGATCCGGTAATGTCTTTTATGCCCTCCGCCCTTGTGGCGGCATGTAACACGTCCATTGGCATTTCTGCCGCCGGATTTCTTGATGGGTCTTAGCAGGCTTTTTTCAGGATCTTTTTTCGTAATTCCTTCAAAAGTGGAATATTCCTGGAATCTTCGACCCGGTGATGTTGCTTTCGTTTTTCGTATTGCTGACATCTAATCCCCCGAATTATACACCTTCAAAGAAATCAATTCTTTCGCCAGGCATCAAAGTTACAATCGCTTTTTTCCAGTCGCGGCGCTTGCCAGAGATTTTGCCACGCTGTTTTTTCTTGCCTTTAATCTGTACCGTATTGACAGCAGCCACTTTGACTTTAAAGATGGATTCAATGGCTTTTTTGATTTCGATCCGGTTGGATCCTTTTTCAACCTCAAAAAAGACTTTGTTCAAATCTTCGTGCTGCATGTTCGTTTTTTCAGTGTTTAAGGGTCTTAACACTATATCGTACTGGTTCATGCCGAAAGTCTCCCTTCAATTCCCTTGATGGATGCTTCAAGTAAAATCAGTTTGTCGTATTTTAATATATCATAGACATTGAGACCTTCGGTCCTGAGCACCTTCACCTTGGGAAGATTTCTTGCTGACAACTCAAGGTTCGTGTTTTCAGTGTCGGATACGATCAGGGCTTTACCCGCGTTGAGCGTGCTTAAGATATCGTTAACCCTTTTTGTCTTGATTTCGCTCAGCTCAAACTGATCAAGAACAACAAGACTCTCATTCTGAAGTTTGCTGCTCAAAGCCATTTTCAGCGCAAGGCGTCTGACTTTTTTAGGAACGGTGTAAGCCCACGATTTGGGGTGAGGCCCGAATATAACACCACCTCCTCTGCGGAGGGGCGACCGGATCGAACCAGGACGGGCATTGCCTGTGCCCTTCTGGCGGAAAAGTTTTCGTGTGCTTCCTTTTACATCCGATCTGTTTTTGACACATGCCGTGCCAGACCGTTTGTTGGCGAGTTGCATCTTCACAACTTCATGCAGTATACAATTTTTTACTGTTACGTTGAAAATATCATCCGACAGTTCAGCCTGAGACACTTTCTCACCAGTAACATTTATTACGTCAACGACAGCCATATTTACCCTCTTTACCGCACCCCTGAACTCAAACGGGATGATCATTTATCAGAACAAAGGTCTCTTTATTTCAACAATCCCGGATTTCGCACCAGGCACCGGTCCTTTGATCAGAAGAACATTGTCTTCAGGACGGATATCCACGATTTGCAAATTTCTGACGGTTCTACGATCATTACCGAGCTGTCCGGGCATTCTTTTGCCTTTCATGACCTTAGAGGGCCACGCACTACAGCCTATGGAACCGGGTTCTCTGTGGTTACGACAACCATGCGTTTCAGGCCCCCTGCCGAAGCCATGCCGTTTAATCGTTCCAGCGAAACCACGCCCTTTCGATTTGCCGGTGACCTGAATCATCTCACCGATTTCAAACATATCGAGGGTAATTTCCTGGCCAAGAGTAAAGTCATCAGGATTCTGAACGTCGAACTCTTTCACGTGGGCAAAATACGTGTCGCCGCTTTTTTTGAAATGGCCCATCATCGGTTTAGTAACATGTTTTTCTTTTTTAGCTTCAAAACCGATCTGAATCGCATTGTAACCATCGACGTTCTCGGATTTGATCTGCGTGACGAAACACGGGCCAACTTTCAATACAGTCACGGGGACGTATTTTCCGTCCGCTGTATAGACACTCGTCATTCCTATTTTTTTACCTAATATTCCTCTGACCATGGTTCTTACCCTTTACAGTTTAATCTCAACATCGACACCTGGAGAAAGATCCAGCTTCATAAGTGCGTCAACAGTCTGCTGCGTCGGTTCAAGTATGTCAAGCAGCCGTTTGTGAGTTCTGATCTCGAACTGCTCACGGGACTTTTTGTTCACATGGGGTGAACGAAGAATACAAAATTTATTGATCCGTGTGGGCAGCGGAATGGGACCAACGACGCGAGCGCCTGTCTTTTTCGCGGTATCAACGATATCAAGCGTTGAGCTGTCCAAAAGCTTGTGATCGTATCCTCTAAGCCTGATTCTAATTTTCGTGTTAATCATCATTTTCAAAAATCCCGATTATTGAATGATGCTGGCAACAACACCAGCGCCTACAGTTCTGCCGCCTTCCCGGATCGCGAAACGGAGACCTTCTTCCATGGCGATGGGGGAAATCAGTTCGGCAGTGATCGTTACGTTGTCACCAGGCATGATCATTTCCACACCTTCGGGAAGATTCAGGATGCCGGTCACGTCAGTGGTTCTGAAAAAGAACTGGGGACGGTAGCCGGTGAAAAACGGCGTATGACGGCCGCCTTCTTCTTTGCTCAGTACGTAAATCTCTGCGGCAAATTTCGTGTGCGGCGTGATGCTGCCCGGTTTGGCCACAACCTGGCCTCTTTCAACCTCGTCACGCTTCGTGCCGCGGAGAAGAAGACCCACGTTGTCTCCCGCGCGACCTTCGTCAAGAATCTTGCGGAACATTTCAACACCCGTGCATACCGTCGTGATCGTTTCACGGATACCCACGATTTCCACGTTCTCACCCGTCTTGATCACACCACGCTCAATACGGCCGGTCACAACCGTTCCACGACCGGAAATGCTGAACACGTCTTCGATCGGCATCAGGAACGTCTTGTCCGTGTCTCGGACAGGCTCGGGAATGTAAGAGTCGCAGGCGTCCATCAGTTTGAATATGCACTGGGCCGGTTCCGCTGCGGGATCGTCGCACTCCAAGGCGCGAAGGGCGCTTCCACGAATGATCGGGGTCTCTGATCCGGGAAATTCGTACTTGTCCAGAAGCTCCTGAAGCTCCATTTCGACAAGCTCGATCAGTTCTTCATCGTCCACCATGTCGCATTTGTTCAAAAATACCACGATTCGGGGTACACCCACCTGACGCGCCAGGAGAATATGTTCACGGGTCTGGGGCATGGGGCCGTCGTCCGCGCTCACCACAAGAATCGCTCCGTCCATCTGAGCGGCTCCCGTGATCATGTTTTTGATATAGTCGGCGTGACCCGGGCAGTCCACATGGGCATAATGTCTGTTCGGAGTCTCGTATTCCACATGCGCTGTCGCGATCGTGATCCCG
This sequence comes from uncultured Desulforapulum sp., assembly GCA_964637565.1. GTDB lineage: Bacteria > Desulfobacterota > Desulfobacteria > Desulfobacterales > Desulfolunaceae > DYJE01. The sequence continues at coordinate 35,126 of CAZWTY010000020.1, forward strand.
CGTTCCTTTTCCTCAGGAGCCTTGTCAATCTCGTCAAACGCCACGGCCTTGCCTTTTCCCGACCTCAACGCGTTCTGCTTCGTGATCGCCGCCGTCAGGGTTGTCTTGCCGTGGTCGATGTGCCCGATCGTCCCAATATTTACATGCGGCTTCGTCCTCTCAAATTTTTCCTTTGCCATGTCTGTCCTCCTCCGGATCCATGCCGGTAAGTCATTATAAGACTCTGCTGGTGAAGTTTATCGCTTCCCTGTGTGTTCAATCAGAAGAAATACGTCAATACCGGTTTACCACCTGTAATGGGCAAACGCCTTGTTCGCTTCAGCCATTTTGTGGGTATCTTCTCTCTTTTTGACCGAAGCCCCTCTGTTGTTCGCCGCGTCAAGGAGTTCGGAAGCCAGTTTCCGGGCCATGCTTTTTTCTGATCTTTTCTTTGCGTATTCAATCAGCCATCGAATAGCAAGCGCCCGCCGCCTCGACTGTCTGATTTCTGTGGGTACTTGATACGTCGATCCGCCGACTCTTCGGGATTTGACCTCAATGGCCGGCTTGACGTTGTCCATGGCTTTTTCAAACACTTCCAAAGGACTTTCACCACTTTTGTTTTCGATGATGTCAAATGCACCGTAAAAGATCTTTTCAGCCGTGCTTTTTTTACCCTGCGTCATGATACAGGCAATGAAACGCGATACAAGCTCGCTGTTGTATCTTGGATCAGGCATAATTTTTCTTTGCGGAACTTCCCTTCTTCTTGGCATCTTCCTAACGCACCCTTCCAGTTATGAATTCACTTGATTTCAGTTTAGATCCTGGCTACTTCGGACGTCTTGCGCCGTATTTAGATCTTCCTTGTCTTCTGTCCTCAACACCCAGCGTGTCAAGTGTACCGCGTACGATATGGTAACGGACACCGGGCAAGTCCTTTACACGGCCTCCGCGGACCAGAACAACCGAGTGTTCCTGAAGGTTGTGACCCACGCCAGGAATGTAAGCGGTAACTTCAACCCCTGTGGTCAGCCTGACCCTGGCCACTTTCCTCAAAGCCGAGTTCGGTTTTTTCGGTGTGGATGTGTAAACACGTGTGCAAACGCCCCTTTTTTGCGGGCCACCCATCAAAGCCGGGGTATTCGTTTTCTTTTTCGTTCTTTTGCGTCCGATGCGCACAAGTTGATTGATAGTCGGCATTACACTCTATTTCCCTTTGTTATTATCGCCAGAATATTCCGTAAACGCAAATCACGGAATAATACATAGACGGATTTATGTTGTCAAGCATTTTGTATTTACAGATCTTATTTTATCTTAAAGATCCATGGTGACGTTTTCCTCGCGACTGACCTCGACTTCACTTTCGATTTCAATGTCCCTGTACATGCGGACACCGGATCCGGCGGGTATGATTCGACCCATGATCACGTTTTCCTTGAGCCCGGTCAGGAAGTCGATTTTGCCACGGATTCCCGCTTCTGTCAGCACTTTCGTCGTTTCCTGGAACGAGGCGGCGGAGATGAAGCTGTCCGTTGAAAGAGAGGCTTTCGTGATACCAAGAACAAGGGGCTCACCTGTTGCGGGACTCCCGCCTTTTTCCACAGCTTCCCTGTTCAGATCCGCGAAACGCTGTCTGTCCACCTGCTCTTCAGCGATAAAATCCGTATCCCCGGCGTCGATGATTTTCACCCGCTTCATCATCTGGCGGACAATCACCTCGATGTGTTTGTCGTTGATGCGCACACCCTGAAGTCTGTAAACCTGTTGAACCTCGTCCACAAGATAGCTGGCAAGGGCCACTTCACCTTTGATGCTGAGAATGTCCTGGGGGTTTTCACTTCCGCTGGTGAGCTTTTCACCGGCACGAACATAGTCACCCTCGTAAACATTCACGTGACGACCCTTTGGAATGAGATACTCTTTCTTTTCTCCCACATCCACAGGATTCACGGTCACTTTCTGTTTTCCCTTGGTACCTTTGGAGATGCTGACGAAACCATCGATTTCAGACAAAACCGCCGTTTCCTTGGGCTTCCTGACTTCGAAAAGTTCGGCGACCCTTGGAAGACCACCGGTGATATCCTTGGTTTTGGTGGTCGCTCTGGGAAGCTTGGCGATAATGTCACCCGCCTTGACCTCGTCGAATTCCTCGACCATCAGAACGGCATCCACCGGAAGAGGATACCTGGCAAGACCGCCTGAAGCGAGAATGGCGGTTTTGTTGCTCGAGTCTTTAATGGAAATACGGGGACGGACGTCACCGATCCGGCTTTCAATGATGGTGCGGCTTGATTTACCGGTCACGGGATCGAGTTTTTCCTGCATGGTTTTACCGGCCTCGATATCGCCGAACTTCACGCGTCCATCCACTTCAGTGATGATGGGCACCGTGAAGGGGTCCCAGGTGGCAAGTACTTCGCCGGCCTTGACCATCTGACCGTCTTCCACATGAATCCTGGCGCCGTAAATAACAGAGTTCTTCTCACGTTCACGGCCCGCTTCACCCACGATGGCGAACTCTCCACCACGGCGGCTCATGATGATCATGTCACCCGAAGCGGTTTTCACCACATTGAGCCCTTCGAGGTACTTGATTTTTCCGTCGACCCTGGCCTTGATTTCAGCAACCTCAACTTTCCTGCTGGCCGTACCACCGATATGGAAGGTACGCATGGTCAGCTGGGTTCCCGGTTCACCGATGGACTGGGCTGCGAGAATACCAACCGCCTGACCGATCTCCACGGTCTGGCCGTGGGAAAGATCACGACCGTAGCATTTGGCGCAGACACCCAGGGTCGATTTACAGGTGAGCACGGAACGGATTTTGATGGTGGTGATCCCGGCATTTTCGATAATATCAAGAACATTCTCGTCGATTTCGACGCCCTGGGGCACGATGACCTCGTCGGTGAAGGGGTCGTAAACGTCTTCAAGGGTCACACGTCCCAGAATACGCTCGCCCAGGCGTTGAATGACTTCACCGCCTTCCATCAGGGCTTCCACCTCGATTCCCATCATCGTTCCGCAGTCGTATTCCACCACCGAGCAGTCCTGGGCCACGTCCGCAAGACGACGGGTCAGGTATCCGGAGTTGGCTGTTTTAAGCGCCGTGTCCGCAAGACCTTTTCGTGCCCCGTGGGTGGAGATGAAGTACTGAAGCACCGAAAGGCCTTCACGAAAATTGGCCTGAATCGGGGTTTCGATGATCTCACCGGAAGGCTTGGCCATCAACCCGCGCATTCCGGCCAGCTGACGCATCTGGTCCTTGCTTCCTCTGGCTCCGGAATCTGCCATCATGTAGATGGAGTTGATGGTGTCCTCGGTCTTGTTCATCAGGCGGACATCTTCGGTGTTCATGACACGGTGGGCACGCACCGAAGGTTTGCTCATGCCTTTCATCATTTCGTTGGCGATATCGTCCGTGGCTTTGGCCCAGATATCCACCACCTTGTTGTATTTTTCACCCTGGGTGATCAATCCTTCCGAGTACTGACGGGCGATTTCCGTAACCTTGTCCTCCGAATCCCGGATGATGTCCCACTTTGTTTCGGGTATGATCATGTCGTCGATGCAGATGGAAAGCCCGCCCTCGGTGGAATATCGGTATCCGATGTTCTTCAGCTTGTCGGACAGGATGACCGTCGCCTTGGGCCCTATGTTACGGTATGCGTAATCGATGAGGGCACGACAGGCTCCCTTGTCCATCACCCGGTTGACCATGGAGAAAGGAACGCCCGGCCTGATTCGAAGAACCTGGAAGATGTAATACAATCCGCCCATTTCGATGATCTGGGAATGATCATGGAGCTTGAGAGAATACAATCCGTCCAGGTCGTTCTCGCTAATTTTGAATACGTCCCTGAACTCGTCTTTCAAAAGGAACCCGATCAACCCGCCCCGGTCTTTGTCCGCGCTGGTCGAGTACTTGACCATCAGCTGCTCGAACGGCTCTTTGTTCATCAGTTTTTCATGAACCATTTCGGCGGCTTCCCTGTCACGAAGCAGAATATGCCGGAACGAGTACACCGGTTCGTCGGGAATGATTTCCCAGAGGATCACACGCCCCACCGTGGTTTCAACCATTTTCCCGTTGATTCTGACTTTGATGGCCGACTGGAGGGCCACAGCGCCGTCATCATAGGCGATGCGCACTTCCTCGAGGCTTGAAAACACACTGTTCTCCCCCTTGGATCCGGTCACTTCACGTGTCATGTAATAGAGACCGAGAACGATATCCTGGGTCGGCACGATGATCGGCTGACCGTTGGCCGGACTAAGGGTGTTGTTCGATGCCAGCATCAGAACGCGGGCTTCGATCTGGCTTTCAATGGAAAGCGGAACATGGACCGCCATCTGGTCACCGTCGAAGTCGGCGTTGAACGCAGTACACACCAGGGGGTGGAGCTGAAGGGCTTTTCCTTCCACAAGAACGGGTTCAAAGGCCTGGATGCCCAGACGGTGAAGGGTCGGGGCACGGTTCAGCATCACGGGATACTCCTTGACCACCTCGTCCAGGGTATCCCACACTTCAGGCACCTCTTTTTCAACCATTTTTTTGGCGCTTTTCACGGTGGAAACGTAGCCTGATTTCTCCAGCCGGTGGTAAATATAAGGCTTGAACAGCTCAAGGGCCATCTTTTTGGGAAGCCCGCACTGGTGAAGCCGAAGATCCGGCCCAACCACGATAACCGTTCGTCCGGAATAGTCCACACGTTTTCCAAGAAGGTTCTGACGGAAGCGGCCCTGTTTGCCTTTAAGTGTGTCACTCAGAGACTTCAGGGGTCTTTTGTTCGTGCCCGTGACCACCCGGCCGTGCCTTCCATTGTCAAAAAGCACATCCACGGATTCCTGAAGCATCCTCTTCTCGTTACGGACGATGATATCCGGCGCCCGCAGTTCCTGAAGACGTTTGAGGCGGTTGTTTCTGTTGATCACTCTCCGGTAGAGATCGTTGAGATCCGAGGTGGCGAACCGTCCGCCTTCCAGGGGAACCAGGGGACGAAGGTCCGGTGGCAGAATGGGAATGACATCCATGATCATCCACGCCGGGTCGATATTCGAGCACAGGAAGGCGTCGATGATTCTCATCCGCTTGCTGAGCTTCTGACGTTTGGCCACGGAAGATACTGAGCGGATTTCCTCCCTGAGCTGGGTATATACCAGCTTCAGGTCCAACTCTTTCAGCAGGACTTTCACCGCGTCCGCACCGATGCCATATTCGAAGGTGGAGCCGTAAAGATCCAAGGCCTCCTGAAGCTGGTCCTCGTTGAGAAGCTGACATTTGGCGAGGCCGGTATCCTTGGGGTTCAGAACGATGTAGCTGTCGAAATAAAGAACCCGTTCCATGTTCTTGAGGGTGATATCCAGCAGGTTCCCGATCTTGCTGGGCAGACTCTTCAGGAACCAGATATGGGAAACGGGTGTCGCCAGTTCGATATGGCCGAGACGTTCACGCCGAACCTTGGACTGGATGACTTCCACACCACATTTCTCACAGACCACACCACGATGCTTCATGCGCTTGTATTTACCGCAGTTGCACTCGTAGTCCTTGGTCGGCCCGAAAATCTTGGCGCAGAACAGCCCGTCCCTTTCAGGTTTGAAGGTCCTGTAGTTGATGGTTTCAGGTTTCTTTATCTCACCATGGGACCACTGCCGGATCTGGTCAGGAGAAGCCAATGAAATCTGGACCCCGGTATAAAGCTTGGGGTCGATGGGTTTTGCGAAAAAATCGTATAAGGTTTCCACTAACGCCTCCTTAATTTCCCTCAATGAGATTTATGTCAAGACCGAGGCTCTGCAACTCCTTCGTGAGAACGCGGAAGGATTCCGGCAATCCGGGTTCGAGAGCCGTCTGGCCTTTCACAATCTTTTCATACATCCGTGTTCGACCGGCCATGTCATCGGATTTCACCGTGATGAATTCCTGGAGAGCGTGGGCCGATCCATAGGCTTCCATGGCCCAGACTTCCATTTCACCGAGACGCTGGCCGCCGAACTGCGCCTTGCCACCCAGAGGCTGCTGGGTCACCAGAGAGTAGGGACCTATGGACCGGGCGTGGATCTTGTCATCGACCAGATGGTGGAGTTTCAGCATGTACATGGTCCCCACCGTCACTTTGCCGTCAAAGGGCTCTCCCGTCCGTCCGTCGAAAAGCTGGGCCTGCCCTGAAACCCAGACATTGGCTTCGGAGAGCAGTTCCTTGATGTTTTCCTCTTTGGCTCCGTCGAAAACAGGGGTCGCCATATGAACCCCATTTTTATAATGATGGGCGAATTCGATGGCCTCGTCGTCATCAAGGCTGTCAATAAACGTTTTTTCAGAATCCGATGAGAAGATTTTCTTGAGCTTGTCCTTGATTTCTTTGTGCCGCATTTCGGTCAGCATCTCGTTGATCTGGTTGCCCAGGCTTTTGGCTGCACGGCCCAGGTGAATCTCAAGAATCTGGCCAACGTTCATACGCGAAGGAACACCCAGAGGATTGAGAATCATATCCACCGTGGTCCCGTCCTCAAAATAAGGCAGGTCTTCCTGGGGAAGAATTCGGGAAACGACACCCTTGTTTCCGTGGCGGCCTGCCATTTTGTCGCCCACGGAAAGCATCCGTTTCATGGCCACGTAGACTTTGATCATCTTGATGACGCCGGGTGCGAGATCATCGCCTTTTTCAAATCGAACCACCTGTTCGTCAAAATGTTTCCTGGCCGCTTCGACAAATTCCCTGCACCGGTCAAGAATGGCATGGACCTCCGCCGTTGCCGCCGAATCTTTCAGGACAACACCTTCAAAATGAGTCAGCGGAATGTCCGCGATCATCTCCCGGTCGATATCCACATCCGCTTCGATCAGGGTTTCCTTGCCGCGTTTGAGAGGTGTTTCGCACTGCTTGCCGATAAGGATGCCCTCAATTTTTTCACGGGCGCATTCCTCGGTGATCCGGATCTCGTCATCACGGTTTTTTTCGAGAAGAAGAATTTCCTCGTCCTCGATCTGCCGGGTCCTGTCGTCTTTTCCCACGCCACGGCGTGAAAACACCTTGGCGTCCACCACGATCCCTGAAACACCAGGAGGAACCCTGAGGGAGGTGTCTTTGACGTCGCCGGCTTTCTCGCCGAAAATGGCCCGAAGGAGTTTTTCCTCGGGCGAAAGCTGGGTTTCTCCTTTGGGCGTGATCTTGCCCACCAGAATATCGCCGGGTTTGACTTCCGCACCCAGGCGAATGATACCGCTCTCGTCCAGGTCTTTCAGCGCCTCATCACCCACGTTGGGAATATCACGGGTCACTTCTTCCTTTCCCAGTTTTGTGTCACGGGCGATCAGTTCGAATTCTTCAATATGCACCGAGGTGTACACGTTGTCCCTGACCAGAGCTTCACTGACAAGAATGGAATCCTCGAAGTTGTACCCCCCCCAGGGCATGAAAGCCACGGTTACGTTTTTACCCAGGGCGAGTTCACCCTTTTCGGTAGCCGGGCCGTCCGCAATGACCTCACCGACTTCCACACGCTGTCCCTGTTTCACGATGGGGCGGTGATTGAAGCAGGTGTTCTGGTTTGAACGCTTGAATTTGGACAGATTATAGATCGTGACAGGAGGTCCTGTAACCTCATCATCGAGATCATGCTTGAGCACGATGCGTGACGAATCCACATGGGACACCTCGCCCTTTCGTTTTGCCACGATGGCCACGCCAGAATCCCGGGCGACAACGCCTTCGATACCTGTCCCTACAAGGGGGGCACTGCTTGTGATCAGTGGCACCGCCTGCCTCATCATGTTTGATCCCATCAGGGCGCGGTTGGCGTCGTCGTTTTCCAGAAAAGGAATAAGGGACGCGGACACGCTCACCAACTGGTTGGGTGAAATATCCATCAGCCGGATCTCATCGTGGCTGACCATCTGGAATTCACCTTCCACACGGGCGGTGACCATGGGATTGACGTATCTGTTGTCATCATCCAAGGGCACGTTGGCCTGGGCGATGGGGTGGTCCTTTTCCTCAAACGCCGACAGCATCTTGATTTCATCGGAAACCTGGGAATCACGGACCACACGGTAGGGAGTTTCGATAAACCCGTATTCGTTAACCCGGGCGTACGTGCACAAAGAAACGATAAGACCGATGTTCGGCCCTTCCGGTGTTTCAATGGGGCAGATTCGACCGTAATGGGAAGGATGCACGTCCCTCACCTCGAAACCAGCGCGTTCGCGGGTCAGACCTCCGGGCCCCAGGGCGCTCAGTCGTCGTTTGTGTGTGGTTTCGGAAAGGGGGTTCGTCTGATCCATGAACTGGGAAAGCTGGCTCGTTCCGAAAAATTCCTTCACCACGGCAGACACCGGTTTGGGATTCACCAGATCATGGGGCATGAGGGCGTCTACTTCCTGCATGCTCATCCGCTCCTTGATGGCCCGCTCCATGCGGACAAGACCGATACGGTACTGGTTTTCAAGAAGTTCCCCCACGGCCCTGACGCGGCGGTTGCCCAGATGATCGATGTCATCCACCGTTCCCTGAGTGTCCCTGAGTTCGATGAGAATCTTGGCAGTCAGCAGAATATCTTCCTTACGGAGAATCCTGATTTCCATGGGAGAATCGATGCCCAGACGATGATTCATTTTGAGACGGCCTACACCCGAAAGATCGTAAAAAGCGTCTCGGAAGAAAAGATGGTCGATAAATTCCTGGGCCACCTCGGGCGTCGCCGGGTTGCCTGGCCTCATGCGCCTGTAAATCTCGATCAGGGCGTCGTCCTTGCTGTCAACCTTGTCGGCAATCAGGGTTTTTCTGATGGAATCCGTGGAGAACACCGCGTCCTGGTAGAGAACTTCGAACTCCCCGATACCCGCGTCCCGGATCCGTTTGATCACGTCTTCATCGACCAGGTCACCCGCTTTGGCGATGAGCTTGTCGGTGCCCGGTTCGTACAGGGATACGGCCAGTCCCTTTTCAGCGACATCTTCCGCACTGATCGGAAGTTCGGTCGTTCCGGCGGTCTTCAGCTGCTTGATGGCACGCTTGGTGAACAGACGGCCCTTCTTGACCACGACTTCTCCGTTTGTTTTATCCACAATGTCGAAGCTGGCGCGCTGCCCTTTCAAAAATTCTTCGTTGAACGCCTTGAAAAATTCGTCATCACGAATGTATATTTTCTCTTTTTTGTAAAAATAGTTCAGAAGGTCTTCACTGGTATATCCAAACGCTTTGAACAGGACGGTGACAGGGAATTTGCGCCGCCTGTCGATGCGGATGTAAACAATGTCTTTGGGATCGATTTCCATATCGATCCAGGAGCCACGGACAGGAATGACCCGTGCGGAGTAGATAATCTTTCCGCTTGAATGGGTTTTCCCTTTGTCATGGTCGAAGAAAACACCGGAAGACCGGTGAAGCTGGCTGACCACGACGCGCTCTGTTCCGTTGATGATAAAGGTTCCCCTTTCGGTCATCAGGGGGATCGTTCCGAAATAAATTTCCTGCTCCTTGATGTCCCGGATGTTCGAGGTTCCCGCTTCCTTGTCGATGTCAAAAACAACGAGACGGACCCTGATACGAATGGAAATTTCATAGGTCATTCCACGTTGAATGCATTCCGTGACAGAGTGTTTCACTTCACCAAAAGAATAGGAGACGTAATCCAGAGATGCCGTGCCCGTAAAATCCTTTATAGGGAAAACCGATTTGAAAACGCTTTGAAGACCGATGTCTTCACGTTTTTCAGGCGGTACGTTCATCTGAAGGAACCGGTTGTAGGAATCCCTTTGCATTCCGATCAGATCGGGAATTTCAGCTATCTTATGTTTCCCGCCGAAAGTTTTCCTTATTCGTTTGTTGACCAAAGGGTTTACTGTCATATCATCTCCATGTTGCATTGATGGAACTGCGGAAAAGGACAAACGGAAAAAAGATGAGGGATAACCCCTCACCTTTTTTTCCGTATGATGAACACAAAAAAATGTAGTGACGTGAATTATTTCAATTCAATCTGTGCGCCAGCTTCTTCGAGCTGAGCTTTCATTTTCTCGGCTTCTTCTTTGGAGACACCTTCTTTTACGGGCTTGGGAGCTTCATCGACAAGAGCTTTGGCTTCTTTGAGGCCAAGGCCGGTGATGGCGCGAACTTCCTTGATCACGTTGATTTTCTTGTCACCGGCGGTGACGAGCATAACCGTGAATTCGGTCTGCTCTTCAGCTGCGGGAGCGGCAGGACCGGCAGGGCCAGCAGCGGCCATCATGGCCACCGGAGCGGCAGCGGAAACACCGAATTTATCTTCGAGTTCTTTGATAAGCTGAGAAAGTTCGAGCACCGTCATATTGGCAATGAAATCAATGACATCTTCTTTAGTAATGGCCATTATATCCTCCGATTTTCTATCCTGAAATTTAATATTATAATTTAGTTATATCTATGTATTGCAAGAACCATCAGGCCGCTTCTTTTTTCTCTTTGATCGCGTTCAGAACGTTCATCATGTTTCGCGGTACAGCGGCGAGAACCTGGACGATGCCCGTGGGCACCGCGTTCATTGCAGAAAGTACCTGGCTGAGGAGAACTTCTCGTGAAGGCAGAGATGACAAGGCTTTGATCCCGTTGACATCAAGAACTTTTCCATCCAGGACACCGCCTTTGATTTCAAGCTTGGTGTTTTCTTCCGAAAATTTCGCAAGAATCTTCGCAGGAGAAACAGGATCATCGTAGCTGATGGCGACAGCACTCGGCCCCTTGAACATGTCATACAACACGGCTGCACTGGTATTTTCGGATGCGCGACGAAGAAGAGTATTCTTGATGACGCGATAATCGATGTTTTCCTTCGTCAGCTGGGAGCGAAGTTTTGTAACGGCCGCAACGTCAAGGCCTTTGTAATCCGTGACGATAACAATCTTGGATTTTTTCAGATCCTCATGAAGCTGGGTTACGATTTCTTTTTTCTTGTTCAGTTCCAATTTTTTCCACCTCCTTTACTAAGAAAATATATTTCTCGGAGGCCAACGTTACCAAAACATATGATGTGTCTCGGTAGGCCGGCTGTGCCGATTATACACAGAAGTTCCATGTGCACCTACTGTCTTTGACATGAAAAAAATCAATTTTTCCGCCGAAGAATGGCTGAAATTATCTTATCGCTTCCTTGAGAAGCGTCGTGTCGACTTTCACACCGATTCCCATGGTAGTCGAAACGGTCACGCCTTTGATGTATGTCCCCTTACTGGCGGAAGGTTTGATCTTCACAAGTGTTTCGATCAGGGAGCTCATGTTTTCCACCAGCTTCTCGCGACCGAAAGAGACTTTTCCTACAGGAGCGTGCACGATGCCCGATTTTTCAACACGGAAATCAATTTTACCGGCTTTCATCTCCGCCACGGCACGTGACACGTCAAAGGTAACGGAACCTGTTTTTGCGTTGGGCATAAGACCACGGGGACCAAGGATTTTACCGATTTTCCCCACCACGCCCATCATGTCCGGTGTCGCGATGACTTTGTCAAAACCGAACCAGCCGCCTTTGATTTTTTCCACAAGATCGTCACCGCCAACAAAATCCGCTCCCGCATCAAGGGCTTCCTTTTCTTTCTCACCTTTTGTGAAAACAAGGACGCGAACATCCTTTCCAATACCGTTGGGAAGAACCACGGATCCACGGACCATCTGATCGGCATGACGAGGATCAACACCCAACTTCACGGCGATGTCCACGGTTTCATCGAATTTTGCAAAGGCTCTTTCAATGGCGTATCCGACAGCTTCTCCAATCTCATACTTTTTCTGTCGGTCAAGACCTTTAACGGCTTCTAAATATTTTTTCCCTCTCTTAGGCATTTTACCGGCTTGCTCCTTGTAATTTAGACAACATCAATTCCCATGCTCCGAGCAGTCCCTGCAATGATTCTGCACGCGGCTTCAAGGCTGTTGGCGTTGAGATCTTCCATTTTGGTTCTGGCGATTTCCTCAATCTGATCCATGCTCAGCTTGGCAACTTTATCACGAAGAGGGTCTTTCGAGCCTTTTTCCACATTGGCGGCTTTCTTGATCAAAAAAGATGCTGGAGGTGTTTTCGTTATGAACGTGAAGGACCTGTCCGCATATACCGTAATGACGACGGGAATGATCGTGCCGGTGTCATTTTGCGTTCTGGCGTTGAACGTCTTGCAGAAATCCATGATATTGACGCCGTGCTGACCAAGGGCCGGTCCAATAGGAGGTGAAGGATTCGCTTTACCTGCCTGAACCTGTAACTTTACCTGGGCAATTACTTTTTTTGCCATCGTTCCTGTTCACTCCTGAATATGTCTATAACTTCGTCACCTGAACAAAGTCCAGTTCAACTGGTGTCGCTCGTCCGAAGATACTCACCAGCACTTTTATCTTACCCTTTTCGGGATTTACTTCCTCAACCGTCCCATTGAAATTGGAGAACGGGCCATCAACAACCTTGATTTCATCACCAGTTTCAAAGAAAAATTTAGGCTGGGGTTTTTCCTTGCCCTCTTCCATTCTTGAAATGATGCGTTGGGCCTCGTCGTCACTGATCGGAGCCGGTTTGTTCATTCCACCAAGAAATCCGGTCACTTTCGCGGTGTCATTGACAAGATGCCATGTATGGTCGTTCAAATCCATCCTGATCAGGATATACCCTGGATAGAATTTCCGTGAGGATTCCTTTTTTTTGCCCTTGACCAGTTCCACAACCTGCTCTGTCGGAACAACGATTCCGCCGAATTTTTCAGGATGGGGAAAGGCGCTGATTTTTTCTTCAAGCGCGGCTTTCACCTTGTTCTCAAATCCGGAATAGACATGGACAACATACCATTTCAGAGCCAAAATAATCTCTCCTGTTTATTTAAGAACCATCTGAATCAAGCTATTCAAGATAAGATCAAAAAAACCGAGAAGCGATGAAACGATGATCACCAGTATAATGACCACAACCGTCGATGCGACAGCCTGATTCTTTGGCGGCCAGACGACTTTTTTCATCTCAGCCTTCACTTCACGGAGAAACTGGCTTAGTTTCTGATAGTAACCAGGTTCCTGGCTCTGGGTCGCTTTCTTTTGATCTTCCACCTTTTTTGCAGGGACGATACGTTTCTCCGTCTCTTTGGGTGTTGGAGCGTCAGTACTTGCAGATGATCCATTGTCGCCTTGATTCAGCCCGTCATTTTCCAGCCTCGTCTTCAGCTTATTTTTCTGGCTTTCCGTTTTCTTTTTAAGTATCCGCCCCATGGTGCTCCCGCATAACCAGTTCCGTTGTTCTTTCAATTACGGATTCTGTCTTGTAGATCCCATACGTTATGAAAATGGCAGGTCAGGAGGGATTCGAACCCACAACTTTCGGTTTTGGAGACCGATGCTCTGCCGATTGGAGCTACTGACCTGCAATCTTTTCAATCTTCAAACAAAATACGACGTTTAGATCCGTTATTTTGTTTCTTTATGTGGCGTATGAGTTTTGCAGAATCTGCAATACTTTTTAAACTCGAGTTTGTCCGGAGTCGTCCTCTTGTTTTTGGTCGTTGAATAATTCTTCCTCTTACACTGCGTGCATGAAAGCGATACGATGACTCTCACAGGCTGTCTCCTTGTGTGCTAACTATTGAATGATACTTGCGACAACACCTGCGCCTACAGTTCTGCCGCCTTCCCGGATCGCGAAACGGAGACCTTCTTCCATGGCGATGGGGGAAATCAGTTCGGCAGTGATCGTTACGTTGTCACCAGGCATGATCATTTCCACACCTTCGGGAAGATTCAGGATGCCGGTCACGTCAGTGGTTCTGAAAAAGAACTGGGGACGGTAGCCGGTGAAAAACGGCGTATGACGGCCGCCTTCTTCTTTGCTCAGTACGTAAATCTCTGCGGCAAATTTCGTGTGCGGCGTGATGCTGCCCGGTTTGGCCACAACCTGGCCTCTTTCAACCTCGTCACGCTTCGTGCCGCGGAGAAGAAGACCCACGTTGTCTCCCGCGCGACCTTCGTCAAGAATCTTGCGGAACATTTCAACACCCGTGCATACCGTCGTGATCGTTTCACGGATACCCACGATTTCCACGTTCTCACCCGTCTTGATCACACCACGCTCAATACGGCCGGTCACAACCGTTCCACGACCGGAAATGCTGAACACGTCTTCGATCGGCATCAGGAACGTCTTGTCCGTGTCTCGGACAGGCTCGGGAATGTAAGAGTCGCAGGCGTCCATCAGTTTGAATATGCACTGGGCCGGTTCCGCTGCGGGATCGTCGCACTCCAAGGCGCGAAGGGCGCTTCCACGAATGATCGGGGTCTCTGATCCGGGAAATTCGTACTTGTCCAGAAGCTCCTGAAGCTCCATTTCGACAAGCTCGATCAGTTCTTCATCGTCCACCATGTCGCATTTGTTCAAAAATACCACGATTCGGGGTACACCCACCTGACGCGCCAGGAGAATATGTTCACGGGTCTGGGGCATGGGGCCGTCGTCCGCGCTCACCACAAGAATCGCTCCGTCCATCTGAGCGGCTCCCGTGATCATGTTTTTGATATAGTCGGCGTGACCCGGGCAGTCCACATGGGCATAATGTCTGTTCGGAGTCTCGTATTCCACATGCGCTGTCGCGATCGTGATCCCGCGTTCCTTTTCCTCAGGAGCCTTGTCAATCTCGTCAAACGCCACGGCCTTGCCTTTTCCCGACCTCAACGCGTTCTGCTTCGTGATCGCCGCCGTCAGGGTTGTCTTGCCGTGGTCGATGTGCCCGATCGTCCCAATATTTACATGCGGCTTCGTCCTCTCAAATTTTTCCTTTGCCATGACCGTGACCTCCTGTGGTTATCTTTCTATATAAGAGCATGTTTTTAAATATACGTGCCGTGTCGCACCCAACCGTCGTCAAGACACGGCACAATAGAAAACGCCTGAGTGGAGCCCATGACCAGAATCGAACTGGTGAACCTCTTCCTTACCAAGGAAGCGCTCTACCGACTGAGCTACATGGGCCTCTTTTCAGGCTGTCTAGCAGTTTTATCTGCAAAAACATCGTTATTTAGTGTGGAGCGGGAGACGAGTCTCGAACTCGCGACGTTCAGCTTGGAAGGCTGAAGCTCTACCAACTGAGCTACTCCCGCCCATAAACCCAACCTCTCTTTTCAGACAAGCTGGCTCAATGCAGCAAGGTTATGCAGGCATCCATGTAGTCAACGGCCCTGTCAGAACCTCCTACATAAGACTTGCTATGAATGGTGGTGGGGGGAGGATTCGAACCTCCGAAGGCTCCGCCGTCAGATTTACAGTCTGATCCCTTTGGCCGCTCGGGAACCCCACCAATTTTTTCTCACCTGGAGCCGGTACCCCGAATCGAACGGAGGACATTCTCATTACAAGTGAGACGCTCTACCTACTGAGCTATACCGGCCTTTCTAAACCCGAAATTTCTTTCCGGCTCAAAAAAACTCCTTTAGATACCAATCTGATTTAAATAATTCAAGTCAAAAATTCAAAAACTTCATTTTTTCTCCAAATACCCTATGCGCATTATATATAAATGATCAGATCTGCCGGTTCTTCGATGCTGCGTTTTCGATGCCCCTGGTATCCGTGTTGGACATTACACCTCTGACAAACACAATAGCCTGTAATAATTATAGATATAACTTATACTTTTCATATTTTACCCTTTTTTTTGATTTTCCCGGGAATATTCCTTGACAACACGGTGGATACTTCATTTATAGTTCTCGGTATCGTTGTCATTCTTAACGGTATTTTTATTCTATTTTCATTCATTTTATTTTGCTTCAAATCTTTATTATTATTGAGGATCATGAAAAAATTTATCTTTTTCCCCGTCATTGCGCTGTTTTTATCGGCCGCCTGTGCCACCCAGCCGATAAAACCCCAGGCCATCCGGTCCACTTCCATGAACCTTGACCCTGTTCTTTCAGAAGACAAGACAGATGAGGCTGTGCCAGCCTCCATTCTTATATCCGGCAATGTCAAAAACTACGACCTCGAAAGCCCTGAAGTTGAGAAGTCCATCCAGGACGTTTTCGATCAGACCATGGATTTCTGCAACGCATCCCAGGATTTCTGGCAAAAAGGGGATATTGACAGCGCGCTTCAAAGCCTGGATCAGGCATACGGCCTGATACTGAACATCGATGTCATGAACTCTCCCAAACTGATCCAGCAGAAAGAAGATCTTCGCCTGATGATTTCCAGAAGAATTCAGGAGATCTACGCATCCCAGCATACCCATGTCAAAGGAAGCCACAACGCCATTCCCATTATCATTAATAAGGATGTTCAGTACGAAATCGACAGTTTCACTGGACGTGAAAGAAACTTTTTCGCCGAATCCCTCAAAAGATCGGGTAAATACAGGCCCATGATGATCGAAAAGCTCAAAGAAGCCGGGCTCCCGGAAGAACTGTCCTGGCTTCCTCTGGTCGAAAGCGGTTACAAGGTGAGGGCCCTTTCCAAGGCCAGGGCTCTCGGCCTCTGGCAGTTCATTCCTTCCACCGGCTATATGTACGGCCTCAAACGGGACACATATGTTGATGAACGCCTGGACCCCCAGAAATCCACCATCGCTGCAATCGAATACCTGAAAACCATGCACCGCATCTTTGGTGACTGGTCCACGGTCCTTGCCGCGTACAACTGCGGCGAAGGGCGCGTGCTTGGCATTATCCGGAAACAGAACATAAACTATCTGGACAATTTCTGGGATCTTTACCGAAAACTCCCCACCGAAACGGCCCGCTACGTTCCCAGATTCATCGCCACCATTCATATTATCAACAACCTTGAAAAATACGGCTTTGACGACATTGAACTCGACAGCCCCGATGAATTCGAAACGGTTACCATCGACAAGCAGGTTAAACTGAAAGACATCGCGGACTTGATCGAAGTGCCCGAAACGACCCTGAGGGATTTGAATCCCGAGCTTCGTTACCATATCCTTCCGAAAGCCGAGTATGAACTCAACATTCCTTCAGGTAAATCCGACACGCTTCTCACGGAAATCGATTCCATTGAAACATCGGTTCCTGAAACGAAACAGACTCCGGGTTTTGTGTATCATCGCGTGAAATTTGGGGAAACCCTCTCGACCATTTCACGTAAATACAACATCTCCACCCGAACCCTGTTCCATGTCAACGACATCTCCCGAAAGAATTATCTCTGCGCCGGTAAAATTCTTCGTATCCCTCAGGACGAAAACGTCACCAAGGCCATTGCCTCCATGGCCAAGGAAAAAGTCCAGAAACACAAGGAGGCCGTTCGGAGAAAAGCGAAAAACAAGCGTCATGTTGTAAAACGTGGAGATTCCCTCTGGAAAATCGCGGAAAAGTATGATACGACCGTTGCCGAAATCAAGAACCACAACAGAATGTCACGAAAAGGTATCTCTGTGGGTCAGGTTCTCAAAATCCCCGGAACCGGCGTAGCTAGGGGAAAAACAAAAAAGAGCGTTGTCTACCAGGTCAAACGGGGGGACAATCCTCTGACCATTGCCAACAAGTACAGGATGTCTGTTTCGAGGCTTCTCAAGCTCAACCAGCTGAAGTCGACCAGCAAGCTTTATCCTGGTCAAAGCCTGTACGTCGAGTAACTAAAGTGTTTCGCCCCCGTAGCTCAGTGGATAGAGCAATGGATTCCTAATCCTAAAAGGTACTTAGCAGTATTTTCTGTATTTACAACTACCTGTATCCACAACGTTTTTATTTTTTATTTTTGGTTTCGTTTGTTTTTATTTGAATGTATTTGATGCTGACGGGCACAATTTGGGCACAATAAAATGAGCAGGACCAGGGCTTGAAAACCTTGATCCTGCTGTTTT
>CAZWTY010000021.1:0-52517 GCA_964637565.1 uncultured Desulforapulum sp.
AGAGGTCGCGCAACTCGGAAGGGGGGCGTGAAATCTTGCCCGTGCGCATGAGGTATTCTTCCTGGTCGATGATCTCCATGCGTTCGATGCAGAAGCTGTCTTCATACTCGCCGTACTCGAATCGATCATCCAGGGAACAGCGGCAGAGCCGGTAGTCCCGCAGGCCGGCCTTCCGCGCCTCGATGATCGTGGCGATCTTGTGGTCCACCACGCGGGCGATGAAGGTGTTGCGCTGGGCACGTTCCGGGTCGTACTTGGACAGACGTTGGAGCAGGTCGAGCATCATTTCCTGCTCCAAGTCCTCGCGGTCGGACTCGGTGAAACCCACCCGTCCGACCAGTTGTCTCGCCTTGAACTTGATGATCCGAACGGCATACTCGTCGATTCCTTTGTAGCGTTTGTCGAAACCCATTTGAGCCTCCTCGGGGCCGAGGAGGGCGTGGGTGCCGACTTAAACAGCGACCGGCCAAGAAGGCGTTGCAGGTGCACCGCGTAAGCGGCACCCACAACACCTCCACTTTGTGGCCGGTTAGTTGTCAGGTTTGGATAAATGAAAAGACCTATTCAAAAGGAGGGAGCCGACCCCGATCTCAGGCAGCATCCTCCTCAAGGGTCATCTTGAACGGGAGTCCGTGTTTGACCTCCAACGCGAGAATGGTCCCGTTCCGCAAATCTTCGATTCGCGTCAACAAATCGCGAACCTCTTTCTTCAGCGTAAAATCCTGCTTGGCGGCCTCGGGGCGCGGGCCGTTTTCCGCGCAGAACTTTACCTCCCTGATGACGCGGGGTGATGGCGCGAAAACCGGATCGCCGTCATGAACGACAAGTCCCTCGATGCAACCGAAATTGATTCGCTGCATCAGGCCGATGAGTCGCTGTTTGGGTGGGGAGAGATCGCTTTTGGTCATGATTCCGCCTCCTATGAATGGGTTGATGATCTTCATGGAAGGCAGAATAAACCCGGATTTCAGGGGAACCTGTTTTCTGGACTTATTCCTGGACTGTCCAACCGGGCGGCCGGAAAAAACAAAAGGCCGTCAGGTTTTTCGCCTGCGGCCTCATTGAAGCGGAAATATTTTTTGAGAAATGTTTCTTTGGACTGTTATTTGGACTTGACTATGTTTTCGACGAAACGGACGCCTTTTCCCTTCCGGAATTCTATAGCAACGCCAAGATTTTTCCGGATTATGTTCAGTTGCCTCTGCATGCGGCCGGGCTCTCCCGAAGCGGCAAAATACTCATCTTCCTTCCAAGCACACGCATTCATGAACGTCTTATGCGGCACCCATCCGTGGCCGATCTGATCGTAAAGGATTTCCGTGATCTTGGCGATGTAGGAATCCTTGCGGACAAAAATGTGTCCTTTATCCGCCCCGTTTACAAACCAGTGGATTCTTTCGTTGACCTCTCTGCGTTCAAGAACGATCTTGTCTTCTTCGGCAATCGTGTTGACCGGGACCTTTATGGCATCATCCTCCAGCGATACTTGACCGCCGGCGTCTGCATAATGGACCACCTGCGAATTCGCTTGCCTCGAAATGGCAAGCCAGTCCAGAGATAACGCAATAGGAGACGAGTTTGTTGTAATGGCGACCGTGATGATTCCAAGTCGTTTCATTTGCTGTCGGTCTTCCGGGGAGAGCGCGATATTGCGTGGGGTTAAGATCACGATCCCGGAAGCATCGCGCAATTGTTCAAGCCTCCTACACCGAGTGATAAACTCATCTTCATCCAGGTTTGGCATCGAAAAGAACACATCAAAATTCCCGAAGCCATCGACCGCCTTTTTCCCAATGGGAACTAGGCCGTGATGATTC
The DNA here is from genome assembly GCA_964637565.1 of uncultured Desulforapulum sp. Classification (GTDB taxonomy): domain Bacteria; phylum Desulfobacterota; class Desulfobacteria; order Desulfobacterales; family Desulfolunaceae; genus DYJE01. The sequence continues at coordinate 1,818 of CAZWTY010000021.1, forward strand.
ACAAACCCGGAGTCTCCAATTCCATTCGCTTGGCGGATCACTGCCGTGAGTTTTGGAAGAGAAATTTCATACTGCCGGACGTCGTCCTCGGTGAGCGGGATCGGGTCGAAATAATCTTCCTCATCCGCAACTCCGAATATCCCCTTCGAGGTCTGGCGGACAATCAGATCTCCGCCGGGAGGAGCGTTTTTGGGCCGTGGAATCTCAGTGGCTCTCGATGTTTCACGCAGGATTCCCTCCGCACGAAGAGCACGGAGTTCCTCTTCCGGGAACCGCTCAAATTCCCTATGGAGAAAGACAGGACTCTCGATCTGGTCGAGGCGCTGCAGAATGAAGTGGAGGAGTGTCTCAGTCAATGACGATCCCCCAGTTCTTCAGATATCGGAATACGTCTTCAGCATGCGTGGCCCGCTTGAACTTGATCTTGTTGCTGCCAGAGAGTTCAATGCGTTTCCCCCGCCGGTCGTCGGGGAACATGATCTTGAATACGGCCCGTTGGATCGTGCTGCCTGCCAGACGCTTCCGGAGATAGTTCTTTTCCAGTGTTTCCATCACGTTTTTCGAACGAACGACAAAGGATGGGCGGTAAGTTTGACCGAGCTTGAAATGAAGTTCGGCAAGAAGGGCCGAATGATCTTCGTCAACCGGCATGTCGAAATCGTCCTCTGCTATCCTGGCGAGGTTAATGCGATCCGCCGATCCGGGCGAGTCGAAGAAATCTTCGTCCTTGAGGCAACACTCGGCAAACGCTTTACGAAGGGCGGTCTCCTCTTTTTCAAAACCAGCCTCGATTTCCACTTGCCCGGTTTCGTTGTTGTAGCTGATGAAGTCTTGCTGCGCGGGACGGAGGATGGTCGGCGAGACTTTTGGCCTTGTGCGGGTTCCCTTAAAAATTAATTCCGCTTTGACCCGTTTCTCGTGGTAGACGATAAAGTTCGTGTATGCGCCCTCTTGATAGTGGCGTACGAGAACCCGGTCACTGTTTTTATGATCCTTAAAAATTTCGGCGAGTTTTGCTTGAAAGGCGTTGGAAGCCGCATCCGCATCAACGATGCCTGCCGCCGATTTCCCGCGAAATATGGTGAAACGTTCAGCCCGCCAAAGGTTATAACGGTCATATGCCAGTGTGAAAGCATCCTCATTTTCCGTTCTGACTTTCAGGCTCAGGCATTCGACCGGCAGTTCGCCATTCCCATTAGGAGAATAGCTGCATTCGTCGCAGGCCGACACAAGGTCCTCATGCCCTCTTTCGGTACAAAGATCATAGGCCATGTAGAGGCTTTCGAGTAGATCGTCTTTGCCATCCCCGTCTCCGTTAACGAGGTATTCCTTGAAGTGGGGAACATCAAGCGATGTGATATCGAGCCCGAGTCGGCCATCCCATAGACCGACGAAGCTGCGGAGGATGACCTCTTGGCCCTGGAATTTGTCCAGAAACCGGTCCGCGTTGAACGTTCGATGCTTGAGTTTCCCCATACTTTCTTACCTCCCTTGTTTGTGCCGGACAGCAACGACTTTGCCGAGGATACGCAGTCCGTCGTCGGGCCCAACCGGGATCGGTCGATGCTTCGGATTATCCGGTCTAAGTTCAATTTTCTCGTCACGGATGAATAGCCGTTTCACCGTGGCCTCATCATCCAGCATCGCAACTACAATATCTCCGTTTTCCGCCACGGGCTGTTCCCGGACCACAACCAAGTCGTGCTCTTTGATCCCGGCATTCACCATGCTGTCCCCGACAACCTCAAGGGCGAAGCACCTGCCCGACCGAACGATTCTGCCTTCGACCATGATCTCGCCGACGATATTTTCCACAGCCAGAACCGGTTGCCCTGCAGCCACGCGCCCCACGATAGGAACGGCGGTCATGATAGAAGGCGTGTCCTCGGGCTCGCGAACGATGGCAAGGCTCCTGGCCTTTCTCGCTTCGCGTTTCAGGTATCCCTTCCTCACGAGTTGGCTCACCTGTCCATGCGCGCTTGCATGGGATATCCCGAGGATATCCGCGAGTTCCTTCATGGTCGGGGGAAAACCCCGGTTGTTCATGAAACGGCGTATCTCCTTTAAGGTGTGTTGCTGTTTATCGGTAATATCTTCAACAGGGCGTCGGCCTCTGCCTTGACTTTCCATTTTGATGACCTCGGTTTTCTTGGGTCTTTAGAACCATATGAACGACATCGGCCGTAGCGTCTGCACAGGGGCACACTACGGCCAGATTACAAAAAATTATTATATTACACTGACAAGTGTCAGGTCAATTCAAAAAATATATGGGGGTGTATCAGAGAAAGCGGTCAAATCCTTGAAGAAAGAGGTAAGAGGTGAGGACAATGGTTTTCTGACGAGGACCTGAGTTGTTGCACGATAAAACTATCCGAGGCGGTCTTTGCGCATTTGGGCCCACATCTTCCGCTGCCGGCTCCAGTGGGGAACGGCGGCAACCGGCCGTAAGTCTTTTTCCAGGATCGGGTCTCGACCCTTCATTGTATTCGGAAGAAAGAGGATATCCTCCTGGATGTCCGGGGCAAGGTTGAGCAGGTTCATGATCTGGGTGATGCGCGCACGGGTTACGTAGCCCAGGCGGGCAAGGTCCGCATAGTCCTGGATATCCCCTCGCTTGACCAGTTTTTCAAAGCGGATTGCCAAAGCCAGGAGCTTGGCAACCCGCGGGATGTTTCCTTTGCCGGTTGATCCGCGTCGGCTGTCTGATTGTGGGTTGACGTTACCTCGTTTGTTTCGCGGCTGGAACGTGAAACTTACCTCCAGCCGCCCGTCGCTTCCAAGGTTATGCATAGTCGGTTTCATATGCGGTTTTCCTTTCCAAGGGCTGCCTGTTCCAAGCAAACGGCCTTGATGCCGGGGGAGCGGAACGTAACGGTCACTTTGCCATCACGGCCATCGTATGCGACACGCTCGACAAGGGCTTTAATTACCCGCGACTGTTCGCCCGGGGCAAGCGATTGCCAGATGGGGTCGAAGGCTGCGAGGGCTTTTTCCAAGTCTTCGTCCTCGAGTGTTTCCCTTTGGACGGCGATGGTTTCCTCGCGGATCACGGTCATCCTTTGTTCGAGAGAGCTAATCTGGTCCTGGAGGTCGGCCATCTGATCGGTTACCAGCCTCTGGTCCGTGCCCGATGCCGGCAGGTCTCCCACGAGTGCGCGGAGCCTGGCGTCCAACCGTTTGAGTTCCCGCTCGTGAGCACGGCGCTCTGTTTCAAGTTCCGCCAGACGCTTTTCACTCTGAACCCGAACTTGGGAAGCCGTTTTCGAAATGACCTCCTGGTTCGCGCCCAAGCCTCGAATATAATCCACCACTGCGTCTTCAATTTCATAAGCATTGAGCGACTTGGTCGGGCAGGACGCCCATCCCCGCTGCTGAGCGGTCAGGCAGACATAGTAACGGTAATGCTTGCCCTTGCGGGCGGTATAAGAATGCACCATTGCGGTTCCACAAGGCGCGCAGTAAAGCAGCCCCCTCAGCAGCGCGCCGTATTTGTTTCGGATTTCCTTGCTGCCGGAGCGGCCATTGTGCCGAAGGGTATCTTGGACCCGCTGCCAAAGGTCCGGGGCTACGATCCCCTCATGCTCTCCGGGGTAGACGGTGCCCTTGTAAATGATGTTGCCTGTATAAATGATGTTGGTGAGCAGTCGGAAGAGACTGCTTTTGGTAAAAAGATTCCCCCCGCGTTCCTCTCCTTTTTGGGTGGTCCACTTTTTTACACCCCACTTACGGCGCTCGAGTTCCTGGACGACAGGCATCAACGCCTTGTGCTCCATGTAAAGATCATAGACGGCTCGCACCTGCTGGGCTTCTTCCTCGTTGACAACCAGCCGCCCTCCCTTACGATCCAGGTCATAGCCGAGGACCGGCATGCCTCCGACCCACTTGCCCTTCTTCCGGGCGGCGGCCATTTTGTCCCTGGTGCGCTCCGAGATGATTTCCCGCTCGAACTGGGCGAAGGACAGCAGGATGTTCAGGGTGAGTCGTCCCATGGAACTGGTGGTGTTGAACTGCTGGGTGACCGAGACGAAGCTCACGGCATGCTTGTCGAAAAGCTCCATGATGCGGGCGAAGTCGAGAAGGGAGCGGCTCAGCCGGTCCACCTTGTAGACGACCACGCAATCGATGTCACCGGCCTCGATGTCGGCGAAGAGTCTCTTGAGGGCGGGCCGTTCCATGTTGCCGCCGGTGAATCCGCCGTCGTCATACCGATCGGCGATGCACAGCCATCCCTCGTGCCGCTGGCTCGCGATATATGCCTCTGCGGATTCCCGCTGGGCGTCGAGGCTGTTGAATTCCTGGTCGAGACCCTCGTCGGTGGATTTCCGGGTATAGATGGCACAGCGCACGGTCGCTCGCCGGTTCTCCATAGACTGGTGGGTGGGGGTACTGTTTCTTTCGTATTGCCTGCTCATTCGTTCCTCCCGTCCGGCTCGTTGTCTTGATCTTGCGGTTCCTTGGGCTCCACCAGTCCGAAAAAGAGGAAGCCATTCCACTTGCTCCCGGTGGCCTCCTGGGCGACAGCGGACAGGGACTTGAACCACCGGCCGTCATATTCGAAGCCCTTGTCCAGCACCTTTGCCACGATGTCCCGGCCCCGGAACTCCCTGACGAGCAATGTTCCCGGAAGCGGCAGCCTGGAATCTCGTTGCGGTTGCAGCCTCCCGCTCACCGACCGTTCCCTGACTTCCATCAATCCCGGTTTAATAGGGTCCCGCAGCATGCGGATTCTAAGGTCCGCGTCATTGGCGATCTCCTCGGCCCTCCGTCTGGCCCGTTCGGACAGGCTGCCTTCGGCCAGGGCCTGCAACCGCCAGGCGATACGCTTCCGAAGAAAATCCTTGTGGTGGGACCTCGTCTCCTCTCCGAAGACATCGATATACCTTTCCCGGAGCTCCCCGACGGTCATTCGGGAAAGGGCTTGCACCTGCTGATACGTCGTTTCATTCATGGCAACCTCCAAATGTTTAATGGTCAGTGTCCGAAAAACTCGGCGGTTCGGTCGTCTCTCGGCGTTAACCGCTGCATGAATGAAGGCTTCTATCGGCGGAACAATCAAGTCGGTTCTCTGTAAACGCCTCGGATTCTTTGGTTTGCACCACATTGCCGACCATATCCGGGCTGGATGTTGGCAGCCGACGCCCCCGTCGGTAGCGAAGGTAGCCTTCTCCCAGGATCGAGGCGATCTCTGAAATCGTTTCTTCGAGATCACGTTTTGCGGATTCTCTGAATTCCATCGTGTCCTCCTTGCGACGACCGCCGGGTTATTGTGGATGCCGCCGAGGTGGAATGGGTCAGCCGCGAGGTTTCGACCGCGGAGTCCATCGGTCCGCCCCGAAAGGCAGGCCCGCCAGCACCCACAGCGATCTCCGTTCTCACGGCCGATTCCGCTGTCTGGTGTTTCTCTTCGGCCGGGCGTAGTTATCCGGCTTCGGTCGATACCTACCGGAGGACCCCTCGGGGTGTCGGGCCGAGTTGACCAGACGGGCGTTAACAGCGTCCGAAAAAGGAACGGAGAGTCGGAGAATCCGAGGGGCACATCGGAGAACGGCGGGCGCGAACGTCAACGTCCTTGGTTGAAACTCGAAAGCTGTGAGGAAAACGGAGAATCGGAGAGAATGTTCGGGCGGGCGTAAGTCGGCGTGGACACGCCTGAAATGACAAAACCCCGAGGGGATGATCCCACGGGGTTTTGTGCTAACAAATGACCGTCGAAATCGACGGATTGAATTTTGGCTCCCCAGCACGGACTTGAACCGCGGACTTAGTGGTTAACAGCCACTCGCTCTGCCGACTGAGCTACTGGGGAATGAGGTCACTAACCTGATATACAATCAATGACGGAGATTTATTTACAGGATATGGTACGTGATGTCAACTGATTTTATCGGGGTTTTAGAGGGGAATAATTCTTCCATGCTTTTTTTGACGCCCATCACTTGCCCATGTGTTTGAACTCTGGATCAGAGGAATGAATCGTTGATTCATGACCGGCCATGGTATAGAAGATGTCATGGGCTCACGGAATATCGGTGATAAGGGATGCATATGAGTTGGAAAGATGTTGTGGAAATTCCCCCCTGGGGTGATGTTGAAGATTGGAGGCAGGTCAATGACGCGGTCCGGTACCTGATCGGACGGCATAAAGCCAACCTCGGACCGGTCATGGAAACGGCGCGGTACATTGAAACGCTGCTGAAATCGTTTTTCCCCTTGCAGGACCAACTGGTTCAGGAAACATGCGTCGGTTGCCAATGCCCCTGCTGTGAGACAGCCACGGTGTGGTATGATTTCTGTGACATCCTTTTTAATCACTTGACCGGACAGGAACTCACCGAACGTCAGCTTATCGGGAAACAGGGGGACATCTGCGGCTGCTTTTCCCATCGGGGCTGCGTTATGCCGCGTCTGTCAAGACCCTGGGTCTGTACCCTTTATTTCTGCCCTCAGCAGATGCACAGGATAAGGGTCCGTGGACAGGAGGTCAAAAACGCGTCGGACCAACTCATTCACGATATCCGGGTCGCAAGAAAAAAACTGGAAACCTCGTTCATACAAATTACGTCATGAGGTGGCCGTACATTTCCGTCCAAAACGTTCCATCCACCCCGAACTGGGTCCAATGCTTTTAACATTTTACTTTTAAACAGGCTGTGTTATACCGATAACCGGCAACGTAAGCCTCTTTCTGACAGTGACCCGGAAAACGATAGCAGACGCCGCACCGTGGCAGGCAAGCCTCTCTCCTGCTGCGGCCAAGGCGATGGATGCATCGCCCTTTTTCACTCCATTTCGGACCGCGCAGGGTGAGCCATGGAAAAAAAGAGTGACAGGAAATCCTCATACATCAGGCAAGAAACCTGGAAAAAACGAAACACAAAACAGACCTCGCCCCGAGTGATGAAAAAAGGATTCAACTTGGCCGAACTGGGTCTGATCGTCCTGGCCATTGCTGTCTTTTTTGCGGCCGGAGCTTTTTTTTTCCGCGTCACCAGCCGGTCGGCCTATGACATAACCGTCAAGCACGATCTCCAGAAGTTCGCGGATTTTCAGGACTACCATTATAAGATCAACAGGAAATGTCTGGGAGAACAGGGGCAGTCTGTCAGGAACGACGGCGCTGTCTCGGATCTGGTGATCGAGAACTACTCGGTGTCTGAAGGGGTTTGCATCACCATTGTGTCAGGAGATCCCCAGCGGCCGAATGACGCGGATAATCCGTATGCATTCCAGGCCAGGCACGCTAAATCCGATAAGGTTTACGAATATAATTTTTTAAGTGGCAAAACGGTGGAAAGGTAAACACGTATGGTTCAACCTGAGCATAGCATGGACAACCGGCGGGTAAAAAACCTGTTTATCAACAAGGGTCTACAGTTCAGGTTCATCATGGCGAGCCTGTTGTACATGTTTCTCGTCATGGTCGTTACCCTGGCCCTGGTTCTCGTTCCAGACCTTTACACCATGTTTTCCTCCCAGGATCTGGCCGCCCAGCATCAGGCGGCCCAGAACTACCTGGTCCTGGCGACGCGCATCGTTCCATCGGCTTTACTCCTCTTTCTGTTGATGTTCGTTCATCAGCTGTTCATGACCCATAAAATCTGCGGGCCCCTGGTCAATTTCACCACGACGTTCAAGAAGATCGGTGACGGAGATCTTTCCAGAAAAGTCATGCTGAGAAAAGGCGATTACCTTAAAGTCGAATGCGAGGCCATCAACGGGATGATCGAAGGGCTTTCCCAGCGCTTTCAGCAAATTGCGGAAGAACACGTGCGGGTGATACAGGTTCTTGAAACCACGCTGCCGGCCCTTGCGGACGGGCCCGAGAAAAAGAACCTCGAAGAACTGGTCCATGATCTGAAAAGCCAGCCGGTCGACTTGACCGGATATCCCGTTTCCGATGACCATGCGGACGAACACTAATCGAAAAACCACGGCTGTGGGCGATGTCGAAAAAATCCTCAAAGGCCTGGAAAAGAACCTGGCGTCCTGCATGGTCAAAGACAGGCACGGGTTTCGGAGAGATCTGGCAAGGCTCCGACAGAATCTGAAAAGCTCCTCTCTGGGTCAGCAGGACTTGACCGGTCTTTTGGCAGGCCTGGAACAGAAAATCCGGCATTCCGTCGAACAATGTGAAACCCGCAGAAAAAACAGGCCGAAATTCGAGTACCTCGACGACCTGCCCATCACCGCACGAAAAGACGAAATCATCCAGAGCATCCAGGACAACCAGGTTCTGATTCTTTCCGGGGAAACAGGTTCGGGGAAAACGACCCAGATTCCCAAGTTCTGTCTCGCCGCCGGGCGGGGCATCCGGGGAACCATCGCCTGCACGCAGCCCCGGCGTATCGCTGCCCTTTCCGTGGCCGCCAGAATCGCCGAAGAACTTGGGCAGGAGCCGGGCCAGGCCGTGGGCTACCAGATTCGATTCCAGGAAAAGACGTCGGAAAACACCCTGGTCAAGGTGATGACCGACGGGGTCCTGCTGGCCGAGGTCCAGAAAGACCGCTACCTTTCCGCCTACGACACCATTATCGTGGATGAGGCCCATGAGCGGAGCCTCAATATCGATTTTATCCTGGGCATCCTTTCCGAGCTGCTGAAAAGACGAAAAGACCTCAAGGTGATCATCACCTCAGCCACCATTGACACGGAAAAGTTTTCCAGGGCTTTTGGCGGGGCGCCTGTGATCGAGGTGTCCGGCCGGACCTTTCCCGTGGACCTTTTCTACCGGCCGGCCGAGAACAAGGAAGAGGAAGACCAGTACGTGGACCGTGCCGTGGCGGTGGTCGAGGACATCCACCGTCTGGGGCCTTTCGGCGATATCCTGATTTTCATGCCCACCGAAGCCGATATCAGGGAATGCTGCGAGCTGCTCACCGGGAGAGCCTGGCTCCATGCCGTGGTGATGCCTCTTTTTGCCAGGATGTCCGCAGCGGACCAGAAGAGGATTTTCGAATCCGTGGCCGGACGAAAGATCGTGGTGGCCACCAACGTGGCCGAAACCTCCATCACCATTCCCGGCATCCGTTATGTGGTGGATACGGGACTTGCCAGGATTCCACGCTACACCCCCCGAACACGGACCACGTCGCTGCCGGTCACGGCCATTTCCCAAAGCAGCGCCGACCAGCGGAAAGGCCGGGCCGGCCGTGTGGAAAACGGGATCTGCTACAGGCTTTACAGTGAAAAGGAATACGAGAACCGGCCCCTTTTCACCACGCCCCACATTCTCAGGGCCAACCTGGCGGAAGTCATTCTCCGCATGATCGCCCTTCGACTGGGTGAGGTCAGCCGATTCCCCTTTATCGACCCGCCATCGGCCAGGAGCGTGAAAGACGGTTTCGACACCCTGGTCGAACTGGGGGCCATCCGGCTGGATCAGGGGCCGGACAAAAAAGGCGGTATGGGATACCGCCTGACAGATCAGGGCCGGATCATGGCAAGAATCCCGCTGGACCCCACGTTGTCCCGGATGCTCATCGAATCGTCGAGAAGGGGTTGCCTTGCCGAAGTCACCGTGATCATCTCGGCCCTGTCCATCCGGGATCCCAGGGAGCGCCCCCTGGACAAAATCCAGCAGGCCGATCAGGCCCAGGCTGTGTTCAAGGACCCCACAAGCGATTTCATCTCTCTTCTGAACATCTGGAACGCCTGGGAAAAGGAGGCGGCCGCAAAAGGGGGGAAAAAGCCCTCGGTTCTGAAACAGTTTTGCAAAGCCCACTTTCTTTCCTTTCTCAGGATGAGGGAATGGCAGGATATCCACGCCCAGTTGACGGACATCCTGGCTGAACAGGGCCTTGGGGGAGAAAAACAATCGCCGGAGCCGGACCGGGATAACAGACGAAGCCCCTTCAAACCCCTGTACCGCGCCATTCACCAGAGCCTGCTTTCCGGGTACCTGTCGGGAATCGCGGTGAAAAAGGAAAAGAACATCTACACAGCCGCCCGGAGCAGGGAGGCGATGATATTTCCAGGATCGGGCCTTTTCAACAACGGCGGGGCCTGGATCATGGCTGCTGAAATGGTGGAGACCTCCAGGCTTTACGCCAGAACCACGGCCAATATCGACCCCTTGTGGCTCGTCGAGCTGGGGGGCGACCTTTTAGTGAAGCAGTACAACACGCCCCGCTGGGACAGGAAAAAAGGGGCGGTGGTGGCGACAGAGCTTGTCTCCCTTTTCGGGCTGACCGTGGCGGAAGGCACGGTGCTTTTCGGCAGGGTGAAACCCCAGGAGGCCTCGCAGATTTTTATCCAGAACGCCCTGATCGAAGGGGATCTGGACCTTGACCGTGCCGGAAAGGAACTGGCCTTCATCCGGCACAACCTGGACCTGGCCGAAGAGGTCCGGCAGATCGAGGACAAGGTCCGGCGGCGTGACCTGCTGGTGGCTGACGAGGCGCTTTCCGCGTTTTACGCAACCCACCTTTCCGGAATCAGTGATATCCGCACCTTGGCCCGCTTTGTCCGGGACAAAGGAGGTTGCGGTTTTCTCATGATGACCCGGGACATGATGCTCCGTTACGAGCCGGATCAGGGGGAGTTGGCGCTTTATCCCGAAACATTGGTCATGAACGGGGCTTCGTTCAGGGTCAGCTACTGTTTCAAGCCGGGAGAGGAAGACGACGGGATCACCCTGACCGTTCCTTCCGCCTCGGTGGGAGCCGTGAAAACCAATACCCTGGACTGGCTCGTTCCGGGACTTGTTCGTGAAAAAATTGAAACCATGATCAAGGGGCTTCCCAAGGAATACAGGCGGCGGCTGGTTCCTGTGAGTTCCACCGCGTCGGTCATCGCCGGTGAACTGCCCGAGCTGAAACAGGCCCAGGCCACAGGGAAAAACCCCGATACTCCCCTCGAAACCGCGCTTTCCCGGTTCATTCATGCCCGTTTCAAGGTCGATATCCCTCCGACGGTCTGGACAAGTGGCCAGGTTCCCGATCATCTGGCCATGCGTATCCGCATCACCGGGCCGGAAGGCCGTGTGATCGCCGAAGGCCGGGACAAGAACCTTCTGGCCCGGGATTTTTCTTCGAAAACCGACGATGATGGGTTTGAAAGAGCCCGGAGCCGTTTCGAACAGGACGATGTGTCCTTCGAGACCGTCGACGAGGTGCCGGACAGCCTGCCTCTCACCGTGAAAGGCGCCACACGGGGCATCGTTTTTCCCGGTTTCAGGGTCGAAGGAGAGAAGGTCTGTCTGCGTCTGTTCAGGAAGCGGGACCAGGCAACGCACCATCATGGGAAGGCGGTGAGGTTGCTGTTCGAAAAAGCCCTGGCCGAACGGGTGAAAAGTCTCAGGAAAGACCTGGTGCTCCAGGGCCGCCACCGTCTTATGGCCGCAGGTTTCGGCGGAGAAAAAGCGTTCAGCCGGAACATGGTAAACCGGGTGATGGCCGAACTGTTTTCCCCCGCCATAAGGACACGGGCCGCCTTCGCGGAAGAGATCCGTCAAAAGGCCCCGGTGATCCACGAAACAGGGCGGAAAATTCAGGCTTTGGCCGTGGCGATACTCGAGGCTTACCACGACACGTTGAACCTGATCCACAGCCGTGAGATCAAGGAGATGGCCGGGGGACGGACCGCCGAGCTGGGGCTTGGCCTGAGAAGGGAACTGGAACACCTGGTGCCCGAACAGTTTCTCGCTCTTTACTCCGCCGAGCGGCTGAGTCATCTTGAACGCTACATCCGGGGCATCCGGTTCAGGGCCCAGCGGGCCTTTGACAATCCGGACAAAGACCGTTTCAAAGCAGCGGAAATCAAACCGTTTACCGATATCCTGAACAACTTTCTCGAAACCCTTGACGAATCCCACACCGACGAGCGCCGCAACCGCATCGAAGAGTTCTTCTGGCAGCTGGAGGAATTCAAGGTGTCTGTTTTCGCACCGGAACTCAAGACGCCGGTGAAAATATCGGCCAAACGTCTCCAGGCCCTGGCCGACGAGATTCGCCGGATGATCTGAACTGGCTGGCTAAGGTATCTGAAAAGCGGTTGACACGCCATCCGGTTCCCCCTATATTTTTCACAAAAAGCAAAAAAATTCTTCTCTATCCGTGATATGATCCACCATCGAGCAGACAAATTCAAAGGCGCATCATGCAGGACTGTCATATCAAACGTCCGATTACCGGGGTCTTTCCCTATCTGCGCTTTGCCCTGGACAAAGGGGTTGAGACGGAGGTCGTTCTAAAAGGGACCGATCTCCGGGAAAGCGATTTTTTTGATCCCCAGAATGACATTAGGCTGCCTCAGGAGCTCCTGATCGTTCGGAATCTGATCGCGGCGATTCCCCATCCGGAAACCGCATGGGATCTTGGCCGCTACTTCTATTCACGGGCCCATGGCGTCCTGGGGGGCATGATGGAAACGGCTCCGACGGTGGGCGATGTCTTTGCCTGCTGGATCGAGTATGCTATTCTCCTTCATGTCTATTTCCGCATCCGCCTTGAAACGGTGGGCCACAAAATCCGCCTGTATGCGGAAAACCAGTTCAACCTTCCGGACGATCTTTTTCCGGTGCTTCTCGAACGTGACATCATTGCAGGGAAAACGGCCATCGACCACCGCCTGCCAGGAACGTTCCAGACCTATGCCACGGCCATATCCCTGGCCCATAAACCCAGGACAGATAAAAAAAGTTATCAAGCCAACTTTCTAGATCATATAAGGTTCAACCAGACCCACAACTATGTGGAGATTGAAAAAGAAACGTTGAGCGTGCCCCTGCCCGGAGCCGACCCCCACAAATTCGAGCTGTTCCGCCAGCAGTGCCAGGCGGAGTACAGCCTGCGAAGCCAGGCCCGGTTACCTCTGACCGATACCGTCACCCTTCACTTTCAGATCGGAAAAGGCATCATCTCGTTTCAGGACATCGCCAAAAAGCTGAATATGAGCGAGCGCACCTTGAGGGAACGGCTCTCAAAAGAAGGCAGCAGCTACAGACAGATCAAAAACCGGTATGTGTTTCAGCAAAGCCTGAACCTGTTGAGCAACCCGGGCCTCAGTATCGAAAACATTGCAGACGCTCTGGGTTACAGTGAAACCTGTGCCTTCAGCCGGGCTTTTGAAAAAATGACGGGCATGTCCCCCGGACGGTACCGCAGAAACATCATTACCAATCAGACGGCCAGCGAATCATAGCGGTGTGCGCCGGTCCTTTTCGGTCTGCCGAAAATATCAAGTTTTCCTCCGCAAAGATCATCAACACATCCCACAAAATTGCCTAATATCTCATTTAACGCTGTAATCGTCGCCTCCGGCGGCCCTTCCGGGGGACCAGAATTTAAAAATCTGGACAAATGGGTTTTGGGTTCATCGCAGTGCACACCCTTTCCATTACTGTTTGTCAAACTTTTCAAACGTTTGGACCCCGGCAGGGCCGCCGGGGGCATATCTGAAGGCAGGGCTATGAAAACCAATGTGAAAAAGCGCCGGGCGGCGCGGTCATTACAGAAAATCAGACTGCTGACAGCCATGGCCTCGGCCGTCGCGCGGGTCTGCTGTGAAGCGATTCTCGACGGCCGGCTGCGTGAGATGATCAACGCGAAACGCGCAGGTGATACCCATGATATCTCCTGGGCCCAGCTTCTTGAAAAACGGGCCGGTCAGGTGCCGGACAAGCCGTTTCTCCTGTACCGGGACGAGGCGATCACCTACCGCCAGATGGACGAACACGCCAATCAGATCGCCCGCTTTTTGCGTGACCAGGGATTCGGGCCGGGCCAGGGCCTTGGGATTTTCATGCGTAATTCCCCCCGGTTTCTGGATGTTTTTTTCGGCGCCCAGAAGATCGGGATGTATCTGGTGCCGATCAACCCGGAGCTCAAAGGGGATGGGCTGGCCTATCTGATCAACCACAGCGACATGGTGGCCCTGGTCATGGATGCCGAGTTGCAGGAAGCCATCAGCGCCGTTTCCGATCAGTTGGTGAACCTCACATGTTTGATCGTCAACGACATCGAGCCCGAGGCCAAACCGTTTCCCATACCGGACACCCTGCTCAGGCTGAGCGAGGCCTATGCCAGACCGACCAGTACGCCGGGCGTCGGCCACCATCCTGAGGATATCTGCCTGATCATGTACACATCCGGAACTACAGGCAGGCCCAAAGGGGTGGTGTACCGCTATAAGAAAACCAATGTGCGGCTGCTTTCCCTGATCGCCCATGTCCTGTTGAAAGAAGATGATGTCTACTACACGTATCTTGCCCTCTGTCACGGCAACGCCCTGTTTGTCACGACGACCTTTGCTCTGGCTCGAAAGGCCACCGTCGCTTTGTCCCGAAAGTTTTCCGCCAGCCGGTTCTGGGATCGCGTGCATCAGTACCAGGCCACGGTGTTCAACACCATCGGCTCCATCATCCCCATTTTGATGAAGCAGCCGCAGCGGCCAACGGACATGAAGAACTCCGTCCGTTTCGTCATTTCCGCCGCCTGCCCCGCCGATATGTGGGAGGCTTTCGAGACGCGCTTCGGCGTCACCATCTACGAAATCTACAGCGCCGTCGACAGTGGGGGAAAGGCCATCATGAATCTCGGAACCGCGCCGGTCGGTTCCCTGGGCAAACCGCCCCGGCCGGATGATATCCGGATCGTCGATGAAAACAATCAGCCTGTTCCGTTGAACACCCCCGGCGAACTTCTGTTCAAGGTGAAGGGCGGCAAAGGCCATGTGGAGTATTACAAAAACCCCGAGGCGTCGGAAAAAAAATCAGGGACGGGCTGGCTTCACACCGGGGACCTGGTCCGGCAGGATGAGGAGGGGTTTCTCTATTTTGTCGGCCGGAACACCGAGTCCATGCGCAAGGGCGGAGAAAATGTCTCGGCTTACGAGGTCGAACATGTGCTCATGGATCACCCGGCGGTGGAAGACGTGGCGGTTTATGCCGTTCCGTCGGACCTGGCCGAAGATGAGATCATGGCCGCCATCAAACGGGTCGACAACGCCAGCGTGAGCGCCCAGGATCTTCGGCTGTTTCTTTCGGACAAACTCGCGAAATATGCCATTCCCCGGTACATGCGCTTTGTGGACGACTTTCCCAAAACCAATTCGCACCGGATCATCAAACCGATCCTTGAAAAGGAAGGCATCACCGAGGACACCGTGGATACTCTGGCGGCGTCCTGATACCCACAAACGATCAACGACCAAGGGGAAGACCCGATGAAAACACCCGATATGCCATGCACCATCCCCCAGAGCGGCGCACCGTTCAACGCCCTTGAGGAGGTTGTCTACCGTCGGCGCAGTGTCCGCGTCTACCAGAAAAAGCAGGTGGATCAATACATTGTCAAGCGGCTCCTCGAGGCCGCCCGATTCGCCCCGTCGGCCGGAAACGGGCAGACCTGGAAATTCATCGTGGTCCAGGACCCGGACATGCTGAAAGAAATGGAAGCCGATATCCTGAAGGTCTGCCGCTTCATCTCCCGCTGGTTTTACTATCTGATCAGCCATTCGACGATCAAATCCTGGCTGACCCGGATCCTTCAGAGGCTGGACCCCAGCAACACCCATCCCATTCCCTTTATCGCCTCCCATCTGATTGCCGAAGGGAAAGCCGGAATTTTTCACGGCGCACCGACGGTGATCCTCATGCTCGCCGACAAACGGGCGCCGGGGGATTCGGCCATCGAGGTCGGCATCACGGGGATGACCCTTGACCTGGTGGCTCACAGCTACGGGCTCGGTACCTGCTGGATCAGTTTTTCCAAACTGCTGTTCAAGGGACCAAACCGCCGGAAATGGAAAAAACGCCTGAATATCCATTACCCCTACAGCCTGGTCACCTCCATCGCCATCGGCCATCCGGTGGGAACCCCGGACGGTTATGTGGTGAGGGAAACCAAGAAAACCGACTGGTTCGGTATGGACGGTCGTTTTAACATTGTGTCCTGAAAACGAGGAGGCGAAGGTGCCTGAATCATTGACCTTGAAAGAACTGGTTTGTGTGGAAAAACTCAATCTGATCGGCACCCACCTGAAGCACGGCGCCGTTGTCTTTGACGAAGACAAATGCAAGGGCTGCGGCCTCTGCGAACAAGCCTGCTTTACGGGGGCCATTGTGGGAAGCCGCGACAAGCGACCGATGATGATCAAAGGAGTGGAATCGTTGTGCGTGTCCTGCGGCGCCTGCACGGCGATCTGCCCGGAAGGGGCCATCGAGATTTCCGGGTTCATTGAATTCTACCGGTACTTCAGGTGGCTGGACCGGGATACGCCCCACCCGCCCAGGCAATTTTAACGAACGTAAGAAGGAAAACGCCATGTCAGATCCTGTGTACATCATCGGAATCGGGATGATCAAATTCGACCGGTATCCTGACCGTTCGATCAAAGATCTTGCCGGAGAGGCCCTTGCCCTTGCCTTGAAAGACGGCGGCATCGAAAAAGACAGCATCGAGGCGGCCTGGTTCGCCAATTCCCTGTGGGGCCTGTTCTCCGGCCAGCATTGCATCCGAGGGCAGGTGGCCCTGTCGGCCAACGGGCTGGACGGCATGTCCATCATCAATGTGGAAAACGGCTGCGCCGGGGGAAGCACCGCGCTCCATTCTGCGGTCACGGCCATCCGGGCCGGGATGGTGGACTGCGCCCTCGCCATCGGGGCTGAAAAAGTCTACGACGAAGACCGGGTGAAAGTGATGACCTCCTTTGCATCCGGCGCGGATGTGGAGATCATCGCCCAGTTTGTGAAGGCCCTGAACGAGCAAAAGAATGCCGAACACAAACGGGCTGAAAAAGCCTCGCCTGAAAAAAAAGGCGGCCATTCGTCGTTTATGGACCTGTATGCCGCCGGCGCCCGAATGCACATGGAAAGATACGGTCTGACCCAGCGGCAGCTGGCCGCCGTGGCCGCCAAATCCCATAACAACTCGGCCTTGAATCCCCTGGCCCAGTACACCTTCCCCATGACCATCGACCAGGTGCTGGCGGACAGGGTCGTGTCCTATCCCCTGACCCGGGCCATGTGTGCGCCCATCGGTGACGGGGCCGCCGCGGCCCTTGTCTGCTCCGGCGCCTTTCTTAAAAAACATCCCACCCCTCGGGCCATCCGGATCCGAGCCTCGGAGATGCAGTCCGGCAGGCTTTTCGGTGAAAGCGATATTTCAAGAAGAACCTCCCGGAAAGCCTATGCCGCCGCCGGAATCGGCCCGGACGATGTTGACGTGGCTGAAATCCATGACGCCACGGTTTTTGGGGAGGTGTATCAGGCGGAGCAGCTCGGTTTCTGCCCGGAAGGTGAGGGCGGCGTGTTTGCCGAAACGGGGCAGTCGGCCCTTTCCGGCCGATTGCCCCTGAATCCCAGCGGCGGGCTGATCTCCCGGGGGCACCCCATCGGCGCGTCGGGCCTTGCCCAGATCCATGAACTGGTGACCCAGCTTCGAGGTGAGGCCGGAAAGCGCCAAGTGGCCCGGCCCAGGATCGCCCTGGCCGAAAACGGCGGGGGATTTATCGGCATGGGGGAAGCCTCCATGGCCATCCACATTCTCGAACGAGACAACCCTTTTCTGTGAGGCCTGCCATGAAAACACTGAACCATAAAACCGTGGTGATCACCGGTGCGGGCGGCGGCATCGGCCGGGCCCTGGCCTTGCGGCTGGCCGACGAGGGCTGCGCCCTGGCCATCTCGGACATCGACCGGGAAGCCCTCGAGGAAACGCGGCGGCAGCTGGCCCTTCGGGGCGCAAAGGTTCACAGCGATATCCTCGACGTCTCGGACCGGCAACGCATGGAAGCCTACCCCGACACCGTGGTCCAGGCCCTGGGCGGGGTGGACATGGTCATCAACAATGCCGGGGTGGCCGTCGTGTCCTCGGTTGAAGACCACAGCATCGAGGATTACGAGTGGCTGATGGGCATCAATTTCTGGGGGGTTCTTTACGGCAGCAAGTTTTTCATCCCCTACCTGCGGCGGTCTCCCGAAGCCCTTATTGTCAATATGTCCAGCGTGTTCGGCATGCTGCCCATGCCCCATCTCTCGTCGTACAATGCGGCCAAATTCGCCGTCCGGGGCTTTTCCGAAGCCCTGGCCCATGAACTCCACGACACGGCGATCCGCGTGATGACCGTGTACCCCGGCGGCGTGAAAACGGATTTCGCCAAACGGGCGCGATTTGGCGGCACACCCCGAAAAAAGAGCCACCAGGAATTCAACAACTTCTTTGAAAAATATTCCATGTCCACAGCGGATTCGACGGCGAAAGCCATTGTCCGGGGCATCAAAAAAAACAAACGGCGGGTTCTGATCGGCCCGGATGCGCGTTCGGGGGATATCCTGGTCCGGCTGTTTCCCGTGGGCCACGGCCTTATCACCCGCCTGATCAGCTCATGGGTATGACCCTCACGGAAAAGGAGAACGTTCATGGCTGAAAGCATTGCAATCATCGGCGGCGGCGTGGCCGGACTCACCGCAGGCTACCTTCTGCATGACCGGCACGCTGTGACCCTCTTTGAAAAGGAAAGCAGGCTGGGGGGCAACGTCTACACCCTCGATACAAAAACAGGCGAGGAAATCGATATCAGCGTGTTTTTCTGGTCCCCGCTCCTTTACCCCAACTTTGCCGCGCTTTTGAAAAAGCTTGGCATCCGGCTCAGCACCCGGCCCATGGAAGGACTCAGCCAGTCCTTCCGGAACATGAACACCCGGCGGAATTACTACCTGAGCTGCGATCTGACCAAGCCGAGATCGACATTCAGCGGAAAAAATGTCAGATCGTCGGTGCACCAGGCAATCGTTCTGTGGAACTACATCAAGCTGGTCCGCCACTACCGGAAGGGCCGCCTTGCGGGCCTCACCCTCAGGCAGGCCCTGGCATTCTGCCCGGCGTTAACGGGAGACCTGTTGAAACTGGCCATTTTTCCCATCTGTATCATGACGTCCATGCTCTGGGATGAACTGATGGACGCCCCGTCCGAATTTGCCGTGGCCAAGATTGAAAAACAGATCGGCTCACCCCTCAAATTCGCCTCGTGGCGGCTGTATCCCTGCAAAACCCGGGTGTATATTGAAAAACTGGCCGCACCCTTCAAGGACCGGATCATCAAAGGTGCCGCCATCGACTCGGTTACAAGAAACGGCCGAAACGTCACCCTGACCCTGGCGGACCACTCGGAACACACCTTTGACAAGGTGATTTTTGCCTGTCCGGCCGATACGGCCCTGGGTCTTCTGGCCGACCCCACCCCGGACGAGATAAGGCTCCTGTCACCCTGGCGATACAACGACGGCCTCGTTATCGTTCACACGGACAAAACGAACTACCCGCCCGAAGATCGCTGGGCCATGTACAGCTACCTTTATACGGATGAAAACGGCAGAATCAACACGTCGATCAACGCCCACTACCGGTTCCAGAACGGGGTGCCCGATGACAGCGACTACATCGGCTGCCAGCATCCGAACATCGCCATTGATCCGGACAAAATCGAGTTCAAGAAAGTATTCCGAACGCCGGTCTACGACAAACGATCCTCCCGGACGATCAAAGACCTGCCGTCCTTGAACGGGAAGAACAACACCTACTACTGCGGCTCACACTTCGGCTACGGCCTCCACGAAGATGCCGTCACCTCGGCCATCGACGTGGGCCGTCAGCTGGGCGCCGTCTGGCCCTAAGCGTTCCGGTCCAGCGCGATCCTTACTTTTTGCGCCAGTTCCCGCATGGTGAAAGGTTTCTGGATGAAATGGACCCCTTTGTCCAGAACGCCGTGGTGGGCGATGACGTCCGCTGTGTAGCCTGACATGAAAAGACGCTGGATGTCCGGGTAAAGGGTCAGGATATTTCGCGCCAGATCCCGGCCGTTCATTTCAGGCATGATCACGTCGGTCATGAGCAGGTGGATTCTTTCGGGATACTCCGCAGCGATTTTCATGGCCTCGCCGGGCGTCGGGGCGGTGAGCACCTGGTAACCATGGTGCCTCAGCATCAGGGCCGTCATGTTGAGAATCGCCGGTTCGTCTTCCACAAGCAGAATGGTCCCGTTGCCTGGGGCCACGGGCTGTTCGGCCGAAGGGGCATTCACGTCAACCGTCTTGGGGGTGTGAAGCGGCAGGTAGATCTTGAAACTTGTGCCCTGGCCCCTTACGCTGTGCACGCTGATGAAACCGTTGTTCTGACGGACGATGCCGTAGACGGTGGAAAGGCCCAGGCCTGTTCCCTTGCCCAGCTCCTTGGTGGTAAAGAACGGCTCGAACAGGCGGGCGATAGTCTCCTTTTCCATGCCGGATCCGTTGTCGCTCACGGAAAGCATCACGTAATCCCCGGGAATGAAATCGGGACGGGCCTCACAGTAGGCCTGGTCGAAAGACGCCATGGCTGTTTCGATGGAGACTTTCCCGAAATCGCCGAGGGCGTCCCGGGCGTTGACACAGAGGTTCACCAGGATCTGGTCGATCTGGCTGGGGTCCATCAGCACCGCTCCCAGCCGGCCCCCGGGAATCCATTCGAGATCCACATCCTCTCCGATCAGCCGCCTCAGCATCTTCAGCATGCCTTCCACCGTGTCGTTCAGGTTCATGGGGCGTGGCGACACCGTCTGCTTCCGGGCAAAGGCCAGGAGCTGCTGGGTGAGGCCGGCCGACCGTTGGGCCGCTTTCTGGATTTCAACCAGATCCCGGTGAAGGGGGTGGGTTTCCGGCATCTGGTCGAGGATCATGTCCGTGTGGCCGAGAATCACCCCCATCATGTTGTTGAAATCGTGGGCCACACCGCCTGCAAGCCGTCCCACGGATTCCATTTTCTGGGCCTGGTTCAGCTGGGACTGGAGCCGCTCTTTTTCCGCCTCGGCCCGTTTGATGTCCGTGACGTCCACGGAAAAGATGGCCAGGCAGTCAACCGTGCCATCGGTGTTTTTGACCGGCCACATGTTGTGGAGAAACACGCGGTTGTCCCTCTGATCCGTGAATTCGTTCGGTTCTCCCGAGCGGATGACGGCGTCCATGAATGTTTTTCGTTTTTCAGCCACATCCGGCGGGAGCAGGCTGTACACCGAACGGCCCACACAGTCCTCCACCTGGCGGTTCAGCCGGCTGGCGAATGTCCTGTTCACGGCCAGAATTTTGCCGTCCCTGTCAAGAAAGCAGACCGATTCGCGGATGGCGTTGAACAGGGAGCTCAGGGTCTGCTGGCTTGTCCTGACCGTTTTTTCCGTTCTCCAGCGGTTCAGGGATTCCACGAAGGCGAAGGACAGGTTCTCCAGGTCCTTGAGATGGTCGTCGGTGTAACCGTCCGGGTTGTTGCCTACGGCGATCATACCGAAAACCTGATCCCCCCGGAACAGGGGCACCCCTAAAAACGATTGGATGTCCGGATGGTCTTCGGGGATGTCCAGCCAGTCCGGGTGGCTGGAGGGCTCGTTGGTGAAACACCCCCTGCCTTCCCGGATCACCCGGCCCCAGATGCCTCGAATCGCCATGCCGTTGATTTTGTTCACATCCTGCTTGTCGTGCCTGAGCCAGCCCTGGTGATTGACGGTGAGGGTGTTGAACCTGTCCTGGCCGTCGGTTTCACCGATGAACCCGATTCGGCTTCCGGTGACTTCCTGGGCCAGATTCAGGCAGATTCTCGCCACCTCCTCTTCACTTGAGGCGTTCAAAGTCTGGCGGAAGACGCCGTTGATGGCGGACAGCACCCGGCTCTGCCGGAGGATTTCTCTCTCCGCCCTTTTCCGTTTGCTGATGTCGGAAAAGATGCAGGCGAACTGGCCGAACGCGGGGCGGAAAGCCGTGACCTCGAAATACTTGTCCAGCGCGCGGCTGACGTTTTCGAAAAAAACCGGTTCTCCGGTCAGGGCCACGTTGCCGTATGTCTCGATCCAATGCGGCTCGGTGTCGGGAAACACTTCCAGAACGGTCCGTCCCAGCACCTGCTCGGCCTTTAGCCCGGTCATCCGTTCAAAGGCGGGGTTGACGGCCAGAAAACGGTAGTCGACCGGAGTGCCGTCCCTGTCGCAGATGATTTCGTGAAGAGAAAACCCATCGAGCATTTCCCGGAAAAGGGTCCGGTAATCGTTTTCAATTTTACGGTGCTCGGTGATGTCCCGGCAGATGGACAGTACCGACTGGATGTTGCCGCTGTCGTCACGTTCAGGGGCCAGGCGCCAGTTGTAAATCTTTTCCATCCCCTTGGCGTCCCGGTATGTAAATTCGGTTTCCATGGGCTCACCCGTGGTGAGGACCTGGTCGATGGACTGTTCCCAGAATAGATGGTCGCCGGTTCCGGCAGCCATGTCCTTGCGGGTTTTGCCGATGAAATCCTCGGCGGGGATGCCGGTCAGCTCCCGGATGTTGTCCGAGACGAACAGATGGCGGCCTTCCCGGTCAAAACGGATCACGAAATCCGGAAGCCGGTCCACAAGGAGTCTGTATTTTTTCTCGTTTTCCTTGAGGGCCTCTTCCGTCTGTTTCAGTTCGGTGATGTCCGTGTGGACCCCCACGATGTGGTAGCCTTTTCCCTGCTCGTCACGGGCCACGCAACCGCCCCGGGACAGGATGTGGCGCCAGGCCCCGTCCTTTGCCAGCATGCGGAAGTTGGCGTTCCAGGTGTCGCCGTCCGGTCCGGCGTTGATCAGATTCTCCACCGCCTGATTGAGAAGGTCCCGGTCGTCCGGGTGGACCTTGGTCATGAGAAAGTCGAAACCTTCCCGTCCCCGGATGGGCTCGTACCCCAGCATGGTGAAGATCCTGTCGCTGAACTGGAATTCTCCTGTTTTGAAGTTGTTTTCCCAGAGCCCGTCATGGATGGCGTTAAGGATGTACTCCACCCGGTTGTTCGCCCTGTCCAGGCTGCGCTGGGCCACCAGCTCGGACCGGATCGCCTCCTCGGCCCGCTTTCTTTCGGTGATGTCCATGATGTTGCCCATGACTTTGACGACACGGCCGTTTTCGAACACCGCCTTGCCCATGGTCGCCACCCAGAAGGTCCGGCCGTCTTTCGTGTGGAAAGGGAGTTCCAGCCTGTAGGGAGTTCCGTTTTCGACACAGCGCTCAAATGCCTCCCGGATCAGGGGCCGGGCCTCATCCGGGTAACAGGAAAGGCTCCATGCCACAAGATCTTGGAATCCTTCGGGAACAACGCCTGGGTCAATGCCGTGCAGCCGGTAGGCTTCATCGGTCCAGGTCATCTGCCGCTGGTTTGTGTCGAAGACCCAGCCTCCGACCCTGGAGAGCTCCTGGGTAATTTCCAGGAGGTCTCGGCTGTCCTTCAGCTCCTTTTCCGTCCGTTTCACCTCGGTGATGTCCCGGACGATGGCCCAGAGGTACTCGACGGAACCCTGGTCGTCCAGAACCGAATAGGCCCTGAGTTCCACGGGAAAGCGGCTGCCGTCCTTCCGGATGTATTCTTTCTGGTACACTCCCGAATAGCCCTCTTTTAGAAGGCGTTTTTCCCAGAACTCCGTCCGCTCCCGTTCCCGCCATTCAGGCGGTGTGATTTCGTAAAAATCCTTTTTGGCCCTGAGTTCGGAAAGGGTGTAGTCCAGCATACGGCAATAGGCCTGATTGGCTTCGACAATCCGGCTGTGGATATCCACCATGACGAAGCCGTCCAGGCTGTTCTCGAACAGGTCCCTGTAAAACTTTTCCCTGTTTTTCAGATCATCCGGCATCGTTTCACCTTTCCATGGCTTGTTTCAATCGTTCGAATTCGGTTTCAAGGTGGTTCATGATCGCCCTGGCGGCGTTCATGTCCCGTTCCTCCCCCATTTTTTCCAGTTTCAAAGCGAAGGCCGCCAGGGTCTCTCCCCCAACCACCGAGGCGGCGCCCTTGAGGGTGTGGGCCTGCCGTTCCATTCCGACGAAATCTTCGGCTTCAATTCGCGATTTCAGGGTTTCCAGTTGCCTGGGGATGTCCGAAAGGAATCCCTTCATGACTTTTTCCGCCATGTCCGTGTCGTGGTTCATGCGCTCCATCATGCCCGCCCTGTCCCAGACCGGCGAAACCGAAGGGGGTGCTTCGGGTGTTGCCACAACGTCATGTCCAGGGCCGGAGTGTTTTGGAACGTCTCCAGGGTAAAGCCATGACTCCAGGACGCCCATCAGGACTTTGGCCCCCACGGGTTTGGCCACATGGTCGTTCATGCCCGCTTCCAGGCATTTCTGGCGGTCGCTTTTCATGGCATGGGCCGTGAGGGCGATGACGGGAATGTTCCGGTAAGGGGCGCGGCTTGCCCGGATCCGGCGTGTGGCTTCGAAGCCGTCCATGTCCGGCATCTGGCAATCCATGAGGACCAGGTCATAGGTTTTCGTTTCAAGGGCCTTGAGCACAGCCCGGCCATCTTCCACCGCATCGGCGGTAAACCCCAGTTTTTTAAGAAGCTCCAGGGCCACCTGCTGGTTGGTCAGGTTGTCTTCGGCCAGGAGAATCCGTCCTTTTCCAAACCCGGCCCTTGGCATGGCTTCCATGGCGGTATGCCGTGTCTCAATGGGCCGGTGGGCCGTGGCCGGACCGGCCGAATCCTCATGGACAAGGGCCAGAAGATTTTTCAGCTCATTGTGACGAACGGGTTTGGTCAGATAACCGGCAAAACCGATGTCCGCGAAATGCCGGGCGTCACCCCTTGCCGCCATGGAGGTCTGCACCACCAGGCGGGTCATGGAAAGGCCCGGGTCGGCTTTGATGGCACGGCCCAAGGCTTCGCCGTTCATCCCCGGCATTCGCATGTCGATAATGGCGATGCGATACGGGTCCCGCTCATCCAGGGCCCGGTAAAGGGCTTTGAGAGCGCGGGGGCCGTCTTCCGCCTCTTCGGGTCTCATGGACCAGGCGGTGAGTCTTTTCGAGAGAATGTGGCGGTTTGTTTCGTTGTCGTCCACGATGAGCACCCGGACATCTTTCAGCTTGTCCGGGTCCGGGTTTTCATGCCGGCCGGCGCCCCGCTGTTTTTGAAACGGGACGGTAAACCAGAACTCTGATCCCCGACCGTCCTCGCTGTGTACGCCGATCCTCCCGCCCATCAGCTCGACCAGTTGCCTGGAAATCGCCAGGCCCAGCCCGGTTCCACCAAATTTCCGGGTAGTGGAGGCGTCCGCCTGGGTGAATTTTTCGAAAAGGATGTCCTGCTTGTCCGGTGCAATCCCTATGCCGGTGTCGCGAACGGTAAACTCGAGCACTAAGTTGTCGCCCGAATCTGAAACCTGGTCCTGATTCGGACCGGATTTCAGCCGCACAAGGATTTCCACTTCGCCGTCAGACGTGAACTTGATGGCGTTTCCGGCCAGGTTGGTGAGAATCTGGCGAAGGCGCCCGGGATCGCCCCTGAGCAGGACGGGCACGTCCGGTTCTGCGGAGCACAGGAGTTCGATCCCCTTTTCATGGGCTTTGACGGCCAGCGAGGCGGCAAAATCCTCCAGAAGGACAGATAGATCGAAATCCAGAGTTTCCAGTTCCAGTTTGCCGGCCTCAATTTTGGAAAAATCCAGAATGTCGTTGATCAGGATCAGGAGGGCCTCCCCGCTGGCGGCGATGGTTTCGGCATAGCGTTTCTGCTCGCTGTCCAGGGCGGTGTCGAGCAAAAGGGCCGTCATGCCGATGACCCCGTTCATGGGTGTCCTGATTTCATGGCTCATGTTGGCCAGGAACTCGCTTTTGGCGATGCTGGCCATTTCAGCCTGGATGGCCATCTTGTTGGCCCGTTTGATGGCGTCTTCCAGCTGGCGGTTTGTCCGGACCAGCACTTCTTCGGTCCGCTTCCTGTCGGTGATGTCGGTATGGGAACCGGCCATTCTCAGTGGTTTGCCGTCCGGACCTCGCACGGCTTCACCACGAGCCAGCATCCAGCGCCAGGAACCGTCCTTGTGCCGCATGCGGAATTCGTGTTCATAGCGGCGTTCCTGCCCGGCCAGGTAGGTTTTTACATGGGCCAGCACCCGGGGCGCGTCATCGGGATGGAGGTTGTGGGTGAAGGAGTCGAAATGGTTGGGCAGCTCGCCGTCCCTGTAACCCAGCTGTTCTTTCCATTTGGGTGACAGGTAAAGGCTGTTGGTCCTTAAGTCCCAGTCCCAGATGCCGTCGTTGGAACCCTGGACCGCCAGTTCGAACTGTTCCCTGCTTCGTTCCAGTTCGGTTTCCGTCCTTTTTCTTTCGGTCACGTCCAGGGCGATCTGCATTTTCACCAGCCGGCCGTCTGTCCATTGAATGGCGTAGTCCCGGACATCGTACCATCTCCCGTTGCGGTTGTTCCGGTACTCCCACTGGAATACTCCCGCCGGGTTTCCCCGGTCGTCCCGGAGCCGGTCGTTCTTGCAGAAAGGGCAGGGTTCGTCCAGTCCCTGGATGGCCTTGAAGCACTGTTTCCCCAGGATGTCGCCCCACAATCGTTGGGCATGATCATTGACGAAAAGCAGTTCGTAGGAATCGAAATCCGACACGTACACGCAGGTGTCCATGCTGTTCAGGACGCTCATCAGGCGCTCGTTGGCGTCCCGGAGTTCCTTTTCCGATTTTTTCTGCTCGCTGATGTCTGTGAAAATCGTGGCGAAGCGTTTTTCGCTCAGGCGGTAGGCGTTGATGATGTAATGGCGGCCCAGGGCTTCGGAGTACTGTTCGAAGTTTACCGCTTCTCCGGTCAGGGCCACTTTGCCGTAAATTCCGATGAACGGGGCGTTTTCGATCCCGGGCAGAACCTCGGTGACTTTTTTGCCAAGGACCTCGGAGGCCTTCAGGCCGGTATGGGTTTCAAAGGCCGGGTTGGTTGAAAGGAAAACGTAATCCACCGGGGTTCCGCAGTCGTCGAGAACGATCTCGTGAACCGCGATGGCCGCCACGGCATGCTCGGAGAGAAGCCGCTGCTCTTCTTCACTTCGGCAAAGGTTCTCTGTCCGTTCGGCCACCAGCCGCTCCAGTTGTTCACGGCGTCTCAGGACCGTGAAAAGGGCCATGATGAGCGACAGGGTGAGAACAAAACCCGTGACGAAGGTTGTCAAGCCGGCACGGGCCGGATAGAAGGAGTGAAATTGATTGTCCCCGTGGGCGGTGATCATGAAAACACGGCCAAAGGCAAGGACCGGCCGGGCAAGATAAAAATCCGGATTAAAGGGAAACTCGTCGCAGCAGGAGGCCCCGGGTTCAGTTTTCGGAGAACCGGCCTGGAGGATTTGAAGGCCCAGATGAATCGAGGGGGTTGCGGAGGCGCATTCAAGAAGGGAGTCCAGCTGGAGAACGGCCAGGGCGAAGCCCCGGATTTTCTTTGTTTCGGAGAGGTTCTCGAACACAGGACGAAAAATCAGAATGCCTTTCCGTGAAGAGGTCCCCTGAACCAGTTGGATCGTTCCAGTCGCCGTGGGAAGGCCTGTCGTCAATGCCTGTGAAAGCGCTTTGCCCCTGACAGGTTCCGATGCCAGGTCGAAACCCAGGGCTTTTTCGTTGCCTGAAACAGGTGTGGCGAAATAGACGGGATAGTAGACCTTGCGGTCGGACACGGGAACAGGCCGGCCTGTGGCGTCCTTCTCCCAGATCATGTAATCATGGAAAAAGGCGAGACGGGCGTCTGTTTCATAGCGTTTTATTTCATTCCGGGAGACCTGCGGAATCCATTCCCAGGCCTTGACCGCCGGGTTTCTGACAAGGTATTCCGAGTACCTGAGAAATTCATTCCAAGACACATGTTCGGATTGCTCGAAGAACCTGGCAAGGCCTTCCAGTTCAATATCTCGAATGTTTTTGATTTGTTGGGCGATGGTGGCTGTCTGTCCCGCCGCCATCTGGAAGAACGTGTTTTTTTTGGCGTAACGTTCCTGGTCCACCGTGTTCCACGCGGCGAACAGGGTCAGGGCCATGCCCGACAGGAACACCATCACTGGGGCTGCATGGCGTTTTATCAATGGATCCCAGTTTCTGGGTAAGGCGCTTGCCGTTTTGGTCCAGACCCAGAGGGACATAAAAGCCAGGAGGGCCAGGACGAGCAGAACCACAGGCCATGCCGACATGAAAGCGTCCCGCTTCCAGGTTCGGGCTTCGATATCCATGCAGAGCAGGGCGCGGATGCCTCCTTTGTGGTCCAGAACAGGCGTCAAGGCGGTGACCCAGGCCCCCCAACGGTTGGTGTACGGTCCATGGACCGTTTCCTGCCCGGAATTGAACACGTCGAGAAAGATTTTTGGTGCGTCATGGTGGATTTCCCCGGGCTGTCGTTGATTGGGGAAAGAGGACAAACCGTCATGCACAAGAAAGAAAAGCTGGTTTTGGGGTGTACGTCCCAGAAGGTAGACGGACCGGCAGTGGGGGGCGTTTTCCCTGACAGCGGCCAGTTGTTCCTTGAGACGTAGCCAGGGTGGTGATGCCAGATCGGCTTTCGAACCCTTCAGTTCCATGAGCCGGTCACTGTTGATGGACTGGGCCACAAGGCGGGCTTGCTGGATCAGGCTTTTTCTCATGTTCCTGTCCGCGCGGTCCACAGCCATGACGCCCAGGCCCACCCCCGAGATCAAAAGCGCCAGAGTCACCAGGCCCGTGATTTTGAATATTTTTTCTTTGCCCGGAATCCCTGTGTTTCCCCCCGATGCCATGGCAAACTCCCCGTCTTGTATAATTTTATAATGGTTTCGCTCGAAACCCGCTGTCACGGTCAGGACGCATGATATGGCCTTGCGGCAACGGGAGTCATGATAGGCCCGGGAATCCACACCCAGAAAATGGCGATCTTCTGCCGGGATGGGGCCTTCTCAAAGGACGGTCATTTTTACGTTTAACGGATTATTCAACAACGGAAGCATTTTACCCTGCCATGGATTCAAATGCAATGCCGGTTTACCGGTTCCGGTAATTCTCGTTGAAGTCAGGGAAGGATTTTGACGGACGCCAGCACCCCCCCCCATCAAAGATACGGGGGGGGCTGGCGCATCGTTCAGGTTGTGACGGCTACTGGCCTTTTTTGACCTCGTCAAGGTAGTGTCGTGTTATTTTCGTGATGACCGGGGTCAGCAGGAGAAGGGCCACCAGGTTGGGGAGAGCCATCAGTCCGTTGAAGATGTCCGCCAGGGTCCAGGCCATGTCCAGCTTCATGGTCGCTCCGACGATGATGAACACGACAAACACGAGCCGGTAAGGGAGAACCGCTTTTTCTCCGAACAAAAACTCCATGGACTTTTCCCCGTAGTAACACCAGCCCAGGATGGTCGAATAGGCGAAAAGGATGATGCCGAGGGTCACGATCATCGCCCCGCCGGGAATGGCGGACTGGAACGCCATGGTGGTCAGCTCGGCCCCTGTCTTGCCGGAGTTCCAGACACCTGTGACGATCAGCACAAGGCCGGTCATGGAACAGACGATGATGGTGTCGATGAAGGTCTGGGTCATGGATACCAGGGCCTGGGTGACGGGGTGTTTTGTTTTGGCGGCTGCTGCGGCGATGGGGGCGCTTCCGAGTCCCGATTCGTTGGAAAAAACGCCCCGGGCAATGCCCATCCTGGCCGCGAGCATGACGCTCGACCCGAGAAAGCCACCGGAAGCCGCTGTCGGGGTGAAAGCCTGCCTGAAAATCAGGGCGAAGGCCTCGGGCAGCTTGTCCATGAACATGACGAGTATCACGAGGGCGCCCGCCACATAGAACACGATCATCACGGGAACAAGCACGGAGGTGACGCGGCCGATGCTTTTGATTCCCCCGAGGATGACAAGGGCGGTGAAGGCCATGATGACAAGGCCGGTGGCCCAGGTCGGCACGCTGAACGTCGCCTTGACGGCTTCGGCCACGGAATTGGACTGAACCATGTTGCCGATGCCGAAGGCGGCCACCGACGCGAACACGGCGAAGAGAACCCCCATCCATTTCCAGCCGAGACCGTTTTTGATGTAGTACATCGGTCCGCCGCACATGTTGCCGTTTTCGTCTTTTTCCCTGTAATGGACGGCGAGAACCGCCTCGGCGTATTTGGTGGCCATGCCCACGAAACCGGTGACCCACATCCAGAACATGGCCCCCGGGCCTCCGGCGGCAATGGCCGTGGCCACACCGGCGATGTTGCCGGTTCCCACGGTGGCCGACAGGGCGGTCATCAGGGCCTGGAAGTGGGAGATGTCGCCTTCCTCGTCAGTTTTTTCCTTTCGTTTGATGAACGCCAGGTGAAGCGAATGAAAAAGCTGGCTGAACTGGAGTCCCCTGAGAACCAGGGTGAGCCAAAGGCCGGTTCCCACGAGAAGAACCAGGGTGGGCGCCCCCCAGACATAGCTGTTGATGGTGTTTAACAATGCGCTGAAATTTTCCAAATGACAACCTCCGTGATTAAAACCTGTTGTTTCCCGTGTCGCCCGCATTGACCTGCGGCCTTTGGCGCTTTCGCACTTCCGGCGTTTCAAGCGGGCGTTCCAAATTCAGGGCTGATGAAACCAGGTTCGCTTCAGAATTCCTAAAGGATAGGAAGAATCGTTTCACGCGTGCAGTCCGGTTTTTCTGTCGGCGTCCCCCCCTATGTCCCTCCGCCCGGCTTTCATCTATGCTTCAGGAGGCCGGTTGTCAACCCCTTAATGGGGCCGGAGCCGGACCGGGCCCCATGGCCGTGTCAGGGCCAGGGCACGGTTCTTTTACGAGGTCAAGGGTTTTCGGCGAACAAGGGTGGTGCGGATGGGGCTATCGTTTGAGGGATTTTTTCACCGATTTGATGTACCGGCCGAAGTCTTTGTCTTTTTTGCGCTTTTCCACGTAGGACATCTGGTGGAATTCGGATTCCGCCTTGAGTTTCAGGTAGTTGTCGAAATGGCCACGGCTGATCGTCCCCGAATTCACGGCCTCGATCACCGCGCAGCCCGGTTCGTCCGTGTGGCTGCAATCCCGGTAACGGCATGTGGCGGCCAGGGATGTGATGTCTGAAAAACCCAGGTCCAGACCCTCGTCCGCCCCCAGGAGGCCGAATTCCCGCATGCCCGGAGTGTCGATGACAAGCGCACCGCCCTGAAGCCGGATCAGCTCCCGGCGAACCGTGGTGTGCCGACCTTCGCCCGTTCCGCTGACCTCTTTCGTGTCCTGGACGGCCCGGCCCATGAGGCGGTTGATCAGGGTGCTTTTGCCCACGCCGGACGAGCCCACGAAGCAGTAGGTTTTCCCGGGTTCGAGCATCTGCTCCATCTCGTCCACACCCTGGCCCGTGACGTGGGAGAGGGTGTGAATCTGCGCGGTGATGCCCGCCCCCCGGATCTCGGCGATCTGGGCTTCTATGACGACCGGGGAAACAAGATCCGTTTTGGTGAGCAGGATGGACGGTTCGGCTCCGCCGTCCATCACCATGACCAGGTAGCGTTCCAGGCGTTTCAGGTTGAAATCCGTGTGGCAGGACTGGACGATCACCACGGTGTCCACGTTGGCCGCGATCATCTGCCAGTCGATACCGTCGCCCGCCGACTTCCGGCGAAGGGACGTCCGCCGTTCAAGAACCGCGTGAACCATCCCGAAATCCCCTCCGGGCTGTTTGTCCACAACCACCCAATCGCCCACGCAGGGCAGCTGGTGGCCGGAGGTATGACGGTGAAGAAAATTCCCGGTGAGTTTTGCCCGATAAGCGCCGTCACCGTCAACGAGCAGCAGCATCTCCCGGTCCACCGCCGCGACCCGGGCGAGGGTTTCATGGTCTGTGGTCTGGACGAAGGTCTGGAACGATTCGTTCCAGCCCCAGAGGGTCAGGTCGTTGTGCTGGAAATTCATGGGCCTCCGGATGTGGGGTAACGATGGTGATGCCCGGCTCGAAAGCGGGTTGATAAGCGAACAAGCGGCATTGTAAGTCCAACGGCGTTGGAACACAAGATTCCATTTCAGCTCAGGGTTCAGATGCCTTGGAAACGATGGGCGCGTCAGGGTTTTTCTGGAACGATAGGGGTTGTTTGGCGTTGTGATTTATTCCCATGTTGCCGGGAACACAAAAAAAATGTATGGTTTGGGTTAGAACAATGACGAGGGGATACAATGCAGAATTTATTGCCGTTAGATAAAATGACCATTACCGAAAAGCTCGTTGCCATCAATCAGATCTGGGATGATCTTCTGCGGAATGCTGATGACATTCCATCTCCAGACTGGCACAGGGAGGTTCTGGCGGCTCGGGCTGCGCGTGTGAGAACGGGGCAGGCCCATTTCAAAGATTTGCAAACCGTTAAATCTGAATTGCTTTCAGAGTTTAAATGAAAATTCAAATTCTTGATGAAGCACAATCTGATTTGCGTGAAGGTGCTCAGTTCTATGAGATGCAAGGCTCTGGTTTGGGAGCTTATTTCCTTGACACATTGTTTTCCGATATCGAATCTTTAATCCTCTACGCTGGTGTACATATTCAAATTGACGGTTATTATCGATTGCTGTCAAAAACGTTTCCCTATGCCATCTATTATCTTCTGGATGATGGCATCGTCAGAGTTTATGCGGTTATGGACTGTAGAAAAAATCCTGATCAAACCCTAGAGCAATTGAAGCGAAGACGGGTTTAACTTTTTGTTTTGAATGCGAATGGAAGCAACCCCTTTTGATCGAGCGTTTAAACGGGAACCTTCACCGGGAAATGACTGAGATGAAACACACCCTGCGGCACCTGTTGATCGTCTGTGTTCTGCTGACCCACGCTTACGTTTCGGCGGACGAATCGTCCCAGTTCCTGGGTGAAAAACCGGGCCAGTGGGCGTTCAAGTACATCAACCCGACGACCACACCCGATGAGGTTAGGTTCAAGACCAACGTGTCTGAACTGGCCGAATGGTTCAGGCGTAACGTTCCCATTCTGGCCCAGTCCAAAGGGTTTAACATGCAGGTCTACGTGACAGGCTCCTGGGATGACCATTACCGGATGTCCAGGGCCAATTACGGAACCCGGGCGGACATGACGTTCTATTTCCAGCTTTTCATGAAAGACGGACGGGTCTGGACCGCGGAGCTGCCCTCGGCGTCGTATTACGGTTTTGCCATCAACTCCACTCATGCCGCGGCCATGCCTCATGGCACCTTTTCCTACTTCAGCAACCTGAACGACGACCCGAAACGTGAAAAGGCCATCAATGCGGCGGCCACGAAAATGGACGAGGTGAGAATCGTTTTCCCCTTCCGGGAGGAACTCGCAGCCGGGGTGCATGTTTACGAGAATCCCGGCAGTTCGGGCTACACCGTCATCGTGTTTAACCCCGACAGACCCTCCTTCTGGATTCCGGTGACGGTGAAAGAGCTGGCCGCCATCTACCTGGAGTATTACGCGCTCCGGCCATCGGACCAGATTCTTTTGCAGGAATTGAAAAAGGAGATCGCCCAGATTCCCGAAGGTGAGATGGATGCTCAGGCCTGTATGGGCCACGACTCCAACATCGTTTTCAGGGTGAACGGGAAAAGCCAGGGGCTGCCCCTTTCTCGGTTCAACCCCGATTACTGGGACCGTTCCCTGCCGCCCTCGGCCATCCAGTTCATGACTTTCTGGTACCCCCAGATGAGCCCCGAAGACATGGAGGTCCACCTTAAACGATTCGGGTACCCGGTCCGCTCCCAGATCCTGGTCAATCAGATCGACTGGAAAGGCGTGGCCGGCCGGATCATGAAAGGGAAATAGAATTTTCTTTTGATCTGCCGGCGGCCAGCTTCCCCACTTTCGTGAGGACAAGTTTGAAAAGCTGGGCAAACGGGTTGGAAATGGATGTTGCGGCAGAAGATAGACACCGGTCCCAGGGAAGTTTCAAAACCTGTTTTGTCTAACTTTTTCAAAAAGTTTGGCCTCCGGCAGGACCGCCGGAGGCATAGGCTGTTTCGTTACAGCACCCCGGAAAGATACGAAAAACTTTCCACCACACTGGAAAGGGGTCTGGCGTTTTCGAGGCCTGCGATGATGTCCCAGCAGTCCGCCACCTCTTCGGGTGTGATGGCCCGTTTGCCGTCGCCGATGACCGTGCCTTGGGCGCAGAGGATTTCCGTGCGGCTGAACCAGCCGGCGGCGCAGTTGAAGATCATTTTGCTGGTCTTGCTGTTTTCGGAACAGAGGAAAAGGACCAGGGGGGCGATGAATTCGGGTTTCAGTTTCTCCAGCATGTCCGGGGGCATGATGTTTTCCGTCATGCGGCTGGCCGCCACCGGGGCGATGCAGTTACACAGGATATTCGACTTGGCTCCTTCGGTGGCCACGCTGTTCATCAAACCCACCAGGGCCATCTTGGCCGCGATGTAGTTGGCCTGGCCGAAATTGCCGTAAAGCCCGGCGCCGGAGGTGGTGTTCACGATGCGGCCGTAGCCCTTTTCCTTCATCACGGCGAAAGCGGGCTGGGTTACGCAGAACGCTCCTTTCACATGGACGTTCATCACGGCATCCCAGTCATCTTCGGTGAGTTTGAGAAAACTCTTGTCCCTTAAAATCCCCGCGTTGTTCACCAGGATATCCACAGTCCCGAAGGCGTCCACGGCTGTTTTCACGATGTTTTTTCCGCCTTCCACACTGGCCACCGAGTCGTAGCTGGCCACGGCTTTCCCACCTGCGGCCGTGATCTCGGCAACCACGTTGTCCGCCGCGGCGGCGTTGTTGCCCGATCCGTCCAGGGCCCCGCCGGGATCGTTCACCACGACCTTGGCCCCCCGTTTCGCGAATTCCAGGGCGTAGCAGCGTCCAAGTCCAGAACCTGCCCCCGTGACAATGGCGACCCTTTCGTCAAATCTGATG
This sequence comes from uncultured Desulforapulum sp., assembly GCA_964637565.1. GTDB lineage: Bacteria > Desulfobacterota > Desulfobacteria > Desulfobacterales > Desulfolunaceae > DYJE01. Next base: position 36,418 of record CAZWTY010000021.1, read on the forward strand.
TCGTTCATACGGCTCCTTGTGGTTTGCTATTTTGGGTAATTAGTGTTCGATCTGATTGGCCCCCGGCAGGGCCGCCGGAGGAAGATTTCACAAACACAAACAGTCACACCTTATTGTTTTTTTTAGCCTGCCTGAAAAGATTCATCATGGCAAGCCCCATCATCATTTTTTACCCACCGAGACGGCCGGGGAAAAGTGCCGGATGAAATCGATTTCTTCGTCTGTGGGCGGCGGATTTTCGGTGAGCGACGCTGCGATTTTAAGATCCCAGGGCGCCTCTTTTTATGGCGTCCACGGTGGCGCCGGGCTGGAGCCAAAAAAGGAAATCGACCGGGCCATCGCCAAGGCCATGGACCTGATCGCAGAACATGACATCGCCGCGGTGATGACAAACCGCGAAGTTCATCCAGACGCTTGACCGCGAACGCGGGAACTTGTATAGCTTGATCATGCCCACGCCGCCCGGCCCCAAGGCGGCTTCTTCGACCCTTCACATCACGGGACAGGCAATGACCCTGGAGATCCTCAGAACAGGATTAAACCGCGACTCGGTTTTCGGGTATGCGTGCAGCCGCTGCCTGGTCTGCTGCCGCGAGAAGACCATTCAGCTGAACCCTTACGAAATCGCCCGTCTGGCGCGGAACAGGAAACTTAGCACCACGGAATTCATGGACCGGTACACCGACTCCGGCGGAACGGCTCTGAAGTTTAACGAAGACGGAACCTGTGCTTTCCTTGACGGTCACGGCTGCGGCGTCCACGGGGATCGGCCCCTGGTCTGCCGTCTTTACCCCCTTGGCCGTCACGTGGGCTTTTCAGGCACCGAGCGCTTTTCCCTGATCCGGTCGGACAAGGGCTGTCAGGGGATGTTTCATGACGAGGGCACCGTCCGATCCTATCTGGAAGAGCAGGGGGCCTTTCCCTTCATGGAAGCGGCGGACCGTTACCTGGAGCTGTTGTGGCATTTGATGGAAAACCTGAATGACAGCACAAACGATCCCTCGGAAACCGGCGAGGTCCTGCACACTGTCCGCACCGTGGCCCAAGGTTCGGGCGGCCACGAGGATCTGAGCTGGAACGACACGGACCGTGTTCTCGCCGCCTACTGCGGGGAAAAAGGGCTGGATGTTCCGGAAAGCCCGGAAGAACGCATGATCCTCCACATCCAGGCCGTCCGTTCATGGGCGGAACAAATCATCTGACGTTCAGTTTGATTCGCTATCGAAACATCTTTCCCCCCAGGGCTCTCAAATCCTCCATGAACAGATAGAACACCGGCGTGATGTACAGGGTGAGGGCCTGGGACAGGATCAGGCCGCCCACCACGGCAAGACCCAGAGGCTGCCGTGTTTCCGCTCCGGCGCCGATGGCCAGCGCGATGGGCAGGGTGCCCATGATGGCCGACATGGTGGTCATCATGATGGGCCGGAACCTCAGGATGCAACCCTCAAAAATGGCGTCTGCCGGGCTTTTGCCTTCCTCCCGCTGGGCTGACAGGGCGAAGTCGATCATCATGATGGCGTTTTTCTTCACGATGCCGATGAGCATGATGATTCCCACAAAGGCGTAGATGCTCAAATCCACCCCGAAGATCAGGAGGGTCAGAAGGGCCCCCACCCCGGCGGAGGGCAGCCCGGAGAGGATCGTGACCGGATGGATGAAGCTTTCGTAGAGAATGCCCAGCACGATGTAGATCACCACGATGGCCATGACGAGAAGAACCCACATCCCCTTCATGGATTTTTGGAACTGCTGGGCCGTGCCCTGGAAACTTCCCGTGATGGACGCGGGAAGATTCAGGCTTCGGGCCGTGTCCTCCACCATTTTCACCCCGTCGCCCAGGGCCACCCCGGGTTTCAGGTTGAAGGACGTGGTCACCGAGGGAAGCTGGCCGGTGTGGTTGACCGTGAGGGGGCCCACGTTCTGTTCGATGCGGGCCACGCTGGAAAGAGGAACGAGTTTGCCGGCGTTCGACCGGATGTAGAGCAGGGCCAGGGAACCGGGATCGGTCTGGAACCGGGGCTCGAACTCCATGATCACTGCGTACTGGTTGGTGGGGGCGTAGATGGTGGAGATCTGCTTGGAGCTGTAGGCGCTGTTCAGGGTGTTTTCGATGGTTTCCGCCGAGATCCCGAAAGAGGCCGCCTTGTCGTAGTCGATGCGGACCATGACCTGAGGGTTCACCATCTCGAGATCCGTGGCCACGTCCTGGAGGGCGGGCAGGTTGTCCAGACGTTCCTTGAGGGCCGTGGCGTAGCCGGCCAGTTCTTCGATGTCCGAACCCTGGAGGGTGTACTGGTACTGGGCCTTGCTGGACCGTCCGCCCACGTCGATGGACGGGGGATTCCGGAGAAAGGTGTTGATGCCCGGCACGGCGTTGAGCTTTTTCCGGAGCCTCTGGATCACCTGGTCCACGCTCTCCTTGCGCTCGGATCTTGGTTTCAGCCGGATGTTCATGCGTCCCGCGCTTCCTGAAACTGCGCCGCCCGTTCCGCCGGCCGCTGTCATGAAAGCGGCCACCGAAGGATCGTTACGCACGATTTCGGACACGGCCAGCTGGAGTTCCACCGCGGCCTCGAAGGAGGTGCCCTGGGATACCTCGGTGCTGGCGAACATCTGCCCCGAATCCCCGCTGGGGATGAAATCCTTGGGCACCACCTTGAACAGGTAGGCCGTGAGAACGAGAAGCAGGAAGGAAAACACCAGGGTGGCGGTTTTGTGCTTCAGGACCCAGGTGAGGCTGTGTTCGTACATTGCCAGAAGGGTGTTGAAAAACCGGTCGAAAGACCGGTAGAGGGGGCCGTGTTCCTCTTTGTCGCTGTGCCGGAGGACAAGGCTGCACAGCATGGGGGAAAGGCTGAGGGACACGAAGCCGGAAACCAGGATGGCCACGCCGATGGTCACGGCGAATTCCCGGAACAGTCGACCGAGAATCCCTTCCATGAACAGCAGGGGGATGAACACGGCACACAGGGACAGGGTCATGGAGATGATGGTGAAACCGATTTCCCTGGACCCGTCAAGCGCCGCCTGCAAACGGCTTTTGCCCATTTCCATGTGACGGACCACGTTTTCCAGCATGACGATGGCGTCGTCCACCACGAACCCCACGGAAAGGGTCAGGGCCATGAGGGACAGGTTGTCGATGCTGTAACCCATCAGGTCCATCACGGCGAAGGTCCCCACGATGGACAGGGGCACGGCCAGGGCCGGAATGGCTGTGGCCGAGACGTTCTGAAGGAAGATGAAGATCACCAGCACCACCAGGGCGATGCTCAAGTACAGGGTGAACATCACGTCGTGGACCGATTCCTTGATGGAAAGGGACCGGTCGTAAATGGTGTTCAGGCGCACCGAGGACGGAAGCTGGGCTTCGAAAGCCGGAAGAAGCCGCTTGATATTGTCCGCCACCTCGATGGTGTTGCTGCCCGGCTGGCGCTGGATGGCCAGGACGATGGCCCTGGTTTTCGTGTCAGGCGTCATGTACCAGGCGGCGGTCTTGTCGTTTTCCACACTATCATGGACCTCGCCCAGATCCCCCAGTCTCACCGGCGATCCGTTCTGGTAGGCCACCACAAGCCCCCTGTATTTCTCGGCTTCGGTGAGCTGACCCGTGGCTTTGATGGTGTAAGCTTTGTGTTTTCCGTAAAGGGTTCCCGTGGGCAGGTTCACGTTCGCCGAGGCCACCGCCTTTTCCACCTCGTCAAGGCCGATGCCCTTGGCCCTGAGGGCTTCGGGATTCAGGTAGATCCTCACCGCGAACTTCTGGGAACCGTAGATGTTCACCTGGGCCACGCCTTTGATCATGGAGATCCGCTGGGACAGGATGGTTTCAGCGTATTCGTTCACGGTGGACAGGGGAAGGGTCGTGGAGCTCAGGGCGATGAACAGGATGGGTTGGCTCGACGGGTCCACTTTCCTGAACGAGGGGGGCGTGGTCATGTCCTTGGGCAGGAGCCTCTGGACCCGGGCGATGGCCGTCTGGACGTCCTGGGCCGCCGCGTCGATGTCCCGGTCCATGGAAAACTGGAGGGTGATCCGGCTCCGGCCCAGGGAACTGGTGGAACTCATGGAATCCAGGCCCGCGATGGTGGAGAATTCTTTTTCCAGCGGGGTGGCCACGGCCGAGGCCATGGTTTCCGGGTTGGCGCCGGACAGGTTGGCGGACACCTCGATGGTGGGGAAATCCACGTTGGGCAGTTCATTCACCGGAAGCCGGGTGTAGGCCACCATGCCGCCGAACAAAATGGCGAGCATGGTGAGAATGGTGGCCACGGGCCGTTCGATGAAAATCCGGGAGATGTTCATGGCCGGGCCGCCTTTTTGTCCTGGGGCGTGGGTGTGTCCGGCGTTTTTTGTTTGTCGTCGGCGATGGTCACCGTCGCGCCTTCGGACAGTTTCAACTGGCCTTGCACCACCACGGTCTCGCCCGGTTCAAGGCCTTCGAGGATCAGCGTCTCTCCGTTCACGGCCCGGCCGGGTTTCACGGTTCGCATGCCCACGGTTTTCTTGCCGTTCACCACATACACGTAAAGGCCCTTCTGGCCGGTCTGGATGGCCTGGGACGGAATCACCGGCCCCTGTTCCGAAAGGGGCAGGCCCATCACAACCCGCACGAACTGGCCGGGCCACAGAATTTTTTCGTTGTTGTCAAACCGGGCCTTGAGGGTGACGGTGCCCGTGGCCGAGTCGATACGGTTGTCAATGAAGGTGAGAACGCCCGTGGCGGAAGGCGACGACACCCCGTCGTCCCTGGCCCTGACCGACACCCGGCCTTTGGCCATGGCCGAACGGATGTCGTTAACGAATTGTTCGGGCACGGAAAAGGTCACGTCAAGACTGGACATCTGGCGGATGGAGGTGAGCTCTGCGCTGTCGTTGGGAGAGACCTGGTTGCCCGGGTCCACGGACGTTTCACCGACCACACCACCGATTTCCGCCCGGATGGTGCAGTAGGACAAATTCAGCCGGGCCGTTTCCACGGCGGCCTGGTCCGCCTTGATTGTGGCGTCGAGAACGGCCACCTCGTTCTGGAGCCGTTCGTATTCCTCGATGGAAAGGTAGCCTTTGTCGGAAATCTCCTTGTAACGCTTTACCTGGCGGGCTGCCAGGTTGCGTCTGGCTTTGTCCCGTTCAAGGTCGGCCCGGGCCTGGTCGAGTTTCGCTTTGAACGGAGCCGGGTCCACGGTGTACAGAAGGTCTCCTTTCCTGACATCCTGGCCTTCCCGGAAGTGAACGGCCAGAAGCTGTCCGCTGATCCGGGGGCGCACCTCCACGGAATGCCCGGCTTCCACATGGCCGGAGCCCTCCATTTCAACGGGGATCTTTTTTTCCGTGACCACGGCCACGGTGACAGGCGCCGGAGGTCTTTCTCCCTTGCCTTTTTTTTCCGCGGCCTTGTCTTTGCCGCAGGCGGAGAGGATCAGGGCCACCGCGCAGAAGAGAATCAGGGTTTTCTGAATTTTAAAGGCAGGCGGGGTGAGTGTGGAAAAAAGGGATGTTATCCGTTTGTCTTTCATGGCGTGCCGATTCCTGTATAAAACGGTGCGGTCAGTCCGGACTGTGAGGGTTCGCTGTGATGTCTTTCGGACTAACCCATTGATGTAAAAGGCAAAGAACCCGATTCTTTTTTTCGAAGAACAACGTGTGAAAAAATAGCACATTTTTTGACGGTCCGCTTTTATTTTTCAGTGAAGAAATGTAAAGTGCCGGGTATCCAGGTTTCCGGCCCGCCTTTCCCCAAAGGTGTGATCGTTGCGGGCCGTTGCAAAGGCAGTCCTGGACCACATGAAACACAGGGGACAACCATGAACAGAACCATACTTCAGCAGGCCATCGAACAGGTGAAGACCCTGGTCGCCCCGGACAGGAACCTGTGCCAGATCTGCCATCAAAACGCCTGGGAGTTTCCTCCGGAAACCCGGCTGGACATCATCGGAACGCCCACGGCCATCGGTCTTTACACCTGCCGGAGCTGTTACGACAACCTGATGATCGCCATCGGGGAAATCTCCATGGAACACTGAACGGAGCGAAAAAGGAGACCATGGCTGCCAAACAGCAAAAATCCAACAGCGTGCTGGTTTACTCCAGTGAAACCGGAAGAATCTGCCCCGGCTGCGGAAATCCAGCTGGAAACTGTGTCTGCGGGAAAAAAACTGCGGTTCCGAAAACCGATGGGATTGTCCGGCTCTGCCGTGAAACCAAGGGGCGCAAAGGCAAGGGCGTGACCCTGGTCACCGGCATTCTCCTTCAGGGTGAGCCTCTGGACCGCCTGGCCAGGACCCTGAAGCAGAAATGCGGATGCGGGGGGACGGTCAAAGACGGCGTCATCGAGATCCAGGGAGACCACAGGGATACCCTGGAAAAAGAACTCCTCGCCATGGGCTACAAGGTCAAACGGGCCGGAGGCTGACCCCGCCTCCTTTATATCCATAGTGATCACTACGGCGATGGTGAAATCCTCATGGAATGCCTGATTGATTTTGCCCGTCGTCTTGATTATCGGGAACAGATGATCTATAGAGTTAAATGATTGAAGATGCCGGGTTGTTTTATGGCGGTGTCAGACATTTTCGTCGTACTTCGGAATACCGTGAAAAAACAACGCCAGTAAAGGCTGTGGCCATTTCACGGCCATCTCCGGTTGTCACTTTCGGCCTGCCATGGATCGGCGGGTCTTACTCATTATTAATTGAACGGAGGTTATTATGCTGAAACGATCATTTTATTGCGCCATGGCCATGGTGGTCATGCTGGCAGGTTTTGCCGCGAACGGACACAGCGGACCCCAGGCCGGGCAGTTTTTCTTATCACCGATGATCGGAGGCCATGGTTTCGAAGGCAACCAGGACCCTTTTGAAACAGGCGAGGAACTGGACCACGGGTTCACCTTCGGACTTGGACTGGGTTATGAGTTCACCCGGCATCTGGGAACCGAACTGACGTTCAACATCACGCCCACCGAAGCCCAGCCCGGGGATTTCAGCGTGGATGTCTTCACCGGAAGGCTGGACCTTTTCTGCAACCTGGTGCCTGAGAAAGATCTTGTTCCCTACGTGGCGGCCGGCCTTGGTACCCTGACATTCACCAATCCTGATCTGGACGACGACACGGATTTCATGGTCAACTACGGCGGCGGTGTCAAATACTACCTGAACGAGGCGGTGGCCCTGAGGGCCGATATCCGCCACCTGATCGCCTTTGGCGACACCCACAGCAACCTGCTTTACACCGTGGGCATGGTGTTCAATTTCGGCGGCGGCAAAGGACAGGCCAGCGCCGGCAGAAAAGATGCGGACAAAGACAGTGATGGTGACGGGATCGCGGATTCCAAGGACAGCTGTTCCGGAACTCCGGTTGGCGCCAGCGTGGATTCACGGGGTTGCTGGGTGATCAAGGACCTTCATTTCGAGACAGGTGATGCGGCCATCAAATCAGGATCCCAGAAAAACCTCGACGAGGTGGTGCGGGTCATGGAAAAGAACCCCGACCTGAAACTCGAAGTCCAGGGCTACACCGACAACCAGGGTTCGGCTGAATTCAACCGGGATCTTTCCGAAAAACGCGCCCAGGCCGTGAGAAGTTACATCGTGTCCAAAGGTGTTGATAAAGACCGGATCACGGCCAAGGGCTACGGCATCGAAAACCCGGCTGCGTCCAACGACACGGCCGAAGGCCGTGCGAAAAACCGCCGGGTCGAACTGAAACCCCTGTTCTGAGGTTGATTCCATCCGTTACGGCTCCCCCGTTCCTGGTGACAGGAACGGGGTTTTTTATTTCTTCACCGTAACCGGAACGTCTTTCTCCCCGGCATAGAACACGATGATCTCAGCCGGTCCGGTTCCCCCGTTTTTTCCCGAATGCCAGGTGCCGACCACTTCCACGATGGGGTCCCCGGCCTTGAGCCGGAGAACCTGGTTTTTGTCGGTGGTGACGGTCAGTTCGCCGCTCAAAAGAACGCCGGCGTTGATCACCGGGTGGGTATGCATGGGAAGCACCGCGCCGGCCGGGATGGTGATCCTCATGATGGTCACCTCGGGAGTTCCTTTCGGGTAAGGGGGAAGGGGTTCGCCGTTCCAGCTTTTTTCCGATTTCACCAGGACGTCGGCCTTGACGGCCTGGATGTCCTTTGCAAAGCCGTATCCTGTCAGCAGCAGTACCAGAGCCAATCCCGCAATCAGTTTTTTCATCATCGGTCTCCTCTTATAGGTTGGTGTGAAAGAAAGTCGTCATTTTACCAAAGCGGTGTGAAAGATCCATTCTTTTGTGGGAGTGAATCCTGCCCAATGGAATCACGACACTGAATGGATCGAAAGATAACAACACCGCCAGGGATGCAATGTGATTTGATTTAATCCGTGTTTTGAGCTATTTGTGTGGCTCGATTCATACAAAGGGGTATGAACGAGGGACATCGAATTCAAAGGAGAACACATAGATGGAAAAACTTGTTTACAGTGGAAAATCAAAGGATGTTTTTGAAATCGCCGAAGGCCCTTACGCCGGGAAATACCGTTTCGTCTTTACGGACCGGGCCACAGGGTACATTGAAAACGGAAAGACCGTGTTCGATCCGGGTTACGACAGCGTGGTCGGTGAAATTCCCGGAAAAGGCGCCATTGCCTGCCGCTTTGCCACCCATTTCTTCAAAGTGCTCAAGGCCCATGGGATTCCCTCCCATTACATCGACACGGTCAAGGACAACGAGATGATCGTGGAACCCGCCATTCCCCTGAGTATGCCCGCGGCATCTCCGGAATTCGAAGGGGCAGCCCCCCTGCAGAACTTCGAGTTCACCTGGAGAAACAACGCCACGGGAAGCTTCTGGAGGCGCTATCCTTTTGTCAGGCCCTGCAAGAACCTCCACAAGGTGGTGGAAGCCTGGACCAAGGCGGACGTGGATACCCTGATCACCATGGAAGCCGTGGAAGAAGCCGGGGCCATGACCCGGGATGAAATCGACCGGAGCGTGAAGCTGGTGAAGAATATCGCCCACATCGTCTCCCGTGAGTTCGAAGCCCACGGACTCCATGTCATCGACGGCAAGTTCGAGCTGGGCCGTCTGAAATACGGAGACGGCAGCATCGTGATCATCGACGAGATCTCTCCGGACGTCCTGCGCGTGTGCCGGGGTTTTTCGCCGGACGCCGACGGCCACTGCACGGCCTACAAAGACTGTACGATGACAACCCTCGCCGGGGGCAAACGGTCGATCAAAAACAGGAATCAGGTGGCTGCCGCAGATTTTGTCAGTGTCTTTCTGTGATAATCGGTAGCGGACATCCCGGTGGCTGGTCTCAGCAACGGTCGTTGCTTAGAATAAAAAAAGACGGCGGGCCTGTGGCCCGTCGTCCCTATAAATTTGCCTTTGTTGGGAGAGTGCTTTTTTGGAACGGGGCGCTCAGCCCTCAAATCTATCTTCAGTCGGTTTTTTAGCCCGTCGTCTTATCCCCAGGCCCAACAGTCCGGAGCCCAGAAGGAACATGGTGGCCGGTTCGGGTACAGGCTGGTTGAAACCGGAAATATGGCTGATTTTTCCGATGTTGTCCTCACTGATCCCCATGGTTTTGAGATCAATAACCGCATAGTTGGTCCCGTTCACGTTACTGAAAAGAAAGTGGGTATATTGAATTTCGGGGTTCTTCTTGCCCTTTCCTTTTTTTTCGATGTTGCCAGTCTTAACGAGAAAATAAGCGGGCTCCTCATCCATGGCAAAGGCGAAAACACCGGGCATGTCGGTGAGCGCTTCCCACCTCGGGTCATTGTCCACCATGTCATCCTTGAATGTCATGGAATAATTTCCGCCAAGTTCCAGATTGATCCAGTCGGTCTCAGTGCCCTCGCCGGAGTTGCTCAGCTTGGCGGCAGGGATGAGATTGTCAACTCCTCCGACATCGGATATGGAAAGGGCCCGGATAGAATCAGAAAAGCCCAGTAACAATAACGCGGTTAAAATACCTGATAAGATTTTTTTCATCATTCTATCCTTCACTGAGTTTGACAGTTTATTTTACGGTATCATGTCGTACGGTTTTGCTGTGCGAAACATTTCCAAACAGGAAAAGCAATTGCTGTGCCGCAACTAATTTTTTTTGATCCCCCTTCTCGCATGCATTGGTGTGTGGGCGTTGGCAGGGCTTTTTATCGACCCCAGGGTCGTGTGATCGGAAAAAAGAGTTTCAGGATTTTATGAAATAAACTTCATAGTGCTGATAAAAAAAGGTGACACATGTAAGAAGTGGCGGACACGAACAGACGGCACGCGGCCCCTTTGGTTCTCGAGTCACCTTTCGTCGAACGATGACGGAAATGAATGCCTTGTCATTCCAAGGGCCGAGCCTGTTCTTGCCGCCATTTTTTTGTGGTTGCATTCAAGGTCAATGCTGGTAAAATACCGCTTTTTCACGAAAAGAGTGTGGTTTAAAAAATGATCGAACACGACCGAAGAAAAAAACACAGAAGCCCTTATATCATCCTGGCCGTTGTCCTGCTGGGATGGCTGGCCTTTCTGCCCCTGTTCGCCCGGGAATTTTTTTCGGACCTGTTTTTCATGCCCTTTGTCGGGGCCCTGGCGGCCGTGGTGGCCAACATCACGCCTGCGGCGGCCGGCATCGTCTATTTTCCCATTCTCACCAACCTTCAGGTATCCCCGGTGACCGTGGCCCAGTTCAGCATGGCCATCCAGGCTTACGGCATGGGGTTGGGGACCTTGCGCTGGTATCAGGTCAACCCCCGGCTGTTTCTTCCCAACGTGCTGGTCCTGTCCTTTGTCGGCGGATTTTTGGGACAGGTGGTGAGCCTTGTTTTTTTTCCCATCCAGAACCCCGAAATGCTGAGCCTGATTTTCAACGGCATCTCGTTTATCTTCACCCAGATCATTTTTTTCTCGCTGATCACGAATTCAAAATATCCCAACACCACCTTTGTCCTTAACCTATCGAACGGCACCGTGATGTTTCTGGTTTCCGTGGTCGGCGGCCTGCTTTGTGGCTGGATCGGTTTTGGGATCGACACCATTTTTTACTTCGTCCTGACCCTGGTGTACCGTCTCAACCCGGCCATTGCCATTGTCACCAGCATCGCCCTCATGGCGGCCATGTCCATCACCGGAACCCTTCTGAACGCCTTGCTATATGAAGTGCCCGTCACCCTGTGGTTCAGCGCTCTTCCGGGGGTCACCATCGGGGGGCTTTTCCTGGCCACCTACATCGCCGTCAAGATGGGGCCCCGCAATATCCTTCTTCTGTTCACTTTTTTTCTGAGCACCGATTTTTTTGTCACACTCTGGACCCAGCAGACCTTGCCCATGACGGAGACGGTCCGTAAGATCATCATCTATGCCCTGGTGTTCTACCTTTTGCTGATTCACGTCAGAATCATACGGAAACAGTCAGAAACAGGGGCTGTGGAACGGCGGCGGCGCGATGAAAGTGACAGTCAAAACGTCCAGGACGAGCCTTCCCAAGAAGACGTCCCCAGCCGCGATTCAGACCAACACCCCGGATGAAAAAATCAAACCGGGGTGTGTGAAATCCATGTCCCTGAGCGCTTTGATGGTGTATCATGAAACACTTTTTCGTGATGACCAACCCATGACAAGGAGACACCATGGAGAGATGCGCCCGGGCCGGGAAACTGGCCGGTTTTTTGACTGTGATTTCGACGGTTCTGGTCCTGACCGCCTTTTCAGCCTTTTCCAGTCCCGACCAGGTGAGGCCCGAGGCGGCCGTTCAGCTGGGCCATTCGGACAATGTGCGCACCATGGCTTTTTCCCCTGATGGAAAATGGCTGGTGTCCACGGGAGTCGACAAAGCGGCCAAGGTCTGGGATCTGGAATCCGGCCGTGAAATGATCACCCTGGTTCCCGGCGACGAACTGATCAACGCTTTTTTTAGCTTTGAGGGGAAAAACGTCTGGACTGTGGAGGTCAACGGCGAAATGAGGCTCTGGGACATCGGCACGGGCCGCACCACAGGGCGCCTGGCCGGTGGAAGCCTGGTCACGGCCGCCCTCTGCACGCCGGACAGGAAATACCTGATGCTGGCCGTTTATGAAAAACTGGAATTCTGGAACCTGGTCACCAAAAAAAAGAGTTTCGAGATCACCCTGAAACCGGGATTCGTCCGGGATCTGGCTTTTTCAGCCGACGGAGAGACCCTGGCCCTGGTTTTGAACGGCATGGAGCACCCCGAACCTGAGAATAACGTTCAGATCTACGACCTTAAACGGAGAGCCCTGACCCGTCTCATCAGGGGGGAGGGCGCCGAGTTTTATTCCGTGGCCCTTTCTCCGGACGGGAAGACGGTCATGGCCTCAAGCGCCGCCGGGATGGCGGACAAGGACGAGAAGGTCCGGGTCTGGGATGTGGCCGGCAACCGGCTGATCACATCCATTCCCACGGGGGATCTTGTGTTCAGTCTGGATTTTTCCCCGGACGGCAGATGGGCCGCCGTTGGTTCCAACTCCTCAACCCAACTGTACGACGCCGCCACCTGGGAAAAGAAAACAGATGTAGCGGCCCATGATCCGGCGGTGTTCACACCGGACAGCCGGAACCTGGCCTGTTCCTCCACGTTTGAGATCCTCCACGGAATCAGCTCCCTGGTGGTGGGTATCCGACTGGTTGATGTTGAAACGGGAACGCTGGTGAAGAAACTGGCGAGAAACGCGGAATGGAGCACCGAGGTGATGTTCGGCCCGGGCGGTGACGAAGTCCGGGTCACCGGGGTCAGGCGGTCGGCCTGGAATCTCCGGAGCGGAACCAGGACACAGGGCCTGTTTTTCACGGACACCCAGGGAAATACGGCCTACACCAACGGTGATAGCCCGGACCAGACTCTGGCCGTCCAGAAGACCGACAAGGGCCTTCGGATCTGGGACACCGTAACCGGGCAGATGATCCATACGTTTCCCGCAGAGACCTCGTCGTCGGTGAGTGAGATGAGGTTCAGCCACAGCGGACGGTACCTGGTCACGGGAACGTGGGGAGGCGAGCTTCATCTGTGGGACATGGCCCAGCGGACCCGGATTCTGACGTTCGCCGGAAAACACAAAAACATGATCACGGCCCTGGCTTTCGATCCCGATGACCGGCTGTTGTATTCCGCCAGCGACAGCAATGACGATACCATCAAGGTATGGAATGCGGCCACAGGAGCCCTGGTCCACAACTTCAAAACCGAAAGGAGCGTGACGGCCCTGGAAACATCGTCCGACGGAACCCTTCTGATGGTGGCCGGTTTTACGGGGAAAGATCACGACGTGGATGTGTTGAACGCCTCGTCAGGTGCCAAAGTCCGGTCTTTCAGGGGACACGCCAATGTCGTCAACACCCTTGCCCTGTCCCACGATGGGAAATTCGTGGTGTCCACGGATTTCGACGCCAGGGTGAAACTCTGGGATCTTTCCACGGCCACGGAGATCCGTTCCTTTTACGGCCATGCCGGCCACATCGATTCCCTGGCGTTTTCAAAAGATGACCGGCGTATGGTCACCACGTCGCGGGACGGGACCACCCGCATCTGGGATGTCCAGCAGGGCCGTGAGCTGGCCCGGTTCGTCAGTTTCGCCGACGGGGAATGGATCGCCATGACGCCGGAAGGCTACTACAACGCTTCGGACAGGGCCGACGCCTACGTCAACGTGCGCATGGGCCGCCGTGTGTACGGTATCGAAAATTTCAGGGAAGCCTTTTTCCGGCCCGACCTGGTCCAGGTGTCCCTCTCCGGCGGGTCGCTCCGGGATTTCATGGGGATTGCCGACGTGAAACAGCCCCCGTCGGTGAATTTCCTGGACACACCGGAAACCGTTGACACGGACCGTGTGACGGTGAAACTCCAGGTTCGTGACAACGGAGGTGGTATCGGGGATATCCGCCTTTACCTGAACGGAACAGCCGTGGCCCTGGACAGCCGTGCCCTGAAACGGGTGGTTCCACAAAGTGGCGACGACCTGATCCGAACCTACGAGGTGGCCCTTTCATCCGGTGAAAATATCCTGAAAGCCCTGGCATTCAACGAAGAGAACACAGCCCAGGGCCAGGAGGCGGTTCTGAAAATCATGTCCTCCGCCGTTCCGGCTTCAGCCCCCTCGCTCCACGCCCTGGTGATCGGCATCGACGAATTCGCCAATCCCAGGCTCAAACTGGCCTATTCCGCCGCCGATGCCCGGCTTTTTTCGGACACCCTGAAACAGGCCGCCGGGGATCTGTTCGAAGATGTCACCGTGAATATCCTGACCGGAAGGGAAACCACGACCCGGGAGTCCATTGTGAGAGCGCTTAAAACCTGCCGCAATCTAAGGCCCGACGATGTGTTCGTCTTCTATATCGCCAGCCATGGCACGGTGGACGATGGGGAATACTTCCTCATCACCTCCAATGTGGGTTCACTCCGGACAGAGCGCCTTAAAACAGACGCCATCGCCCAGAACGAACTCAAGGAGCTGATCGCCAACATCCCGGCCACGAAAAAACTGATCCTTATCGACGCATGCAACGCCGGGGCCCTGGGCGACGCCATCCAGGCCGCCATGCTGACCCGGGGCATGAGCGAGGACACGGCCCTCAAGATCCTCAGCCGTTCTGTGGGTTCCACCATTCTTTCGGCGTCCACTTCGGTGCAGGAAGCCATCGAGGGGTACAACGGCCACGGCCTGTTCACCTACGTCCTTGCCCAAGGCCTCAAAGGCGGGGCGGACAAGGGCAACTCCGGTTACATCAAGACCACCGAACTGGCCGACTACGTGGACAGCGAAGTGCCCGTATTGGCGGAAAAGGTGTTCAAACGGGCCCAGTACCCCACCATCTCCATCAGCGGCCAGGCGTTTCCCATCGGAAAACTCCGGGAGGCCGCCGGATCAGAGGCGCCGGTTGTGCCGTGATGATTTTCTAAGGATCAAACGGATTGAAGGCCGGGGGATGAGGAATTCAAAAGTCCCCTGAAAACGGTTTTCAGGTCTTTGTCCGTAATGCGTGACAGGAGAAGGTCCTCGTAGTCCGGTTCGTCGGTCAGATCGAATGTTTCCATCGGCCCCTGGTCCTGGCAGACCTCAAAGGTGATCAGGTTTCTGCGGGACGGGTCCGGTGTGAAATTCCTGTTGTTTTCCACCCAGGCCGATGCGTCGTCGTGGCTTCCCACGAAAAGGAGGAACAGGTCTTCCCCGTCTTTCACGCAGACCATCCGGTACCCTTTGCCGATATCGTACTTGATGCAGTTTTTGATGCGGAATTCGCCGTGGCGGGTGAATTTTCCCAGGGCGGAAAGTGGGGAATCCCCGTTTTTTATGATGTTGTTGATGATGGATTCGGCTTTTTTCGCGGCGGACACGGCCATTTTTTCGGAAGACCGCATGGTTTCGAGCATCCGCTCGAATTTTGCGTTGCTGTGGACGTATCGGATCATGGCATCCTCTTAATCAGGAATACAGGGTGAAAAATCAGGGGCACGGTTGCCCATGCCCCCTTCGATCTCCGGCAGGTCATTCAAAAGCTTCAGGGATAAGCCTCTTGTGAATAAAGGACCGGAGACCGTTTATCGTTGATCAGGACGAACAGCAGGACCCTTCGGAGCCGCAGGACGAACATCCTCCGCCCAGTTGCAGGCTGGATGTCACCTTGAAACCGCTCTCGATGTAATCCACGGCGATGGGCTGGGCATGTTCGAGAAATTCCCGGTCTACCAGGAAATCGAAACCGCCGAAGGTGAACACCTGGTCCGTGGTTTTCTTTTCGTCCAGGGCCATGGCCAGCTGGGGGCCGCCGCAGCCGCCGTTGTGGAGGAAGACCCGGACGGGCATCACGTCTTTGCCGTTGAAGTATTCCTTGATCTGTTCCTGGGCTTTTTCGGTTACGTTAAACATAGGGTATGTCCTTTATTGTCAGAGTGTATAGATGCTTGTCGCTCTGTCGGTTTTTAAGGATCGGGTCATTTGTCGGGTTTGAAGAACCCGACCTACGAGGGTCCGTTACATGACCCGATCCTTTGTTTGGACGTTGAACGGTGATGGTCTGCATTATGACCCGATCCGTTGTTTGAGAGAGTCTCATCGTAGGTCGGGTTGAGGCACGAAACCCGACAAATGGCCCCCATCCTTTATTG
>CAZWTY010000022.1:0-1080 GCA_964637565.1 uncultured Desulforapulum sp.
CCCGATTAATCTATCCGATCCCCCGGGCTTTGTCAAATACTTTTTTGAAGTTTTTGACTTTTTTTGTGCCGCCTTCTCCGGAAATTCACAGTCGGGCAACACACAGATGCTTTCGCATCAAGGCTTGGCGAGTCAGTGACATCGTCATCAAGCCCGGCTGTTATACGTGGACGACCCATCTTTGTCAACATAATTTTTTTAATTTTTTGGGGCCCTGATGGGTTTGGTGTCAAGTGAAAACCTATAACCAATGATAAACTCCTCATATACTATATATAAATGAAAAGGCTGACTCCTTCACGCCAGCCTCCTCATCTTCTATATATACCAGATAATCAATCAAAAGCCATGTCTGTTGTCCATTCTTTCCAGACATTACCCACCAGATCAGGGCCGGGTTTCAGGGTTTTCTTACCCGGCCTCCAACCCGAAGGTGTTGCCTGTGCCCCTTTGGATTCCCGGACCAACTGGAATGCCTGGACTTGGCGAAGGGTTTCATTGATATTTCTTCCCACAGGCGGTGTGAGAACCTCATAGCCCTGAATCACACCATCCGGATCGATAATGAACCGGCCTCGGGTTTCCACCCCAGCGTCCTCGTCATACACACCGTAGACTTTTCCAACACGCCCTCCTCCGTCAGACAACATGGGGAAAGGCACACCTCCTTTGACCATGTTGGCCAGCTCGTGGTCATTCCACATCTTGTGAACGAACATGCTGTCGATACTCATGGAGAGCACTTCCACACCAAGTTTCTGATATTCGGGATACTTTTCAGCAACTGCTGAAATTTCGGTCGCTCAGACGAACGTGAAATCACCGGGATAAAAGCAAAGAAGAACCCATTTCCCAAGATGGTCCGACAGTTTCACGTTGATGAATTTTCCGTTCTGGTACCCTGGAGCACTGAAATCTGGGGCTTTCTTACCGACCTGAATCATGGGAATAACCTCCTTTTTATCAATGGTGCGATCTAAAACTTTTTCTTTAACCTCTTCCCCCACCGGACCGCCTGTGGGTCGAGCGCAACCAGCGTTCAATTCCTCAGCCATAGGCTCTCCTTTCACGTTTAATGAC
>CAZWTY010000022.1:1180-25259 GCA_964637565.1 uncultured Desulforapulum sp.
AGCGCAACCAGCGTTCAATTCCTCAGCCATAGGCTCTCCTTTCACGTTTAATGACGCGGTTTATGGTTAGATCTGCTTTTAGACCAGGGACATGGTTTGAAACGAATAAATCTGGCATCGACAATTCCTATAACATTATAGGATATAATTATAAAATCAAATAAAAAAAACGGCCACACATTCGATGGTTTGAAAGGATTGAAAAATCGGCATGTTTTCATTACAGAAATCATTCGTTTCGTTTTTTAAAAAAGACAAAACGGCTCCATTCAGACCCATCTGTGCGGCCATCCCGGTCATGCTGTAAGGTTTGAAAAGACTCAGAATCGATATAGACGGACGTCAATTTCCCTTGGGGCGGGCAAGCTGGGTCAGTCTCCCGCGAAGAATGTCGAGCCTCTGGGTCCTGAATGAACGGCGACTTTCGGCAACAACGTCCAAAGGTTTCATATGAAATCCTTCATCCAGAATTGGTCTGATACCAGGAGCGAACCGTTCGAGGAAGAGTTCCACGTCTGTCCTGTCGGAAGATCCATCTGCCTTTGGAACCATCGTCGAAACATGGTGTGTTGAATAAGATCCTTTATGCATATTCCTCCTTAAATCTAAGGGTTAAGTCACGATTTTCAGAATCCATCCCCAGCTTTCTCACAATGTCGGGTATATACCCATCCAACTCTGCCTGTTGCTGAGCCGCATACATTCCGACGCAAACCCGGGTCAGGGCTTGATTCCTAATGAACTATCCGTCAGTCACTGTCTTTAGAACCGGCACAGCGAATAAGGCAGCCGCTGTCCCTCACGGCCTTTTCACGGGGTGGTACTTCCTGTTTTCCCGGAACACCCCCGAAACTATTCTTTAACTTGTATAATAATATAATGATAGGTTTAACCGGCGGTCTTACCGCCTTGGGTAACAACTCTGAAAATAAATGCAGAAAATATTTGGGGCATTATCACCTGAACGCATTGGTTAAATCAACCAAAAATTACCATCAGGAAATCGGGTGCCACAGAACAGGGGCCACAAGTCAAGGTATCGGCGGAGTGACAATGGCCACACGGAAGCCGAGGTTTACGTACTTGAGGCCCTGGGCCATACGCCGCCGCGCCGCCGTTCTGCAACGCCTGGCATCGAGATTGAAAGCACCGCCCCTGACAGCCCGCTCCATCACGTGACGGGGTGAAGCGGGAATGTTTTTCAGCGCTTTCCTGTAGGCATCCTCGTCAAAGTAATCGTCACACCACTCCATGACGTTGCCGCACATGTCGTAAAGTCCAAGACCGTTGGGTTTCTTCAGCCCCACCTCGCATGTGGAGTGATCGCTGTTGTCTTTGTACCAGCAGGCATCTTCAATATCGTAGCCGCCAGCGTAAAGTTCGTCACGGCCGCCACTCCGGGCTGCGTATTCCCACTGCCCTTCCGTAGGCAAGCAGAAAAGTCCGCCTG
Organism: uncultured Desulforapulum sp.; assembly: GCA_964637565.1. Taxonomy (GTDB): domain Bacteria; phylum Desulfobacterota; class Desulfobacteria; order Desulfobacterales; family Desulfolunaceae; genus DYJE01. Next base: position 2,631 of record CAZWTY010000022.1, read on the forward strand.
CTTTGGGGTATTCGTTGAATTTCTGGAGGAAACGCTGAACATCATCCCAGGACACCTGTTCAACGGGGTGTTCGGGCGTCTTGATGAAGTGGGACGGATTGCTGCCCATCACGGTTTTCCATTGGAACTGTGTCACCGGAAAACGTCCGACCCAGAAATCTTCCACCTGGACCTGATGGGCCGGTTTTTCATGGCTGTAGGCCAAAGGATCGTCGTCCCTGCATCCCATCATGAACGAGCCACCGGTGATCCTGACAAACTCCATTCCCGTGCGGGGCTCACGCCAAGTCTCTGTAGAAGCCCTTGAAACTCCCGAAACCGAAGAAGGCCTTTTCGATCCGGAACCGGAACCGAACCCGGAACTGGAATTTGAATCAGACTTGAAACCTGAGCTGGAACCCGTATCCGTGAGAATTTTGGAATTCACCGGAGCCATCTCGATGGTTTCGGACAGCTCTTCTCGTTCTGGAGCCGGTTGACTTGCACGACGTCTTCCACGGAAAGGAAGAATTTTGGCCGGCGTGATGGAATCTCCTTCAATCTGTTCGATCCGGTCTATGATTTCTGCGAAACTTCCAGGTCTTTCTTCCGGTTCGAAAGTCAGGCATTGGAGAATCAGGTCGTGGATGGCCACAGGAATTCCCGGGTTGTCGTAGTGTGTCCCTTTGTCCCTGATCAGCCGGATCCTTTCGATGAAGTCCTCACTCTCGTAAGGAAGCTGGCCTTCCCAGATATAGTAGGCCACAAGACCGTAGGAGTATACTGCCGAAAAAAGTGTGGGCCGATCCCCTTTGAGGACCAGTTCGGGGGCAGACCAGTTGGGCGTAAACTGGGCGTTGGTGATGGTAGAAACGCTGCTCAATCGCTTCAATCCTCCCAAATCCCCGATCATCAGACGATTGTCCTCGCTGAGAAGAAGGTTGGAGGGTTTGAAATCGGTCAGGAGAAAACTACTCCGGGTGCTGCGGGACAAACGGTCCAGGACCCGGGCCAGGGATTTCATGTAATGAATGGCTTCCCCACTGGAAATGGGAAAACGGTCGATCACGTAATCCTGGAGATTGGTGGGACAAAGCTCCATGAGGATCACCAGGTGAGCTTCGGCCTCTTTTCTGGACACGTGTTTGTCAACCAGGTGGAAATCGTAGACTGCGATGACCCCGTCGCCCTTGATGGTTTCGTAGTACTCCCTCACGGCATGGAAATCCTGGGAAACTTTGGTATCCAGGTCGGTTTCCGTCTTGTAAAGCCGGGATCGCTCCACACGGATTGGAACGATCTTCACCGCCCTTTCCTTGAAAGGGTCTTTAACCCTGTATACGGTCCCGTGAATCCCCTCACCAATTTTATCGATAATATCGTAGGTTGGAAGGCATTTCGCGATAAGCTCCTTCATCCACACTCCCTGTCCCCGCACCCGTTCCTTCTCTTTAAACTGTTATGACATGATTTCCGCGATGATAAAGCTGGTGTTGTCCTTGAGCCTGTTTTTTCTCAAGGCCCGGACAAGCGCGTCCACGTCACCCACCGGATCGGTTTTAAGAGATTCGAGGATCTCCTTTTCCCTGATGATGTCACTGACCCCGTCGGAGCAGACCAGATAAACCGCCCTGCCCGGGATGTCTTCTTCGAAAATATGGAGGTCGTAACGGTTCACGGCCTTGATAAAGGCCGGTCCGATGCCGAAGTTCACCACATTTCTGTAAGGATGACTGAAGGCGTCGTCTTCGTCGATCAATCCCTTGTCCACCAGATCCTGAACCAGGGAATGGTCCCTGGAAACACAGGTGATATCTCTTGCCCCGATTCGGTAGACCCGGCTGTCTCCCGCGTTGAACACCAGGACACGACCGGCCTTCACAAGGATTCCGGCCAGCGTAGTGCCGCTCCCCCGGGGAAGCTCATCCACGGACCTGCTCTGGATTCCATGGATGAGGGACAAAAGACCGTTTCCGGAAAAATCCACGCGAGCCCCCATATCGTTCAGCCTGTCACAGACAAAACGGCTGGCCTCTTCTCCGGCGTCATGGCCCCCCATGCCATCACACACCGCCAGGAGAAGAACGTCCGATTCATAAGACGCATTCTTCGTCAGACTTTCTTCCTGAAACACTCGGTTTTCAACAAGAATGCAGTCCTCCTGTCCGGATCGCGGTCCTACATCCATCACGCATACGTATCTGCACTTCATTATGGGCGTCCTTGGAAAGGTGAAGACATCACCGTTTGACTAGACCGGCGGCAATCATGGCCAGCCTGCTGCATCCGGAGTCCCCGCTCTCCGGCGCATTAATCTGTTTAAAGTGACACCTTTTTCTGATATACGGAGATTACATAGGCTTATGGCAAGATACAAGTTTTATTTTTTAACCGGCAAAAAAACATAACCCTGGACAATTCGCCATGCACCGGCACAGCAACAGACAAGAAGAAGGGGATTTCAACGATCCCCAAGACGAAAAAAGCAGGACCCGGATCAAGAACGAAGACCGTGAGCTCCAGAAGCTCGGGGAACGGCTGATCACCCTGAACCAGGCCCAGCTCTCCGCCATCGACATCCCCCAGGAACTCAAGGACGCGGTAGCCGACGCACGGGGCATCCGTTCCCATCAGGCCAGACGCCGTCAGATCCAGTTTATCGGCGTCCTGATGAGGTCCATGGACACCACGCCTGTCACGAGAGCCTTCGAGCTCATCGAGGCCGGTGTATCGATCCGGAAGAAAAAACCGTCCGAGGCTCCGGTTTGGCTGGAACGCCTTGTTGCCGGGGATGACCTGGCGCTGGACGATGTGGCCCGGGCCTGCCCCGACACCGACCGCCAGAAACTCCGCCAGTTGACGCGAAACGCCAGGAAATCGGCCGGCTCCCCGGCCGCCGCGAAATCTGTGAACCACCTGAAACGCTACCTCGAAGAGCTGTCATCTTCCAGCACACCCGACATATCAAAGGAGAACCAGTCATGAAGGCGTCCCAGCTAAAAAAGGGAAACGTGGTCAGCATTAACGGGGCACCTTTCCGTGTCCGCGATATCGAGGTCTCATCTCCCACAGCCAGGGGAGGCAACACGATCTACCGTGTGAAGTTTTCCGGAGTCGCCAACGGCCAGAACCTGGATCAGTCATTCAAGGGTAACGACAGCCTGGAAGAACTGGTCCTTGACCGGAGAGCGATCACGTTTTTATACAACGATCCCGACAACTACCATTTCATGGACAGCGACAGCTTCGAGCAGTACAGCATATCTCCTTCGATGATCGAAGATCAGAAGGATTACCTGGTGGAAAACATGGAGGGGATTTCCGCGCTGCTGCTGGACGGGAAAGTGGTGGCCATCGAGATCCCTTCGGCCGTTGATCTCGAGATCATCGAAACGGCGCCCATGATCAAGGGAGCAACGGCCACCAGCCGGAGCAAGCCCGCGACTTTAAGCAACGGTCACGTGGTGCAGGTTCCCGAGTACATGGCCCCGGGTGATTGGGTGAGGGTCAATACGGAAAACGGGAAATTTATCTCAAGGTCCAAATAGAGTGACGAGCGGTTCAGTGGCCGACAAGGGGGGAGTCGATTTCCACCCGGTTCCGGCCTGAATCCTTGGCCCTGTAAAGAGCGATATCGGCCCGGGTGATCAGGTGCTCGGGCTGGGTCTGGATATCCGGCACGCAGGAGGCGATGCCAAAGCTCAACGTGGTTTTGATCTCCACGTTGCCGAACATCACCGTATGTTCCATCACCTGTTTTCTGAGAGCTTCGACCATCTGAAACGCGTCATCGTCATCCAGGCCCGACAGAAGGACCACGAATTCCTCTCCGCCGAACCTTGCCACGATGTCCGTATCCCGTTTGAACTTGTTCCTCAGCAGACGGGCCAGGCTGACCAGGTAAGCGTCTCCCGCCATGTGCCCCAGGGTGTCGTTTACCTTTTTGAAATAATCGATGTCACAGATCATCACGGTAAGGGATGTCTTGTCCCTGCTCGAACGTTTCCACTCAAAATCGAAAATCTCGTTGAAATACCGACGATTGTAGAGGCCGGTCAAGGGGTCTGTATGGCTGAGGCGCCTGAGCTCCACGGTTTTCTCCTCGAGCTTGGTCTCGTTTTCGAGGGCGTCCCAGTATTCCCGGCTTCCACGAAGCGCGAGGAGAATCAGGTAGATGGAAAAAAGCACCACCATCAGAACAAGACTGGGATTGTCCCCTTTGCAGCTCATCAGAACCACAGCAGGCATAAGCATCAAAAGGTTGAAAACGATGGCCAGAAGCCTGTGGGGAATGAAGGCCACCACGCCACCCGAACTGAGCCCTGCGGTACAGATCGCCATGAGAAGCTTGGCCGTGTGTTCGTTGTCCTGGTACATGGTGTAGGCAAAGGCTCCCCCCCAAGTCGAGGACGTGGCGAGCACAAGAAAAACGAAAAGGTCCCGGTTCAGGGATTCGCTGAACGATTCCAGGGTTTTGAAAAACGAAAGATGGCAAATCCGGAGGATGCAGATTCCATTCAAAAGGTAGAAAAACGACCATGAAAAAACAGGATTCCGCAGATGGTAGTCTTTTTCGAACACGATGATGATTGTCAGAATCATATAAATCAAGATCCCGATGGACGACCGTGTTTTAAGATCGTTAAGAACCCTCCTGTTCATGATATTGAGTTTCATGGATTCTTTACTGTTCCCTGTCTTTAGCATCACCGCAAGCCGGAACGCGGCAGTTGAAAAAAAGCTTGAAGTCCCTTGGTAAGTCTGAGATGAAAAAGATCATCCCATTCCGTTTTTCCACAGACCAGCCGCCCAGGGCGGAAAGGAAACCGATCCATGAAAACTGTCAAAAAAGGACCGTTCGAATACATCACGGCCGCTTATCCTTCCGAACAGGCCCGCCCCGACCTGTTGTTCATCCACGGAGCCACCCTTTCCAAAGGATTGTGGAAAGCCCAGGTCGAAGGGCTCAAAGACGTGGCCAACACCCTGGCACTGGACCTTCCGGGCCACGGAGGAAGCCAGGGCCCCGGACGCAGCACCATCGAAAGTTACGCGGCAGACGTGTTCCGGTTTATCGACGACGCCGGCATTCATCAGGACAACCTGATACTCTGCGGCATGAGCATGGGCGGGGCCATCGTCCAGCAACTCTTGATCGACCATCCTGGCCGGTTCAAGGCCGCCGTCCTGATCAACACCGGGGCGAGACTGAAAGTTCTGCCCGCCGTGTTCCAGGCGGCCCGGGACGACTACAAAGCCTTTATACGGTCCATGCCCGCTTTTTCCCTTTCTCCCCAGACCGATGCAACCCGGTTCGAAGAGTCCATCGTCAGCCTGGCCGACGGCTGCGATGCCGAGACGGCCATCGGGGATTTCGAGGCCTGCAACCGCTTCGACGTGATGGAGAAGGTACCCGGCATCTCATGCCCCGTCCTGGTCTGTTCCGCGGAACACGATGTTTCCACTCCTGTCAAATACGGCCTGTGGCTGAAAGACCACCTGCCGTCGGCCACGTACACCCTGATCACCGGTTCGGGCCACCTGTCCATGATCGAAAAACCGGAGGCGTTGAACGACGCCATACGTGCTTTTCTGTCAGGGTTGAGCCGGGCGTAAGCCCGGCCGCGATGGGTTCAGTAACAGTGCTCCGGCCCGGGGAAAGACCCGTTCTGAACCTCGGAGATAAAATCCTTCACGCCTTTCTGGATGTTCTCACCCAGGTTGGCGTACTTTTTCACGAATTTCGGAATGTGTCCCATGTTGATGCCCAGCATGTCGTGCATCACGATCACCTGGCCGTCACAGTCGGGGCCGGCTCCGATTCCGATGGTGGGGATCTTCAGCTCACGGGTGATGGCCTGGGCAATGGCAGAAGGAATTCCCTCCAGAACCACGGAAAAAGCCCCGGCCGCTTCCACGGCCTTGGCGTCGTTCATCAGCCTGTCTTCGTCTCTCTGGACTTTGAATCCACCCATCTGGTGAACAGACTGGGGAGTCAGGCCGATATGGGCCTGGACTGGAATCCCGGCCTGGGCCATGGCGCGAATGCACTCACACACCGAAGCGCCGCCTTCCAGCTTCACGGCCGACGCCCCGGTTTCCTTCAGAAACCGGCCTGCGTTTCTCACCGCTTCCGCCACGCTGATCTGGTATGACATGAAAGGCATATCCCCGATGACCATGGCTCTCTTGCAGGCACCTGCCACAATCCGGGTATGGTAAAGCATCTCCTCCATGGTCACGTGAAGGGTGCTCGACCCACCCTGAACCACCATGCCCAGCGAGTCACCCACGAGAATCGAGTCGATACCGGCTTCGTCGAACAACCGGGCAAAGGGAGCGTCATAAGCTGTGATGGACGTGATTTTAACTCCGTCCTTTTTCATTTTTGCAAAGGTTGATGTTGTCACTTTGGCTGTCATGGCCCATCCTTTTTATGAGTGTCTTGAACTGGTTTCCACCATTCCGCCAGATCACGGCCTGCTCCGGCGGCGTTTCATACCGTACAGATCGGCTATACTAACAAACTTCAAGGACCCAGGAAAACCTTTTTTCAGCATCTTTTGTCAACCGCAGGTTCAAGATGGCCATCAAAACGCCCTGCCGGCCTTTCTCACGCCTTACCCTGACGACAGGTGAGCCCGCCATAGCTCCTGATTTAAATCTATTACAATTCAGATAGTTGTATCCAGTGCGCTTCTGACGCTGGTCACCAGGTCACGCATGTTGACCGGTTTGCTGAGCACCGCCTTGAGTCTCATGGCGCGGATTTTCTCGCCGGTGACGTCCTCGTTGTAACCGGTGCAGAGAACCACGGGGATACCGGGCCGGAGCCCGAAAATCTCCCGGGTGAGCTGCTCCCCGGTCATGTGGGGCATGGACATGTCGGTGATGACGATGTCAAACCTGTCCGGGCAGGCGGAGAAGTGTTCCAGGGCTTCCAGAGGATTGCTGAAACTGTCCACGGTGTAGCCGAATTTTTCCAGGATACCCCGGACGATGTCTCCCAGGGCTTTTTCGTCATCCACAAAAAGAATGTGTTCCTGGTTCCCCAGGGGCAGATCGGGAAGGACACGGGCTTCTTTCGACGGGGCCTCGGCCAGTGCGGGAAAGTGAACACGGAAGCAGGTCCCTTTCCCCGGCTCGCTGTCCACCAGGATTTCCCCGCCATGGCTTTTCACCAGCCCGTGAACCACGGCAAGCCCCATGCCCGTTCCCTTGCCCGTTTCCTTGGTGGTGAAATAGGGAAGGAACACCTGATCAATCAGGTTGGACGGAATTCCTTCGCCCGTATCTTTCACCGTGAGACAGACGTAATCCCCGTCGACCATTCCCACCGGCAGTTCGGGCAGGGCTCCGCTCTTGCTGAACCGGGCCAGGTCCACCTCGAGAACACCGCCACCCTTGGTTTCCATGGCGTGGTAGGCGTTTGTGCAAAGGTTGATCACAATCTGGTGGATCTGGGTGGGGTTGGATAAAACCATGGGAAGGTTTTCTTCTTCCCTGTACCTGATTTCGATGAACTTTGGAATGGACGCCCTAAGAAGGTTCACGGCTTCCTTGACCACGAAGGTGATCTGGTTCGGCTCCTTGCTGTCCTCGGATTTCCTGCTGAAGTTGAGGAGCTGCCGGACCACGTCCTTGGCCCTGTGACTTGCCGTCATGATTTCCTGGAGATGGTCGTAGGCCGGACTGGCATCGGGTATCCACTCCAGGGACAGCTCGGAGTTCCCCAGAATGATCCCGAGGATATTATTGAAATCATGGGCGATACCTCCAGCCAGGGTGCCGATGGCTTCCATTTTATGGGAGTGTTTCAGCTGTTCTTCCAGCCGTTTCAGCTCCGTGATGTCCTGGGTGGTCGAAGAATAGAACAGGGGATTGCCGTCTCTGTCCGTAATCAGGTTGGCGTTCATCAGGACGGGAAACACCGTTCCGTCCTTTTTCACGTACTCGATCACCTCCGCCGATATCTGGCTTTTCTCCTGAAGCATCCGGCCAATCAGGGCCAGACGGTCCATCTGGCCTTCGTGATGAAAGGAAAAGGCGTGTTTCCCCAGAATTTCCCCAACCGTGTAACCGAGCATGGTGGCGAAGCATTCGTTGGCGTAAATCAGGGTTCCCTCGGTATCGAAAATGGAGGCTCCGTAGTTGGCCTTGTCTGTCATGGTTTTGAACTTGGTCATCTCGTTTTCGTACAGGCGTCTGTCCGTGGTGTCGATCACGATGCAGCAGATGGTGGTTCCTTCTTCGGACATGACCGGCTTTGAAAACATCTGGATCCATTTTTCCTGGCCCTGCCGGGTAATGATCCTCAGCTCCGCCGTTTCTCCCGAGCCCTTGAGGTTGGCCCGATAAAGACGGTCGGCCAGATGCCTGTCTTCCGGGTGAAACAGACGGAGAAATTTTTCGTTTTCAATGTCCAGGAATTCGTCGAGAGTGTATCCGATGATTTTAAGCAGCCCCTCGTTGGCAAAAATAACGCTTCCGTCCCGAACCATGCAGACTCCGATCAGGGCTTGTTCCGCGAAGGTCCTGAACTTCCGTTCGCTGTCCCTGAGCTCCCTTTCCACACGTTTCTGTTCTTCGGTAAAGTAGTTCACCGCCTGGCGCAGATGGTCGATGGTGGTGACCACCTCGTCCAGTTCGTCTTTTGATCCTCCGGACCGTTTCTTTCGGTTCAGGGAAAGGGGGGTGTCGAAGTTCGTCACGTTGACCGAGCCCATGTATCCGGCCAGGGCGATCAGGTGACGCGTCACCAGCTGGTGGATAATGAAAAGAATGAAAAAGGACGCGACAATCACCTTGACAGTCTGGGAGGCGAGAATCAGCGCGGTCCTTTTGTAGAGCCGGCTGTAGACTCCATCGAGACCGGCTTCCACGTAAAGGGTCCCGATCATCCGGTGAATGGGTCCCCGCTCATAAAACATCGGGTAGGTCCGGAATTTCTTGCGGTGTGACGTTTCCTTTATTCCTGAGCTGAAACGGGTCTTGCCCCCCTCCCTTATCTCAATATAGACAATATCCTTGAAACTCAGCGCGTTGTTGAGCTGGGCCTTGATCTGCTCCTCGTTGAGCTCCCAGAAGCTGACGGTCAGGTTACCCAGATGGCTTTTGCCGATCTGATCAAGCTGGAAGTCCACAAACGCCTTGTCCTGCCTGAATTCGAAGGCCAGCTGCACCGCCGTGTCGATCACGGTGATCACGGCGCCAAACAGAAGAATGGCCAGAAGCTGCTTCCGTGCAAGGGGGCTTTTCAGAGCTTTTTTGATGTTTTCCATGGTCCTCGGGTCAATCCGCTTTTTTTTCCACTACATATCCCTGTTGACCCCGACATGTCAAACAGCTTGTCCTGATTTATTCAAAAGGAACACCCCTTTGATGACAATATGATTTGCCGTCATGAAAATAAATACCCATTCAACTGGAATCTTTTTTTCGGGCATGGATTATGCTAACGTCTACCCATCGTTCATCCGTGATGGAAAGAGCCGTAGAGGGTCTCACGGTGCGTCGTCCGCACCGGCCGTCCAATCCCGATTCCCTGAATAACGCGGGGCGCCCGATCGCCCACATCTCATCGTTCGCTCGACACGCGAGGAGGACACATGACTGACACGAACACACACCCCACCGGCCTTCGGGACGTCACCATCGCGGACACCATGATCAGCGACGTGGACGGAAACGCGGGAAAACTGGTGTACCGCGGCTACCTGGTCAACGATCTGGCGGAAAAAGCCTCCTACGAAGAAGTGAGCTATCTCCTTCTTTACGAGAAACTGCCCAACAGATCGGAACTGGCCATCCTCAAAAAGAAGCTCCACGACATGAGCCATCTTCCCGACGCCGTGGTCAACGCCATGAAGACCTTTCCCAAGGATGCCCTTCCCATGGACGTGCTCCAAAGCGTCATCCCCATGCTCGCCCACCACGACCCGAAAGTCGGCAGGCACCCTTCCCGTGAGGCCTCCCTTGACACGGCGATCAATATCATCGCCAAAACCTCGGCCGTGGTCGGCGCCTGGGAAAGGGTCCGAAAAGGGCTGAGTCCGGTTCAGAGCGCCTCCGACCTGTCCCACGCCGGGAATTTTCTCTACATGCTCACCGGGAAAAAACCGGACCGGAACGTGGCCCGTTTTTTCGACACGGTACTGGTCCTCCACGCCGAACACTCGTTCAACGCCTCCACCTTCACAGCTCGTGAAGTGGCCTCCACCCGGGCCCACATGTACGCCGCCGTGTCCGCCGCCGTGGGGTCCCTTTCGGGCGACCTTCATGGAGGAGCCACCACCCGGGTCATGGACATGCTGAAGAAGATCGGAAGTCTTGACAAGGTGGAAGCGTTTGTGGAGGCCGAGCTGAAGGCCGGCAACAAAATCCCCGGCATGGGCCGGAAAGTTTACACGATGGACGATCCGCGAGCCCTGATCATCGCCCCCATGGCCCGGCTCATGGGGGAAATCGCCGGTGAAACACGCTGGTACACCCTGGCGGCCAACCTGGAAAGATCCGCCAAAGAGGCATTCAGAAAAGAGCGGAATATAGAGATTTTCGTAAACCTCGATTTCTACAGCAGTCTTCTCTACCATGCCTTGGGCATTCCCCAGGACCTTTTCACCCCGGTGTTCGCCGTATCCCGTGTGGCCGGCTGGACCGCCCATGTCATCGAAGAGCAGTTCGCCCGAGATTCCCGGAAACCGGTGCTGTACCGTCCGGAATCCGATTACAGGAGCCGATACTGCGGGCCGGCCTGCTGCAAATACGAGGACATCGACGCCCGCTGAAAAACCACGCAATAAACCCTTGACCGGCCTCACTTTTTTTCTGTATATTTCATTTCGATGTTTAGCTAAATATAAATTAAACGCCCGAGGACATTCCATGAACCAGGTTCTTTCTATCACCAAAGCTTTGTCAGACGGCAACCGGCTCCGGATCCTCATGGCCCTGTCAGCCCATTCGGAATTGTGCGCCTGCCAGATCACCGAGCTTCTAGCCGTCACAGGGGCCACAGTGTCCCGGCATCTGTCGATCCTGACCCATGCTGGACTGATCACCAGCCGGAAAGACGGGCGCTGGATCAATTTCCGACTGGCTGAACGGCCGGACCTTGCCACCCTTCTCTCCTGGCTGAAAACCAGCCTGGAGCCGACCGAACAGACCCATTCGGACCGGACAGCCCTTTCAGAGATTGTGGCCCAGGACCCGGAAGACATCTGCCGCAAACAAAGGGGTGACGCCTGCTGCCCGGTAAAACCCGCTCAACAGAAACCATGAAAAGGAAAACCATGACACAGAAACTCCGCATTCTCTTTCTCTGCACCGGCAACTCCTGCCGGAGCCAGATGGCCGAGGGTTGGGCCCGCCATCTGAAAAACAACGACATCGAGGCCTGGTCCGCCGGCATCGAAACCCACGGCCTGAACCCGTTCGCCGTCAAAGTCATGGCAGAACAGGGCGTGGACATTTCAACCCACCGGTCCAAACTCCTGTCCGATCTGGGCGGCATGACCTTTGACGCGGTGGTCACGGTCTGCGATCACGCCCAGGAAAGCTGTCCGTTCTTTCCTGGGCAGACACGGCGCATCCACCACAGCTTCGAAGATCCGCCCCGACTGGCCGAAGGAAAAGAGGGAGAAGAACGGCTGGACTGCTACCGGAAGGTCCGGGACAAGATCCGTGATTTCGTCGAGCGCCTGCCGGGCATCCTGAACTTTGAAGACCAAAGGGGAAAAAGTCTATGAACAACCGTACAGATACCAGCAATCCGGGAGTCGCCGGCCGCCTCTCTTTTCTGGACCGTTACCTGACCTTGTGGATTTTCGCCGCCATGGCTCTGGGGATCGGACTGGGCCGGTTTCTGCCCGGCGTCGTTCCCTTCATCAACCAGTTCAACGTGGGCACCACCTCCGTTCCCATCGCCATCGGCCTGATCCTGATGATGTACCCGCCCCTGGCCAAGGTCCGTTACGAAGACATGGGGCCTGTTTTCAGAAACACCCGGGTTCTCACCCTGTCCCTTGTCCAGAACTGGATCATCGGCCCCATCCTGATGTTCGCCCTGGCCGTGCTGTTTCTCCACGACAAGCCCGAATACATGGTGGGCCTGATCATGATCGGCCTGGCCCGCTGTATCGCCATGGTCATCGTGTGGAACGACCTGGCCGGCGGGGACTCGGAGTACTGTGCAGGCCTTGTGGCGTTGAACTCGGTGTTCCAGGTGTTCCTGTACTCGATCTACGCCTGGGTGTTCATCACCGTCCTTCCCACCTGGTTCGGCCTCGAAGGGATGGCCGTAAACATCACCGTGGGGGAAATCGCCACAAGCGTGTTCATCTACCTGGGCATCCCCTTTATCGCCGGTGTCCTCACCCGGGTGAGCCTGATCCGTGCAAAGGGAAAGACCTGGTATCACAGCACGTTTATCCCGAAAATCAGTCCGCTGACCCTCATTGCCCTTCTGTTCACCATCGTGGTGATGTTTTCCCTGAAAGGGGAAATGATCGTGGAGCTGCCCCTGGACGTGGTCCGCATCGCCATTCCCCTTCTGATCTATTTCGTTGTGATGTTCTTCGTGTCTTTTTTCATGTCCAAAAAAGTGGGGGCCAGCTACGGGCAGGCCACCACCCTGTCTTTCACCGCCGCCTCGAATAATTTCGAGCTGGCCATCGCCGTGGCCGTGGCCACTTTCGGCATCAACCACGGCGGAGCCCTGGCCGCCGTCATCGGCCCCCTGGTGGAGGTCCCGGTTCTCATCGGCCTTGTCAACGTGGCCCTGTGGCTGAAAAAATCTTACGGTCCTGGGCGGCCCTGAGTCTTCAACCAGGAAAAAGCATTGAAGGCCGCGGGGATTTGATATAATTTCGAGCCTGGACTCCCCAAATCGGGAGCAATCCAAGTGTCTGCATAAAAACTGAAAAACAACCTTCAGGAGACAGGCTCGTTCATGAAAGAAATCTTGTTCGCGTTTGGCTTGACCGTGTTTGCCGGCATGGCCACGGGCATCGGCAGTATCATAGCCTTCACGGCGAAACGCACCGACTACCGTTTCCTGTCCGTGGCCACCGGTTTCTCGGGCGGCGTGATGCTCTACGTGTCGTTCGTGGAAATCTATTTCAAGGGCGTCGGCATGCTGGCCGGTCATTACGGGGAATTCTGGAGCCACTGGATCAACGCCGGGTCCTTTTTCAGCGGCATGCTGGTCATCGCCTTCATCGACAACGTGATCCCCTCGGGCAGCAACCCCCATGAAACCCATACCGAAGCCGAGACCATGCCCCTTCACGATCCCGACGCTCCGGTGCCCGACTTCGAACCCTGTCCCCAGGTGGCGGAACGGCCCACCCCCATGGACAGCGAAAGCATCCAGCATAAAAAACTGCTGCGCATGGGACTGTTCACAGCCCTGGCCATCGCCATCCACAACTTTCCCGAAGGGCTTGCCACCTTTCTGGCCGTACTGGACAACCCCTCGGTGGGCGTGGCCATCGCCATCGCCATCGCCCTTCACAACATCCCCGAGGGCATCAGCGTGTCGGTGCCGATATTCTACGCCACAGGCGACCGGAAAAAAGCCTTTTTCTACTCTGTCCTGAGCGGCCTGTCCGAACCGGTGGGTGCCGCCGTGGCCTACCTTCTCCTGCTCCTTGTGACCGGTGGAAATGGAGGAACCCTTCCCTCCCACATGATGGGACTTCTGTTTGGAGGGGTGGCTGGCACCATGGTCTACATCAGTCTTGACGAACTTTTGCCCACAAGCCGGGCTTACGGCAAGGGACACGACAGCCTGATCGGCCTGATCGCCGGCATGCTGGTCATGGCCCTGAGCCTTTTGTTGATGAAATGAACCCTAAACCCTTGACCCTCGGAAAATCCCGACCATGACCACGGACATGCTGCTCCTCATCACCTACGTCACAGGGGCCCTGTGTTTCTCCTTCACCTGCTCCATCGCCGAAGCGGTTCTCCTCAGCGTCACCCCTTCTTACATCGAGGGGCTGAAAGACAAAAAACCGGGACGGGCGGCCCTCCTGAAACGTTTGAAACAGGACTATCTGGACCGTTCCCTGGCCGCCATTTTGACCCTGAACACCATCGCCCACACCGTGGGGGCCATCATGGCCGGGGCCAAAGCCGCCGTGGTGTTCGGAGACGCCTGGTTCGGCTTTTTTTCGGCAGTGATGACACTTTTGATCCTGTTCCTGTCGGAGATTCTTCCCAAAACCATCGGCGCTGTCTACTGGCCGAAACTCACGGGAATCACGGCCCACTTCGTCCATCTTCTGATCGTCACCCTGTTTCCCATCGTGTGGATCTCGGAAAAGCTGACCCAGGTCATCTCAGGTAAAGGCGGCGTCCACCACGCAAGCCGTGACGAACTCATCGCCATGGCCACCCTGGGCCAGCAGTCCGGATTTATCGATGATAACGAATACCGGATCATCCAGAGCCTTCTCCGGTTCAACACCATGACGGTCACCGATGTCATGACCCCCCGAACCGTGATTTCCGCCCTTCCGGAAGACATGAAAGTCAAGGACGCCATGGGCTTTGTCCAGAAACATCCGTTTTCCCGGATACCTTTGTACCAGACCAACCTGGATGACATCAGCGGATTCGTCTTAAGATACGAAATCCTCCTGAACATGGCCCTTGACCGCCATGACAAACCCCTGAAATCCTTCATGCGGGAGATCCTGGTCGTTCACCAGAAAACCCCGGCGGCGACCTTGCTGAAACGCCTTATCAAAGAACGCCAGCATATCGTGGTGATCATCGACGAACATGGAGGAACAAGCGGAATCGTCACCCTGGAAGATTTGATCGAAACCCTGATCGGCATGGAAATCATGGATGAAATCGAGAAAATCGAGGACATGCGCCTTTTGGCGCGAAAGCTGTGGCAGGACCGGGCCAGGGCCCTGGGAATCGAGGATATCCCCGGCCCCGGCCATTCGACAGAATCCTGATTCCCAAAGATGTCCGCAGGCCATCTGTCATGGGCGCGGCCCACGACAAGCCTTTCAAGATGAAGGTTCTATGAAACGCCCAAGACCAGGGTCCATGGAAACCAGCCTCTCGGCCGTATCCGAAAAAGGGTCGATCAGGGTGAAATCCTGGAACTCGAAACCCGGGGCCACCGAACAGCCCACGAGAACGGTTCCCGAAAGGGGTTCCGCCGCCTGCCAGACCCCTGCGGGCACCACATGGCAGAACCGGTTTTCCGCCACGGAGAGAACCACACTCCGGGGAGGCACCAGACTCCCGTCCCATGTGTAAAGAACGACCCCTTCCCCCTGGTACAGGTTCCAGACCTCATCGGCGTCCACACGGTGAAACCGGCTGAATTCTCCTTTTTCCAGGGAAAAATAGATGTGGGTCAGGGCCGACCGTCTCGTTCCGTCCTCCCGTGCCACCTGCCGCTCTGACCGGAACACTTCCCGGAACCTTCCGCCTTCCGGATGTTTCATAAGATCAACGGGTTTCATACGCCCTCCAAGGCTATTCCAGTTCAATAATTTTTTTATTCCTCGTCTCCATGCCCCAATCACCCGTCTACCCGACCGTCATCCCCGGCAACACGCAGGGGATCGAGCCGGTAGTTGCCTGCGACGAAATTTTCCGCCACCCAGACCACGCTTTTCTCCGAGGTCATCAGCATGTCCATCTGGCGGGTGAAAATGAGAAGGCGGCCCAGGATGTCCAGCTTTTCCGCGATATAGGCACAGGGGTATTTCTGTATCCGGGCGTCCACCTTGTCGGACACCACGTCCACCTTGAACCCCTCCCGCTCCAGAATCAGCGAGATGGCCTTGACCCGCCGGATCCGTTTCACCTTGTCGGCGGCTCCGCCCTTGAAGGAAAAGGTGATGTAGTTCTTGTTCACCGTCTCTCCGCAGTAGGCGTCCACCACGCTGTAATGGTAGCCCACCCGGGAACTGAAATTCAGGTATTTGTCGGCGATGATGGCGTAGCTCCTGTCCCCGAACCGTTCTCCCACATGGCCCGGTGAAAGGGCCTGCTCCCGCATCACCGACATGAGACCGCTGAAATTGACAGGTCTCGGCCCCATGGCCAGGATGTCTTTGTGGAGCATTCCGTCCAGGAGCGCTTTGAACGGCACGGACACGACCCGGTCCACCCCCACCATGGTTCCTGCATGGGCGTTTTCCTCCAGGCCCCCGCCCAGGTCGATCATGTGAAGATCCATGGGCAGGGGGGCTTTCAGCTTCAGGGAGCTTCCCTGGTACTTGGAGGCGATGTCGCTGACCCGGAACATCTCACTGTAGGAATGTTCATGGCAGAACCGGGCGATGTCGTGGAGGGTCCGGCACCTTGACGGAGTGAACCGGGGGGAACGCGGGTTCACCAGGTAAAGTGGGTTGACGTGGTCCGACACCCGTTTCAGGAAGTCGTGGACCGGGGTGTCCTTCATATAGGCGTCCGCGGATCGCACCGCCTGGATCAGGGCCTCCACCGATCCCTGGTAAACCCTTCCCGAATAGGCGTCCACCGTGATATCGGTCCCGTCGGCGATCCGATGCATGGCCTCCCGGGCTCCGATGAGGGTGGGCACGTCGAACTCCCGGGCAATGGCCGCCATGTGTCCACTGACGCTTCCGGCCTCCACCACGATGGCAGAGGCTTTTTTCATCACCACCACGTACTCGGGAGAACTGTGGTGAGCGATGAGAACGCCCCCCTGGGGAAAACGGGGCAGGTCATCGGTGGAATGGACGTGAAAGGCCAGGCCTTTGCCGATGCCCTGGCAGGCGATGTCGCTTTCCTCGACCAGGACCGGATAACCTGAAACCGGGGCGGCCTTGTGGGTTTTCACACTCTGGGCCGTAATCCTCAGGGGGCGGGACTGGACGATGACGATCCGGCCCTCAGGTGACAGGGCCCATTCCACATCCTGGGGACAGCGGTAATGTTTCTCCAGCTCACGTCCGTAGGAGGCAAGCTGGCGGATCTGATCGCCATCAAGGCAGGGGGCTCCGGCTTTATCAGGCTCCACCTTTTCTTCCACCACCCCGCCTTCGGGCAGGCAGACCAGGCGCACCGGCTTCACGGCAGGCTCTTTTCGGACCAGGGTAAGCGCCTCGTCCTTGGCCACCCAGTAGGTGTCCGGGGAAACCACCCCGTCCACCGCGTAGGACCCAAGCCCCCAGACCGCGTTGATCACGATGTTCTCGTTGACGATGTCGTAAGGGTGACGGGTGTACATCACCCCGCTGGCCACCGAATCCACCATGCGGATACAGGCGACAGCCATGGCCAGGTCTTCGTCGTAGATCCCTTTGGACGCCCTGTAGGACACCGAGCGGGCCGAGTAGAGACTGGCCGCGATGGCCTTGTAGGAGTCGATCAGGTTCTCCCGCGTCACGTTGAGCACGGTCAGGTATTGTCCGGCGTAGGAGATGTCCCCGTCTTCGCCCACGGCACTGCTCCGCATGGCCACCCGCACCCCGGGATCTCCTCCGAAGACACGGTCGTAAGCGTCCAGAATAGCTTTCTCCACATCCCCCGGCAAAGGCATCGACTCGATCAGGGCCATGGATTCGGCGCTCAGGGTGTTCAAAAGCTCCACCTCGTTCACGTAGATCAGGCTCCGCTTGTGAATGATCTCTTCTTTCAGTCCGTCGTTAAGGAAAAATTCCCGGAAAGCCCGGGTGGTAATGGCGAACCCTTCAGGCACAGGAAGCCCCAGGCGGTTTCTGATCTCTCCCAGGTTGGCGTTCTTGCCCCCCACCCTGTCGGCATCGTGAACGGTGATGTCCTCGTAGGACATCACATACCCGATGTCCTGGTCCTCGGCCTTTTCATCGAGCACGGCCCGGATCTTTCCATTGATGTCTTCAAGTACGGTGTAAAGTTCATGGTACCTTCCGCCCGAAAGACGGTTGATGCTTTTCACCATCTGGAAAGTCTGCATCAGGGCCCGGTTCGTCTGGTTCCTGATGTAACTGGAACCGAACACCGTCTCCCCTTTCAGTTTCTCTTCCATATCGGCCATGATGGTGAGAAGCTCGGAGTTGGCCTTGAGAAGCTCCTTGAAAAAACCGTACTTGGTTCTGAACACAGACCCCATGCCGGCCCTTCCGCCAGACTCGGATTCGATGTGGGCCTTTTTCCTTCCTTTGATTCCCGGAAGATCGGTAAAAAAATCAACGG
This sequence comes from uncultured Desulforapulum sp., assembly GCA_964637565.1. Taxonomy (GTDB): domain Bacteria; phylum Desulfobacterota; class Desulfobacteria; order Desulfobacterales; family Desulfolunaceae; genus DYJE01. The sequence goes on from CAZWTY010000022.1 coordinate 20,787, forward strand.
CGCGGCTGGACCGTGAAGCGCTGTAAAGTCCCCGTTCGATGTCCGCCATCATCTTTTTCATGTTGCCGAGTATGGTCGCCATGCCAATCCTTTATCAGTCCGTTCGTCCTTTGACCTGTGTCTTACCCATCCTTGCCTTCAGTCAAACCAAAAAGCAACCATCAAAAATCATACCACAATCTCCAGCATCGGTATCGCTATCGGTATCGGAATCGACACCTGTGATCGATAGCGATACCGATCCCGATAGCGATAATGACAACTCGCCGGGCAGTTAGGTTCTGGTTGCACATTTCTTTACACAGTGTAAAGCCGCGTTTGACGACACCCCCCTTTCCGTGGCTTTCCGGAACACCGTCCCATTCAAAAAAAAGCCCGTCTTTCGGGCATCCGAAGCCGTCAGAAAAACTGGCACGGGAATTGATATATGGGTTTCCGACTGTTCCAAAAGTGAACACAGCAAGAAGCCGCCCGCAAAAAGCGGCTGAAGAAAATAGGACCAACAACAAACACTTTAGAAGATGGAGGCAAGGATGAAAAGATTTTGGAAAAAAATCAGCGCAATGATCCTCATGGCGTGCGTTCTCCTTCCGGAAATGGTGTTCGCGGCCGGTGAAAAAGCGGCGGCCGTGGTCATCGTCTCGGATACGAGAGGGCTTACAGGTATCCTTAAATGGTGGGGGGACCTCTACAACGAGAGCCATATCCAGTTCTCGCTTCTCACCATTGTCCTGATCCCCCTGATCGGGCTTCTGTTCGGTGTGATTGCGGACATCGTCATGCACACCATCGGCATCGACCTGGAATCCAGAGACCTGGCGGAACACTGATTTAAACCCGTTTTGAATGGAGGATTAAAATATGGATTGGTTGTATGTATTAATGCCTATTTCAGGTGTCACGATTTTCTGGCCCGGCCTCGTCATCCTTGGTGTGGGCGTGGGTATCATCGGTGGTTTCTTCGGCATGGGCGGCGCATGGATGGTCACCCCCGGCCTCAACATCCTGGGTTTTCCCATGGCGTTTGCCATCGGAACGGACATCGCCCACATGGCAGGTAAATCCCTGATCTCCACCATGCGGCACGGCAAGTTCGGCAACGTGGACTACACCCTTGGGATGATCATGCTCGTGGGCACCATCGTAGGCTTCGAAGTGGGCGCCCAGATGATCATGTGGCTGGAGCGCCTCGGCAACGTGGAAGTCGTGGTCCGTTATCTCTACCTCGTTCTTCTCGGACTCATCGCCTGGATGGTCTTCCACGACGTGGCCAAGAAAAAGAAAAAGGAACGGGAAGCCATCGCCCGGGGTGAGGAAGTCGACCACCTGGCCACCGGTATCGAATGGCACAAGACCCTTCACAAAATCAAAATCGCCCCCATGGTTCACTTCAAGACAGCCGGCATCACCTGCACCGCCTGGCTTCCCATCCTCATCAGTTTCCTCACCGGCTGGATCGCGGGTATCCTTGGTATCGGCGGCGGTCTCATCCGCATGCCCGCCCTGATCTACTTCATCGGCTGCCCCACCCATGTGGCGGTTGGAACGGACCTGTTTGAAGTCATGATCTCCGGTCTTTACGGAGCCTTCACCTACACCATGAAAGGCCGTACGGAACTCGTGGCCGCCATCATCATGCTCATCGGAGCCGCTGTGGGCGCCCAGATCGGCACCGTGGCCACCAAGTACATCAAAGGCTACGGCATCCGCATCGCCTTCGGCATCGCGGTTATCGGATGTGCCCTTTCCATCGTACTGAAGCTTATCGCCAAGCAGTTCCCGGTCTACAAGACCCTCTGCGACAACACGGCGACAACCCTGATCCTCGGCCTGGTGTTCGCCATGTCCGCGTACATCTTCGTGAAGATGGTCCAGGGTGCCAAAGCGGAAGTGGCGGCAAAGAAAAACAAGGCCTAAGGTAAAGACACATCGTAAAGACATATAAGGAGACCACTATGAAACAGATAACGGGATTCATCATCATAGCCGCCCTCTTGATCTTCACAGGCTGTAATGACATGGGTAAGGTGATCCAGGGCCGCGTCATCGCTTTTGACAAAGACGCAGGCACGGTCACGTTCATCGCGGACAAAAGCACGGTGAGAGGCAAACCCGACTACAACACCCTGCCGCCCACCACATACAACATCCCCAAGGATTTTCACGAAATGGGGCCGGCCCCTGCCGCAGGCCAGCGCATGGGTCTTGACACCGAGAAAAACGAGATCGTTCTTTTCGACATGGCCACCGGCCAGCTGAAGCCCATCACCTACACCCCGGTGGACAAAAAAGAGGATATCGGCAAAGACGACAAACTGGTCAAAGATGTGAAATTCCCCATCGTGGACCGGGTCGCCAAAACCATCCAGATCTACTCCAAACGTCAGAAGCTCCTGGTGACCTTCACCGTGCCCGACGAGTACTTCGACCTTCCGGACAACACCTGGTCTGCCGGGGATGAGATCCGGATCTATTACAAGGACCAGGGCCAGGCCCTGCGTCTGATGAACATCACGAAAACGGACATTTTCAAGAAATAGAGAAGGTCCTGTGGAACAGGGGCAGCGCCTTTCACAAGGCGCTGCCTTTCGTCATGAAGGCAAGAAGAAAACAGGAGTCAACATACCATGGAAAAAACCATCGCCGCACGAAACCTCATGGGAAAACTGAGCCTCATCGCTCTGATCATCGCGTTTGCGGGAATCTGCGACGGACTTCTGGCCTCGTTCCGGACACCGGAAAACCGGTTCGACATCGTCTCCGGCAACTCGGCGGAAATCATCGGAACATTTTTCGGTAACACCAAAAACCCCGGCGATCTGGGCTTCACGTCCGACACACCGGGGGTCACCATCGATTTCGACCGGGAGCTGTTCAAGGGATTCTGGCTGGGAGACAACATGTGGCGCGGGCACATCCGGGTGGCCCCCGACCTGAAACAGGTCACGGCCAGGGTGAAAATCACCTTCAAGGACCTTTCCGGTATCAAGCCCTCGGCCCTGCCCAAACTTGAAAAGCGTCTCGTCTACACGGTTCGGGTGTTCGAGGATGAAAGGGCCATGAGACGCCACGATCTTTCCGCCGTCACCCGCTATCTGGGCGTCACACCCTGGGTGCTCCCGGTGGTCAGTCTTCCCGTGATCCTTTTAAGCGCCATCGCCGGATTTTTTCTTTCAGGCAGAATCGAAGAAAACATGGCCCAGAACGGCAAGGCCGAGGTCTTCCGGGTCAGCCGCCAGGACGGCAACCGGCTGGAAATCCATTTCGGCATGGGAAAAAAACACGGCCTTGACACCGGTGAACGGCTGATGCTGTTGAACAAGGCGGGCCTCCTGGTCTCGGAAATCTTCGTCAGCACCGTGAACCCCGAAAGCGCCACAGCCTTTGCCGAGGCGACGGTGACTGTCACGCCGGGCTATCTCGTGTCCAGGGTGTGATTTATCAGCTTTTTTCCAAACCCAGGCTTTTCATCAGCTTGTCCACCTCGGAATCTGACAGGTGACGCCAGGCTCCGGGTTTCAGGTCCCCGAGCCGGATATGGCTGATCCTCAACCGTTTCAGGGTCAGTACCCGGTGTCCCACGGCTTCGGCCATCTTCCGGATCTGGCGGTTCTTTCCTTCTTTGAGGACGATGCGGAACGTTTTTTCCGACACCCGTTTCACCTGGCAGGGTCGGGTCCTGAACTCGGCAAGCTCCATGCCGCCCGCCATGGTCCGGAGTTCGGCATCGGTGATGGGCCTTTCCACCGTCACTACGTATTCCTTCTCATGCTGGAACGAAGGGTGGGACAGGGCGTGGTGGATTCTTCCGTCGTTTGTCAGGAGGATCAGGCCTTCCGAATCCTTGTCAAGACGGCCCACCGGATAGACTCGCTCGTCCAGGTTGATGTAATCCAGAACAATGGCCGGACCTTTTTGCCCACGCTTGCGGCAGGTGGATTCCACGTTCACCGGCTTGTGAAGGGCTATGTAGAGGTTTTCCTCCCGGCTCCCCACCTGTTTTCCGTCCACACAGACCTGATCGCTGGTGTCATCCACCGTGCTGCCCGGCGTGGCGACCACCCGGCCGTTCACCGTGACACGGCCCTGGGCGATCAGCTCTTCCCCTTTTCTCCGGGAACAGACCCCCTGGGCCGACAGATATTTCTGGAGTCTCATGACCGCCACGGCCGTCACCTTTCAAGCGCTGAGGGTTGCTTTGACGTTGTAATCTTTGCCTCCGGCGGCCCTTCCGGGGGACCAGATTTTAAAAATCTGGACAAATTGGTTGGGGTTACGACAAAGGGCACGCCTTTTTCATTCCTGTTTGTCAAACTTTTCAAAAGCCTGCCCCAGCGAAGAGAGAGGTTTAACCCCTGGCAGGCCGCCGGAGGCACGGAGATCCCTTGATAAAAAATCCGACCGATCTCAATATTCCGGGAGAACTGTCCGATAAACAAATCGAACTTGTCATTTATATGACGATGGACTATA
>CAZWTY010000022.1:25359-49640 GCA_964637565.1 uncultured Desulforapulum sp.
GGAGAACTGTCCGATAAACAAATCGAACTTGTCATTTATATGACGATGGACTATATTTCCACAAATTTTTTTTTTTGTGAAAGGACAACGAGAACCATGATGATTGCCATCCGCGAGCCTTCGGTGAAATGCCCGAACTGCCAGGATTCCCTTTACATCCAGCGCACCTGAAAGAGCGTGTTTCTGCGTTGCAGGTCCTGCAAGGCCCGTTTTACCAGCGAATCGTTCGGAAGCCTGATCGACGACATCATCGAAGAACAGCTCGCGAACATTCCATGCAACCGACTTTGATTGTGATGTTCGGCTTTTAGACGTTGAAAAACTTCAAGCTCACCATAGAATACGACGGAACCGACTTCCACGGCTGGCAATACCAGCCCGGCCTTCCCACCATCCAGAGTGAAATCCAGAAAATCCTGGCCATGATGACCCGGAAAAACATCGTGATCCACGGCTCGGGCCGCACCGACGCCGGGGTCCACGCCCTGGCCCAGGTGGCCCATTTCCATTCGGACACGCGAATCAGCCCGTCCCAGTTCCAGGTCGCCCTGAACCAGATGCTGCCCCCGGGTATCGTGATCCGGGAGTGTCGCCATGTGCACCCGGCGTTCCACGCCCGGTTCGACGCCATCAGGAAAACCTACCGGTACAGGATCTTAAACCGGCCCATCCCCATGGCTGTGGGGCGTCAGTACCACTGGACCATCCGGCAGCCCCTGGATCTTTCCGCCATGGAAAAAGCGGCGGAACACCTTCTGGGCGAACACGATTTCAAGGCCTTCGAGGGCAGCGGAAGCCCCAGGGTCAGTACGGTTCGCCGGATCGACAGGGCTTGTTTCAGCCGGGACGGGGATTTGATCGTCTTTGAGATCAGCTCCAACGGTTTTTTGAAGTTCATGGTGAGAAACATCGTGGGGACCCTGGCCGATGTGGGCCGGGGCAAATACGGACCGGAAGGGGTCAGGGACATTCTCGCATCAAAAGACAGGACAAAGGGGGGTGCCACCGCCCCGGCCCAGGGTCTTTTTCTGATGAACGTGGAGTACCCGGAGCACTGACGCCGGGAAAAAGGAGCTCTGCCATGAACGATTCGCGGTACGATGCCATTGTCTTCGACCTGGACGGCACCCTGCTGGACACCCTGGAAGAGCTGGGTGCGATCACCAACACGGTGCTTGAAGACCACGGTTTCCCGACCCATCCCCTTTCGTCCTACCGGTATTTCGTGGGCGAAGGGGCCGAAACCCTGATCGTCAACGCCCTGGGCGACCACGGTTCGGACAAAGGCCTGGTCCGGCGCTGCCTTGGCCAATTTCTCCACATCTACCGGAGCACCTGCGGAGACCGTTCCAGACTGTATCCGGGAATCCTTGACCTCTTGGACAAGCTTGTGCGGAAAAACATCAAACTCACCGTCCTCTCCAACAAACCCCACGAACTGACGTTGAAGAACATCGAGCTGTTTCTGCCGGACGTGCCCTTTGACCTGGTTTTCGGCCAGAGGGAAGGCGTTCCGAAAAAGCCCGATCCCGCAGGGGCCCTTGACATCGCTGAGCGTCTCGGCATCGTCCCTTCCCGTTTCCTCTACCTGGGCGACACCTCCATCGACATGCGCACCGCCGTGGCCGCCGGCATGGTCCCCGTGGGCGTGCTGTGGGGATTCAGGGACAAAGAGGAACTGGTTTCAAACGGGGCGAAACACCTGATCGAAAAACCCGGGGATCTGTTGGAGATTGTTTAGCTACCTCTGCTTTCTTCAGGACGTAATAAAGCGGGCTTTTTCCGCTGCCGTTTTCACGACAGGCAGGCAATATCTTTCCCGACGTTTTCCCGACACCTTAACGGCTCTTTCCCGACACAGTATTCTGTCGTTTTACAATAATATGGTACGTCAAGGAATTCAAAAGTAGGTCGGGCTTACGCCCGAAGATCATGTCGGGCGAAAGCCCGACCTACTGACTTTAACGCAACGAGGAATGAGAGAATATAAAACGGGGCGGGAAGAATCCCGCCCCGGTGGCATGAGGCATCAAGACAGGTCGTTCACGCCCTGGAGCACGATATCGAAAAGGGTTTCGATGTCGTTCAGGTCGAGGCAGGAGAAGGCCACCCGGAGGTCACGGTCGCCCAGGGCGATGAGACCCACGCCGTAGGTATCCAGGAGGTGGACCCTCAGGGTTTCCGCATCGACGCTTTTCAGGCGGATACACATGAAGTAGCCGGAGTTGAAGGGATACACATCCCAGGCGTCCTTGTATTTGGGATTCTTGAGAACGTCTTTCACCTTGTTGGCCCTGGCTTTCAGGGTGTTGAACTTCTGTTCTTTTTCAGCTGCGTAGCGCGGGTCTTTCATGGATCTAAGGACGATGGTCTGGCCCAGGTGGGAGCAGTTGGACACGTTGCCCCGGACGCAGCCGGCTGTTTTCTTTTCAAGGGCCTCGTAAACCTTTTCCGCCTCGCCGCTGATCTTCGTGCCGTAGGAAATGAAACCCACTCGCAGGCCCCAAACGTAATTTTCCTTGGTGGCGCCGTCCAGCTTCACAGCCAGAAGGTTTTCGTGGCGATCGCAGAGCAGGGTGAAGATCGACTCTTTCATGGCGTCGTCTTCGAAAAAAAGTCCGAAATAAGCGTCGTCGGTGACGGCGATGACCTTGGTTCCGCCTTCAGCCACCGCAGTCAGGATGTCGGCGATGGCTTTGCCTTCGCTTTGCGTGGCCGTGTACCCGGTGGGGTTCTGGGGAAAGTTGAGGAGAACGATGATCTTGTCACGTTTCGCCGCCTCTTCCTTCACCTTTTTCTCGAAAGCCTCGATGTTGTAGCCGCCTGCATCGGAGAACAGTTTGTATTTCACGATCTCCGCCCCTTTGCGGACGTTCAAGATCATGTTGTAGTTGCCCCACATCATGTCCGGAAGAATCACCACGTCGCCCGGGTCCACCCACACGTCGGCCACGATGCTGATGGCGTGGGTGATGCCGCAGGTCACGATGGGAAGGCTGGTTTTCTTGCCTTGAAGCGAGGGGTTCTTTTCATACTGGGCCTCTTTCCAGGCCTGACGCAGGGCCGGAATTCCGAAAGACGGGGCGTAGGTCAGGGATTCTTCAGGAGGAATGGCTCCCATGTCGATGGCGTCCATCACCGAGGGCATGAACATGATGTTGCCCTCTTCCTTGGCGATGCCGATGGTGGCGTTCAGCTTGTGGGCCTTCTGCTTGGCTTCGGCGCTCTGGCTGAGAATGCCTTTGGGAAAAAACAGGTTCTTTCCGATGCTTGAAAGCATGTCATACACGCGGGGATTTCCGGCAAGAATGTCATCGTTCAACTGCTTTGCCAATTCGTTCATGGGAGTCTCCTTGGGGTTGATCAGGCCGGCCTGTGGTGTAAGGCGGCTCCATTATTATAAAAAGTTTTCATTTCAACAGGTTGCATAACAACCACTCTGCATCAAAAAAAACCCCCGTTCTTTTGGAACAGGGGTTTCGTTTGACATAAGAGCAGAATTTTTCACGCACATCAGGGCAAAGGCGGACACCAGGGTCCGCCACGGAAAGATTATCCCTTGCTTCTCTTTGAAGCTTTGATCGGGTTGATCTTCTGTTTGGTCTCGACTTTCACGCTGGACACATGGGTGGCCATGTTGCAGTTTCCAACCTTCCATTTGGCCATAGGGTCGGGAAGAATCAGGCAGTAGGACCTGCCTTCGTATTCATGAATCCGGGCGCAACCTTCACACTGGGGCGTAATGGGTTTGCACACATTGCCTTCATAAGAACAGCCCTGTTTGGTCATAAAAGGACATTCGACATCTTTTCTCACGGTTGTACAAAGCATCAGAGTAACTCCTCCAATCAGATGTCCCGGCGATCTTACAACGGTTAAACCCCCAGGATCACATGGTGTATATTCAAATGATGATCATTAAAGCCTGATAGTTATAATGGAACGGTTTTTTTTTGTCAAACCAAAATTATCAACAAATGCACCAGAAAGCCCGTTGTCCTGATTTGGTCTTGATTTTTGAACCAAGACCTGAAACATAGAGATGAAAGCGGCTGACAGCAGGGTGTTTCCCCGGATTCTTCCCGATCTGGAGGAGCCGCCGGCCGGACGCCTATAATAAGGTACATCGACATGTCATCCACCCAATCCAAGGACAGCCGTTTATGATCATCGAACAAGCCGCCGAAGTTCTCAGAATCGAAGCCGACGCCATCATGGGTCTTGTGAGCAAGCTCGATCACCGCTTTACCGAGATGGTCGAATGGATCTGTCAGTCCAAAGGGCGCGTGATCATCGCGGGAATCGGCAAATCAGGGCTGATCGGCCGAAAAATCGCGGCCACGCTGAACAGCACGGGCACCAACGCTTTTTTCCTCCACCCGGTGGAAGCCATGCACGGGGACCTGGGCATGGTTTGCCAGGGAGACGTGGTCCTGGCCCTGTCGAACAGCGGGGAAACCGAGGAACTGAACCTGATGATTCCCAGCATCCGCTCCATCGGGTGCAAGGTCATCGCGTTCACGGGCAACCCGGAATCCACACTGGCGGGGCTTTCGGATCTGGTCATCGACGTGGGCGTGGCCAAAGAAGCCTGCCCCCTGGGCCTGGCCCCCACCTCAAGCACCACGGCCCTCCTGGCCATGGGAGACGCCCTGGCCGTGACCCTGATCGAAAAAAAACAGTTCAAATCCAGCGATTTCAAAAAATTCCATCCCGGAGGCAAACTGGGACAGCGTCTGTCGAAAAACGTGGAGGAAATCATGCTCAGCGGCTCGAGTATCCCCATGGTGGACAAAGACGCCAGTCTCCGGGACGCCATCATGGTCATCGACCGATTCAGACTGGGGGTGGTGCTGGTGGTGGACAGGGAAAAACGCCTGGAAGGCATCCTCACCGACGGAGACGTGCGCCACCTCATCGCCCTGGGGCCATGGAACCCGGACCGTTCCATTTCCGCCGTGATGACCCGGAATCCCAAACACCTTCCGGCCGGCACGGCGGCCTACGACGCCCTGGACCTTATGGAGCATCACCAGATCACGGTGCTTCCCATCACGGACGACCGGGAGATGGTGGTGGGGGTTCTCCACCTCCACGACATTCTGGGCAAAGGCCAGTTCAAATTCAGCGGAAAGTGAGAGGATGGGATCATTTGTCGGCTTTCGTGCCTCAAGCCGACCTACGATGGGCCGTTCAAAGATTCACAGGAAATTATGTCATTGGCCGGACACCAGGGGCGTCAGGCTCTCGAAACCGTCTTCGGTGACCACGATGGTCTCCTCGAACTGGGCTGAAAGGGACCCGTCGGCGGTGACCGCCGTCCACTGGTCGTCGAGAATGTACAGCTTCGAACCACCCAGGTTGATCATCGGCTCTACGGTAAACACCATCCCGGGCACCAGGGGAACACCCTTGCCCCTCTTTCCGAAATGGGGAACCTGGGGCTGTTCGTGGAAATCGAGGCCGATGCCGTGTCCGATAAACTCCTTGACCACCGAGCATCCTTCACCCTCGGCATAGGTCTGGATGGCCCAGCCGATATCTCCGATGGTGTTGCCCGGTTTGACCATGTCAAGTCCACGGATCAGGCTTTCCCTGGCCACATGGACAATTTTTTTCGCGTCCTCGCCCGGAGTGCCGACAAAAAGGGTCTGATTGGAATCGGCGTAGTACCCGTCTAAAATCGAGGTAATGTCCACGTTGACGATATCCCCGTCCTTGAGAACCAGATCGCTGGGAATTCCATGGCAGATCACGCTGTTCACCGACACACAGACGCTTTTGGGAAAACCCTTGTAGTTAAGGGGTGCCGGAATGGCTCCGTGCCGGACCGTGAATTCGTGGACAAATTCGTTGATATCGTTGGTGGTGATTCCGGGCCGGATCATTTCCTCCACCCGCCTGTGGGTTTCCACCACCAGGGCACCGGCCCGCCTGAGTCCTTCGATATCCTTTTGCTTCTTCAGCCGGATGTCGTATTTCCTTCTGTAGTAGGCTTCGACATCCACAGGAATGGGTGCGCCTTTCCCCTCACAGCATTTCTTGTATTTCTGGCCGCTGCCGCATGGACAGAAATCGTTCCGCCCCACTTTGATTGTCATCTTCTTCATCGGATGTTTTCCGTTCAACCCTTTCAACTCCAAGAACCTGTCCCGAACCCGCCTTCCCTGCCAAAAAAATTTAAACCCTTGACAAAAAAGACAGATTTCATGCTATACCGGCTTGAAGAATCCACAAAATAGATGTATCGTTGCTTTCGTTAACGTCAAATGCGGGCAATTATAACAGCAGCTTCGATGAAATCAAACACAATTCAGGTGAAATAATGAAAAGAGCACCGATCGTGGGCGTCATGGGCGGCGGCAACGCCGATTTCTCCACACTGAAACAGGCTGAAATTCTCGGGGGACTGATCGCGGAAAAAGGCTGGATCCTCCTCAACGGAGGCCGGTGCACCGGGATCATGGAAGCCACGTCCAAAGGGGCTTTTGAAAAAGGCGGGATGACCGTGGGCATTATTCCGGAAAACCATTCTGAAGGCATGTCGGAATACGTGAAAATACCCATCGTCACCGGTATGGGCTACGCGAGAAACACCATCAACATCCTCTCCAGCGACGTGGTGGTGGCCTGTCCAGGCGGTGCCGGAACCCTTTCGGAAATCGCCCTGTCCATCAAATGCGGTAAACCCCTGATTCTTTTCGCTTTCAAACCGGATTCCGACCTGGCCGTCCTTCTGAAGAAGCAGGGGATGTTTTTCGCCTCCACACCGGAAGAGGTGATCGGGAGAATCGACGATCTTCTCAACGGACGCCTGTGAGATGAACGTTTCCAGCGTCATTTTTTTTTCAGGGGAAGGAGAAAAAAGATGGCCGGCTGAAACCCGGGCGCCTGTCCAGGCGTCTTTTCAAAATCGTTTCCGCCCGTTTCTTTTTCCCCTCAAACCCGTTCCAATTACTCAGGACGCAAATAATTCTTGTAAACATCGAAAAGAGGTATATAATACGCGCCGTTGATTTTCATTTCGCCTGATGGACTGGAAATCTTCGATTTTAAAAAACATACACAACAAGGTAAGACAAAAAACATGACTACAGGATTGACATCGGACGTCACAAAACGCGATCTTTCCGAAAATCAGACCTCTGCCCTCCCGATTGAAAACCCCGAAAAAAACCAGACCGATGACCAGATCAACCAGAGCCGCTGGAAAATGTACTACCGGTCCCTGATCGTGGCCTGCACCATCACCATCTGCCTGGCGGGCTGGCTGAGCTGGGAAAAAAACGAGGCGATCTGGACCATTCTCTGGACCACGCCCCTGGGCAAACCCATGATTCTGATCTTCACGGTCCTGATGATCATCACGGTTTCCGAACTGATCTGGAGAACGGAACTGGTCTACAGGTACAGAGCCATACCCGGTCTCGACGACGACAAGCTCCCCACCTGTTCGGTCATCGTTCCCGCTTACAACGAAGGCCCCCAGGTTTTCAAGACCCTCGAGAGCATCACGGCCAGTGATTTTCCCAAACGGAAATTCCAGATCATCGCCGTGGACGACGGAAGCCAGGACGACACCTGGTACTGGATCCAGAAAGCCAAACAGGATCTGAACGGCCGGATCATCACCATCAAACTCCCGGAAAACCAGGGCAAGCGCCACGCCCTGAACGCCGGTTTCAAGAAAAGCTCGGGCGATGTCATCGTCACCATCGACAGTGACTCTATCATCGAAAAGAACACCATCCGCAACCTGGTCAGTCCCATGATCACCGACCGGAAAGTGGGGGCCGTGGCCGGAAACGTCCGGGTTCTCAACAAAGACAAGGGCTTCATTCCCCAGATGCTGGACGTGGTTTTCGTGTACAGCTTCGATTTCGTCCGTTCCAGCCAGAGCATGGTGAACACGGTGATGTGTACGCCAGGTGCCCTTTCAGCCTACAAACGTTCCGTGGTCATGCGGGTTCTCAAGGAATGGCTGGGCCAGACCTTTCTTGGCCGCGCCGCCAATATCGGGGAAGACCGCGCCCTGACCAACCTGATTCTCCGGGAAGGGTTCAAGGTCCTGTTCCAGAAAAACGCTGTGGTCTATACGGAGGTCCCCGTGACCTACACCAACCTCTGCAAGATGTTTCTACGCTGGAACCGGAGCAATATCCGTGAAATGTTCGCCATGACCCGGTTCATCTTCAAGCCTTTCCGCAAGGAATCCATGCTTGGCGCCAGGGTCAACCTGCTTCTCGGCTGGCTCACCCTGGTCAAGGCACCGATCATGATCGTCCTCACCTGGAGCCTGATCATCTGGGAACCCATGACCTTCCTGCCCAACCTGCTTTTGAGCGTGGTGATCTTCTCAAGTCTGCCTGCCGGTTTCTACGGCTGGAAGTACGGTAGTTTCCAGTCGTTCTGGTCGTATTTCTATGGGTTCTACTCGTTTATCGGCCTGGCCTGGGTTATGCCCTACTCCCTGATCACACCCCACAACTCCGGCTGGCTGACACGGCAGATCAAGCCCCAGAAAGAAGAAAGCTTTTCGGCCTTTTCGTTCAACAGCTCCGATTCGTCTTCGATCATCCCGGCCCACGAAGGCAACAAGGCTCCACTTTAAAAACCATCCTTGTTTCCATTGAATCCAAGGGGAAGATCCGTCTTCCCCTTTTTATTCCCCTATTATTTTACCAGCCGTATGGTTTTATTTCTCTTTTCAAAGAAAAATCTTTCTGATATGAAACAGCGATCATCAACAAAGGTCCTGTTCACGGCCCTGAATAAACTCAAAACACCATTTGACCAACCCTGGAGATTGACATGAAAAAAATGATCCACCCTCTTCTTTTCGCCCTTGTCCTGTTTTGCCTTCCCGTTCTCTGCTTCGCCGACAACGCCGCCCTGATGAAACAGGCCGACGCCCTGTTCTCTTATGACGGTCCCATGGACAACTACAAAAAATCCATCGACCTTTACAAACAGGTCCTGGCCAATGACCCGAACAACTTCGAAGCCAACTGGAAATGCGCCCGGTCCATCCGATACTACGCCAACAAGGCCCAGCAGACCAATGTGAAGGACTGGAAAAAAATCTGCGCCACCATGGGCAAAGAAGGCATGAGCTACGCCCAGAAAGCCATCGATCTCAACCCCAAGAAACCTGACGGTTATTATTACTACGGGGTGAATGTGGGGATCTACGCCGACGGCGTCAGCATCGTCAAAGCCCTCAAGGAAGGTCTGAAAGACAAGACTCAGAAAAGCTTCGAAAAATCCATCGCCCTGGACAAAAGCTATGAGGACTACGCGGGCCTCATCGGACTCGGCCGTTTCTGGTCCGTGCTCCCCTGGCCCCTGGCTGACAAAAAGAAGGCCTTGAGCTACTTCAGGGAATACCAGAAAACAAAATATTTCGGTTCACAGCCTGAAGGCGTGGTGTACTTGGCTGAACTTCTGATCGACATGGGCGGCAAAGAAAACAAAGAGGAAGCGAAACAACTCCTCAGCGGACTGAAAACAACCAACGCCTTTTTCAAGAAACAGGCCAAGGACCTTCTGGCCAAAGTGTAACATGAGCCATATCTCCATTAAGATGCGACTTGTCAACCTGAAAATCTTTTCGGGTTGACAAGAAGGTTTCCCAGGGTTATGATCCCCTTCCTATGTCACCATGAAAAAGGAAGGTATCATGACCCAGGAAACCGTTTACACCCTCCTCCAGCGTCTCCTCAACCGGCCGGAATTCCAACTGACACCCGAACAGGCTCTTGAAATCGTCCATCCCGAAACCCGGGATCTGTCGGCCCTTTTCCACGCCTCGGAAACAATCCGGCGGAGACACAAAGGAAACAAGGCGTTCCTCTGCTCGATCATCAACGCCCGGTCCGGAAAGTGCTCTGAAAACTGCGCGTTCTGCGCCCAGTCCTCTTTCCATGACACCGAGATCCGGATCTACCCTCTGCTTTCCGCAGAATCCATGGTGGAAAAAGCCATGGCCATGGAGCAAGAAGGGGCCAGCCATTACTCGATCGTGACCAGCGGCCACAGCCTGGGGACGACGGACATCGACACCATCTGCCGGGCCGTGGAAACCATCCGGAAAAAAACCCGGCTTACGGTCTGCGGGTCCCTGGGCATGCTTTCAGCCCAGAGCGCCCGGCTTTTGATCGAAAGCGGCATGACGCGCTACCACCACAACCTGGAAACGGCCCGGAGCCATTTCCCGAACATCTGCACCACCCACACCTACGACGAGGATATCGAGACCATTCGGACCGCCCACGCCCACGGGTTCAAGGTGTGCAGCGGCGGGATCTTCGGCCTGGGGGAAAGCTGGGAACAGCGGGTGGAGCTGTGTTTCACCCTGAAAGACCTGCCGGTGGACACGGTGCCCGTGAACTTCCTGAATCCGGTCAAAGGCACGCGCCTGGCCCACATGCCCCTTCTTTCCCCCATGGACGCCCTGGCCTGCATCGCCCTGGTCCGCCTGACCAACCCGGATCGAAGCGTCACGGTCTGCGGAGGCAGGGAAGTGACGTTGCGGGATTTCCAGAGTTGGGTGTACTTGGGCGGAGCCGACGGCCTGATGATCGGAAACTACCTGACCACCTCGGGACGGGACGCGGCCATGGACATCGAGATGACACGTGACGCCGGTCTTTCAAGAATCTGAAGGAGAACGCCATGACCTTTGCCATTGAGGGGCATGTCCACTTTGACCCGGAAGATCCGATCTACGCCGATCATTTCCCGGGACACCCCATCGTTCCCGGAAGCCTGATCGTCTGGGCCTTTGGCCAGGTTCTTGAAAAAGCGGGGGTAGACACCGGCACGATCCGCCTCGATCAGTTCAGGTTCAGGCGGTTCATCTCCCCCGGGTCCTACCGTTACACCATCCACAAAACAGAAAAAGGCCTGCGCTGCACCCTGCTTGACAAGGACAACACCGTGGCCCAGGGCTTGGTGCTCCAATGAATCTCATCTTTTCAGGGAAAACAGCCCTGCTCGTGGGCGGCTCATGCGAACTTGGCCTGGCTCTCGCCCCTCTTCTGTCAAACCAGGGGATCTGTCCGGTGATCGCCTGCCGGCGGCCCGAATCCATGGAAAGGGCAAAGCAGGCCATGGCCGGATGTTCCGGGCCTCACAAAACCGTGTTTCTCGATCTCGCTCAGCCCGAATCCCTGGACCCGGTTTTCTCGAGTTTGGAAAACGGCCTGGATTACCTGGTGGATTTTGCCCAGAAAGATTATGAATCCCTGGTGGCCTCGGCCGACCACGATACCGTAGAAGACTACATGAGAACCTGCGTATCGGCCCGGTCCCTCATGCTGAAAAAGGCGGCCCGGATCATGATGCCCCAAAAACGTGGACGCCTTGTATTCGTGTCATCCACCGCAGCAGGCCGCCCCAATCCTGGCCAGGGCTTCTATGCCGCTTCCAAGCTGGCCGCCGAAGCCCTTTACAAAAATCTGGCCCTGGAACTGGGATCTTTTGGCATCAGCGCCGTCACCCTGAGACCCGGATACGTGGAAGCCGGCCGGGGTAAAGCTTACATCGAAAAAAACAGGGAGACCCTTCGGAAACGGGCCCCCTCCGGCATGTTCCTCCAGCCCGGCGAGGTGGCCGAAACTCTCCTGTTCCTGCTCTCGGACCAGGCCAGAGGTTTCAACGCCACGGAACTCGTCATGGATGGGGGACTTTGCGCAGGAAAATAAATGCAGATGACAAAGGAAAGACCATGACCGTTTCAAACCGTATCGCAGACATTCTGTCCGACATCCTCGACATCCCGGCCTCGGACATTTCCGCTGACAGTTATCTGGTGAGGGATCTCAACGCCGAATCCATCGACCTCCTGGAAATTGCCGTGACCCTTGCCACGGAGTTCAAAACAGACGTCGACGACGACGCGATCTTTCTGAAAAACCTCCGGATCGTCCTCGAAGACGCCGGAAACACAGATGAAAGCCGTATCGACATCCTGGCAAGTCGGTACCCCTTTCTCGACAACGCCCGTATCATGGACATCTTAAACGACCTGGACGGAGGCCCGGTGCTCAAAGTCCGGGACCTGACCGCCTACGTGCTTTACAAAACAGGACAGGTTCAATGACCTTCGATGAGATCATACGCTCCCGGCGAAGCATCCGGGTTTACAGAGACGAGATTCCCGACGACCGCCTGGTAACAGCCATGCTGGAAAGCGCGTCGTTTGCCCCGTCTCCTTCCCACAGCCAGCCGGTGCGTTTCATCCTGATCCGGAGCCAACACCTGAAAGACGATCTTCACCGCATGCTGACCCAGGGGAAAGACCGGTTTCTCCGCATCATCGAAGAAAAAAACCTGGGGAAAAACCCGAAAAACCTGGTCCGGGCCTATTCCCGTTTTGCCGATTTCATGGCCACAGCCCCCCTGCTTTTCGCCGTGGGAACCGTGAAAGTCCGCTCTTTTTCAGACCGCCTGATCGAAGCCGGCGTCCTCGATGAAAACCCGAAAGGAACCTGGGACGCGGACATCAGCACAGGCCTCGCCCTGTCCGCTTTCATGCTGAAAGCAACAGAACTGGGCCTTGGCACCTGCGTTCTCACCGCGCCTTTCGTGTTCATCCCCAATCTTTCCCATCACATCCATCCGGATATCCGGGTCACCTGTTTCGTCACCGCCGGCTACCCTGCAGAAACGCCCAGGGCCCTTGAACGGATCTCTGTGGAGGACCTGTGCCTGACCGTGTAAATCAACACCGTGGACCAGGACGAACCGTGGTGATCACCGCCATGGGTTGCGTCACGTCGCTGGGCGGAGATCCTGATCAAATCCTCCGGAACCTGAAACACGGCCGGGTCATTTTCCAAAGACCATCGGAGGAGCCGCCCCTGGCCACACTCCCCGTTGCCGGTTTTGACGTAAAAGCCCACACCGGGCGATGCAAAGACGCCCGGTACCTCAACCGCGGGGCGGCTTTTGCCGTGGCCTCGGCCATAGCTGCCGTGAGAATCTCGGACCTTGGACCTGAACACCTTGAAAACGCCGGCCTTTTCCTGGCCTGCGGCCCCAACATGGACATCACCGACGAGATCCGGAATATCCATGACGGAAAAATGGACGAACAAGGTCTGGCCGCCCTGTTCCTGCTGAAATTCCTTCCCAACACGGCCACGTCCCTGATCGCCCGCCTCACCGGCGTTCACGGGGAAAACATCACTGTGGGTTCCGCCTGCGCGGCGTCGCTTATGGCCATCGGCGAAGCTTTCCGGAAAATCAAGGACGGATACCTGGATGTGGCTTTGGCCGGAGGCGGAGACAGCCGGCTATCCCCGGTGGGCCTGATGTCGTACAGAAAGGCCGGGGCCCTGTGGCAGGGCGACGACGACCCGCAAACCGGCTACGTCCCTTTCGGGGAAAATCCCAGGGGATTCGTGCCGGGTGAAGGGGGCGCCTTTTTCGTGCTGGAAAGCCTGGATCATGCGGAACGCCGGAAGGCCAGGATTCTCGGGGAAATCGGCGGATACGGCGCCACCATGGACGGCCATGCCATGACCGCTCCGAGGCCGGACGGTTTCTATGCGGAAAAGGCCGTCCGAAAAGCCCTGGACGAAGCAGGTCTCACGGATCATGTGGCCCTGGTGTCGGCCCACGGCACGGGAACATCCCTGAACGACCGCATGGAAGAGGAGCTTCTGGGCCGGGTTTTCCAAGGCCAACGTCCCCCGGTGACCTCCTTCAAATCCTGGACCGGCCATCTGGCCTCGGCCTGCGGAGCCGTGGAACTCGCCCTCTGTCTGGCCTGCGCCAGGGCTGGATGGTTCCCAGGCATCCGGAACCTCGGGCCGTCCATTCATCGAGCCGTGGATTTCATGACCGGTGCAAGACAGCTTTACCCCTCGTCGATTCTTCTTCAAAACTTCGGATTCGGCGGGCAGAACAGCGCCCTGGTGGTGAAACCATGGATCTGAACGTCACCGTTCGAACGGGCCTTTCCCGGTTTGTCATGATCGACCGGATCCTGGAAACGGACGACACCCGTATCCTGGCGGAAAAAGCCGTCAGCGGCCCTGAAACGGCGATGTTTTCAGGAATCGAGATGCTGGCCCAGACCGGGGCCTTCCATGTGCGCCGCCTGCTTGATTTCCGGCGCCACGCCTTTCTCCTTGGCGTGCGGTCCTATGCAGGCCCTTGCCGGCTTTCACCCGGCATTTACTCTGTTTCCGGAAAACTCCTGGGCCAGAGCCGGGAAGCCTTCGAGTACCATCTGACCGGCCAGGGTCCGGACCATTCCCGGCTCGAAGGGTTGTTTCTTTTCTCAGCCAGGGATTACGACGAAAATTTCAGCCAGACAAACCTTGAAGACCACTACAGGAATCTTTTCAGATGTTTGACGAACGATACGTCAAAAAACTCGAACACCAGCGTCTGACCGGACTTATCAGGAACCCCCTGGATATCCAGGAAAAATCCGGGCGATTGATCCGGGTTGACGGCCGCGATCTCGTCAATTTCGCGTCCAACGATTACCTGGGCCTGGCCTCAGACAAAAGGGCAAAACAGGCGGTGGCCCGGAATTTCGAAAAATTCGGCCCTTCCGCGTCCTCTTCCCGCCTGGTCACGGGCAACCACCGGGTCATCCGTGAAGCCGAACTGAAATTCGCGGACTATTTCGGCTACGAGGACGCCCTGTTTTTCCCCTCGGGATTCCAGGCCAACCTGGCGCTTCTCTCAAGCCTTTTCAGTGAAGGCGACGCCGTGTTTTTCGACAAACACATCCACGCCAGCAGCGTCAAGGGACTGGCCCTGAGTTCGGCCTCTTTTTACGGGTACAACCACAACGACACGGCGCACCTCGAACGCCGGATTTTGTCCAGGGGGGCTGACCGGCCCCGGGCCCTGGTCACGGAAGCTTTGTTCAGCATGGACGGAGACAGCCCGGATATCCCCGCCCTGCTGGCGCTGAAAAAAAAGCACGGCTTACTCTGCGTGGTGGATGAGGCCCATTCTTTCGGGGTTCTGGGAGACGGGGGACGCGGCATCGCCGGCGGGTTGGCCGATGTGGCGGTGGGGACCCTGGGCAAGGCGTTCGGTTTTTTCGGGGCCTTCGTTCTTCTGCCGGCTCTTTACAGGGACTACCTGATCAACTTCGCCAGCCCGCTGATCTACACCACCGCCCTTCCCGAGGCCCATGCGGCCAGCGCGGGGGACCTTCTCGATCTGTCGGCCGCAGCCGATGACAGGCGGGCCTGTCTTCAGGAACTCCACGATCTGTTCGTCACACAGGCACGGGAATACGGGTTGACGGTGGAAGGCGAGGCCCACATCCTTTCCATTTTCGTGGGCCGTGAAGAAAAAAGCCTTCGGCTTGCGCGAAGGCTTTTTGAAAAAGGCATGGTCGTTTTTCCGGCCCGATATCCCACCGTCCCCCAGGGGCGAGCCATTTTGAGAATCAGCCTCACGGCAGTGTTGGCAAAAGAGGATCTACTCCGGCTGATCCGGGAGATCCGTGATGCGGGCCATGAACTGTCAATCCCCTGAAATCCGGTGAAAGCCCGTCATTCCGCCTGTTTTTTCAGCTCCAGGTTGAATTCAATGTGATTCATGTCTTCAGCGAACTCTTCTCCGAACTCCAGGCTGTCTTCGTCCTCTTGCTCGTAAATCCAGTTCACGGTGATCTTGTGTCCCCGTTCCCCGGCGTTGTCCAGAACCTCGAAAAAATTCATCAGAACCTTGGAGGAACTGCTGTTGAAGTAGTAGAGTTCGATGTTGACCGTGGTGGGCTCCTGGCTGTCCTCAGTCAGATAATCATCGAGCCATTTGAAAACCGGATTGAAAAATTCCGACGTGTTTTCAGGATAGGATTCCCCTTTGATCACCAGAAGCCGCCCGTTGTAATCAAAGGATATTTCAGGAGTGAATTTCGTCGCCGAAACTTTCAGATCATCCATAACGCCTCCGTTTAGATATATAGTCTTATGGTAAAAAAGCAGTATTCCAGGTCCACATCGATGAAATCGAACTCCACGGGATGATCCGATTTCCTGGCCATTTCAATGAATCCAAGTCCTGCCCCCCGACTGGATTCGTCAGGCGTCTTCTTTCGCATCTCCTTGTAATACTGCTTTTTCTCCTCGGGACTCATGCTGTTGATCTTGGTGATCATTCCGGAAATCTTGTCCCTGTCCTTCGTCTGGATCATATTGCCGCTGGCCACATAATACCGGCTGTTCTCATAACCCACGGCCACGATCCCGTTCCCGAGTTTCACGTCTTCCAGGGGCTCCATATGGTTCTTTTCCGTGGAGTAGTGCATGATGTTCTGGACCTGTTCCACGAGAATGGCGAAAGTCTTGGCCACCACACTCCGGTTGAACGTTTCCTGCTGCATTTTCTGCTTGAGGGTGTTGCCGATCTCAACCATCAGATCCTGGCTCATGGGGCCGCTGTAACAAAAAATAATCCTCTTCTTCGAAAAGCATTCCCTCAGGTTGTATAACCTCACCGGCATGTTTTTCTCCTTCTTATTAAAATACAGTTACGAATGCAACCATGGTCATATCATCCACCTGATCCCGGCCTCCCCGGTGCGTCGCCAGTATTTCCTTAAGGCGTTTACACTGTTCCGAAAGAGGAAGCCCTGAACCGGATAAAAGCACCTCGTTCAGGCGGTTGGTCCCGAATCGCTGGCCGGTGATCTCCCCAGGCTGGTCGACGATTCCGTCCGTAGACAGGTAAACGGTGACCGGATATTCCAGATGGATGCGATGAACCCTGTACATGTAATCGCCACGAAGTGAAACGTATCCAAGGCTTCGCCTGTCACCCTTGACCGTATGGATCTCTCTCCCTGCCATGTACTTCAGGTCAATACGGGCACCTGCATATTCCAAGCTTCTTTTTTCGGGATTGAGCACACAGACGGCCATATCGAGTCCGTCATCGGCGAAAGCACCGTCTTTGTCCTGTTTAAGAGCCTTTTTGATCTGTTTGTTCATTTTAACAAGAATTTCTCCAGGATCATAGCATTTTTCTCCTTTGACGATACGTTTCAATTCCCAGTTGGCGATCAGGGTCATGAACGAACCGGGGACGCCGTGCCCCGTGCAGTCTGCCACGGCCACGACGATATGGTCCGCAACCGTGTCCACATAGTAAAAATCTCCTCCCACGATATCACGGGGATCGTACCAGATGGCATGATCCGGGAGCAAGGTGGCGACGTCTTCAGGATCCGGCAGCATGGCGGCCTGGATCATCCGGGCATAGCCCAGGCTGTCCATGATTTTGTCATGGATCGCATTGATTCTGTTCAGGTTTTCACTGAGCTCCTTTCTCCTTTCCGTGATTTTCATTTCAAGGGTTGCGGTGACTTTTTTCTGAACTGCGTGGGCTTCCTCACGGGCAACCCGAGCCTTCCTTTCGTTAAACAGTTCGTGTTCCCGTGCGATACGCGCATGGCGTTCGTGGATATTGGCAATATTCTGGGCTTCGATCCTCTGTTTTTTTTCCAGGTTCAGACGATGGGCCAGGGCAAACGACAAAAGGACCACCTCGAGCACGGACCCTGCCTGGACGGCGGTTTCCGTAAAAAGATTCCTGTTGATCAGGCCGAATTTACTCAATGCCATCACGACTCCGCCACAAAAAACCGTGGACCAGGCCAGAAAGAAAATCCGGGCCAGCATGAACCCGTCGAACAGGCGCAGGACAGTGATGGTAAGGCCGTAGCCGATGGCGATCACAGCCACGATGATGGCTGATGAGATCCCTGTCCTGTAAGGAATCACATAGGAAAAAACCATCATGAGGAAGGCCACGGCAGGTATCAGGCGGTACGACCCGTAAATTTTCGGATAAGCGCCCCTGACATCCAGAAACCGCATGGCGAACATGCTCGCGAAAAAAACAATGCCGTTCAGGGAAAAGACGATCACCTGATCGTTCCAGACAGTGGCGTGGGGCCAGACATAGTTGAACGCCAGGCCATTAAGGCTCGTGACCCAGACCGTCATGAAAAACACGTAGAATACATAGTAAAGATACATGCTCTCACGTATCGAGAAGAACAGAAACAGATTGTACAAGACCATGACCAGCATGGCACCGCAGTAGAGGCTGAGACCAAGAATGTCTGAAAGGGAATTCGCGACCAGATCGTCTTCTTGAAAGACATTGACGGGAATCTGCATGGAACTGGTGGTCGAGACGCGCATCACCAGATCCACGGTTTCTCCGGCATCGAGGTGAAGAACGAACAGAAAATTCCGGTGGTTGAACTGCCTTTCATGGAAGGGCTTCTTGTCGCCAAAATCCAGGACCTCGCGCCTGTCCTGTCTCACGATGTACACCGAGATATGGTCCAGGACGGGATAGGCGATTTCGAAAATATAGGTTTCGGGCCTGGAAGAGCTGTTCAGGGGCTGGCCTTTCACCCAGAACACCGAATCGGTGTAACCAAAATTCAGACTGTCCCGGATGTTTTCCGTCCATCCGGATCCACTCTTTTTCCTCAGCACATCCTCTATGGAGTACTCCCCGGCCGGGTCTTCCAGATAACTGAATGTGGCCTGCACGTTCATGAAACGACGGTCCGGATCAAGGACAAGGGTCTTCGCGAAAACCCTGCCCGAAAGGATGGCGCAAAAGCACAGGCATCCTGCGATCACGATCCAGATTTTCAGGTGTTTCATGCCCATATGCGTTCCGTTTATCCCAAAAGGGCGTTTTTTCTGTTGTCCGCCCGGTGTTAAACCTTGATTTCAAAAGCCATCATGGTCATGTCATCGACCTGTTCCCTGCCACCCCTGTATACTTCCGAGCTGGCCTTGATAATCTCGCATTGAACCGATACCGGGAGCCTCGAGTATTCGCTGATCAGTTCTTTGAGCCGGCGTGAACCGAACCTTTGGCCTGACCGTTCACCCAGCTGGTCCGTGACACCGTCCGTATAGATGTAAACCGTCATCCGGCCTTCGATCTTGAGGCTCTGGACCGCGTATCCGGGATGGCCGGACGAGGTATGGAACCCCACGCTTTTCCTGTCTCCTTTCAGCGTATACACCGTCCCGTCCATGGTGTAGACCATGTCGATGTTGGCTCCGGAAAAGGCCAGCGTCCGGTTTTTCCGGTTCACAACGCAGATTCCGATATCCAGGCCGTCATCGGCCAGAGAGCGTTTCGTATCCTGACGAAGAGCCTTTCTTATCCTTTTGTTCAACTGGACCAGGATGTCTCCGGGATCATGGGTGTCCTCTCCCTTGACAATCCTTTTCAGCTCCGACCCCGCGATAATGGTCATGAAGGCCCCGGCCACCCCGCGTCCTGTGCAGTCGGCCACGGCCACAAGGAACCCGTCCCTGACCGGCTCGATGTAGTAAAAATCCCCGCCTACCAGATCACGGGGAGCCCACCAGACCACCAGGCCCGGGATCAGGGCCCGTGCGCTTTCAATATCGGGAAGAATGGCCATCTGGATCATCCGGGCGTACCTGAGACTGCTCATGATCTGGCTGTTGGCCCCCTTCACCTGTATCAACGCCTCGTTGAGCTGGCCGGTGTGTTCTTCGACCTCCCGTTCCAGGGAGTCCGCCGCTTTCTTCTGAAGAAGCAGCGCCTCTTCCCGCGCCTCACGGGCAAGCCTTTCATTCATGATCGCTTTTTCATTGGCGATACGGGCGTTTCTCTCTTCTTCAAGGGCCAGTTTCTGGGCGTCGATTTTTTCTCTTTTCTCCGTGTTCAACCGGTCGGCCAGGGCAAAGGAGAGAAGCATGACCTGGAGTACGGAACCGATCTGGGCGGAATTTTCGGTCAGGAAACTTCGGGGGACAAGGCCTATTTTATTGAAAACCAGCACAATGGCGCCGCAACCCAGGAAAAGCCAGGCCAACGAGAATAACCGCCCCGGAGAATACCCGCTTGCCCAGCGCAGGACCACAACAGGGAGGCCGAAAACAAAGCAGAGCAGGATCAGGAACGCCGTGAAAAGAATCCCCACCCTGAAGGGAAGGACAAATGAAAGAAACACGATGGCCATGGCGGTGATGGCAAACATCAGGAACATGGAATAGCGCAGCCCGTCAGCCGGGGTCAACTTCATGAACCGGACAATGGAAAAATTCGCGGAGCATATCATGACACAAAGGGAAACAACGATGGCCTGATCGTTCCAGGACACAGAATCCGGCCACAGGTACTGGAACGTCAGGCCGTTCATGCTGCCGAGGAACAGGCACTGGAAAACCACATAAACGACGTAGGTCAGGTAGTTCGATTCACGGGTCGAGACAAACAGAAACAGGTTGTAGAGGGCCATGATGATCATGCTTCCATAGTAAAGTCCCTGGATCATCATGGAAAACTGCTTTTGTTCGAGAAAGGAGGAAAGGCTGAACAGGCGAAGGGGAAACTGCATGGAGCTCGTCGTCCGGATTCTGGCGTAAAACGAGAGGGTCTCACCGGGAGAAAACGACAAGGGGGTGACAAATCCCGGGTGCTTCACCGGCCTTGACCTGAAGGGCTTTTTGTCTCCCATGACCCATGTGTCAACCGAACTTTCCCGGACCGCAAACGTCTCGACATGGTCCAGCACGGGGTAGCCCACTTCCACCAGAAACCGGAGAGGTTTCTCCGATTTGTTTGTCAATTGAACCCTGACCCAGAAAACCGAAGCGGTATATCCTGCGTTGAAGGACTCGGCCTGGTTGATTTCCCAGCGACCCTTTTTCAGCGTTCTCACTTCGTCAATGGTTTTCGAGCCATCCGGGTCTTCGAACAACTCCAGCCCCTCAGCCAGGTTGACAGTCCGGGTGTTTTCATCCAGAAAAACAGAACTTGAAAAAACAGACCGGGGAAACAGCACCAGCAGAAAAAAACAAAAAAAAAACCTGAGAACCGACCTTCCTGGCCATTCCACGTTCCCGGTTTTCTTTTCTGCCAGTCCTGTCAATTTCTATCCCATGCCTCCGAAGGCGATCATGGTCATGTCGTCCATCTGTTCTCGTCCTCCACGGTATGATTCCAGAGCCTCCCTCAGGCGCAGGAACTGTTCATCAATGGCGAGATCTCCTGCCTGCTGAAGGGTTTCAAGAAGCCGCCGGGTTCCGAACCGCCTTCCCGTCGTTTCCCCGATCTGGTCTGTCAGCCCGTCAGTGTACATGTAGAACATCATGTCCTTTTTGCAGTCCATACGGTGCCCGGGATAGACATAATCGGCTATGGACGACACGTATCCCACACTGTTCCTGTCCCCACGGGCTTTGAAAAGGGAGCCGTCCGCCCCGATGCGGATCAGGTCGATACGGGCACCGGCAAACTCGACCATGGCCTCGTTTTTCCTCACCACACAGATCCCGATGTCCAACCCGTCATCGGAAATCGCGGTGTCCGTATCCTGTTTGAGGGTTTTACGTATCCGCCTGTTCATCCTGGTCAGGATTTCTCCGGGATCGTAACACCCTTCTCCCCGGACGATACGTTTGAGCTCCGAATTGGCGATCAGGGTCATGAAGGCCCCTGGAACCCCGTGCCCTGTACAGTCGGCCACAGCCACGATGTATCCGGGCTCGATGGCGTCAATGTAGTAAAAATCACCCCCGACAATATCACGAGGTTGCCACCAGATAAAGCTCTTCGGAAACCATTCCCTGATTTTTTCGGTCTGGGGCAGCATGGACTGCTGGATCATCCGGGCGTACCGCAGGCTGCTCATGATCTGGTTGTTCGCCTCCCTGACGATCACCAGGGTTTCATTGAGTTCCAGAGTCCTTTCTTTCACTTTCTGTTCCAGGGTTTCCCTGGCTTTTTTCTGGACTTCAAACGCCTGCTCCCTGGCTTCCCTGGCCCGTCTTTCGTTGATCAGGGCGTTTTCATTGGCGATACGGGCATTCCGTTCCTGGAGATGGGCCAGATTCTGGGCTTCGATCCGTTCCTTTTTCTCCATGTTCAGACGATCGGCCAAGGCAAAGGAAAGCAGCGCCACTTCAAGGACCGAACCGTAAAGCGTGGCATTCTCCGTAAGAGAGCTCCTTGGAACGAGGCCGAATTTGTTCAAGGCCAGAATCACACCGCCCCCCAGCATGGTGATCCAGGCCAGAGCGTAGATCCTTGCCGGATAATACCCGGAAAGAAGACGCACAATCGTCATGACCGTACACCAGATGATGCCGAAAACAGCCAGAACGATGGTGGACTTGATCCCCACCCTGTAGGGTATCTGGTATGAAAACAGGATAATGACGGCCGATGCGGTGGCAAGGGGCACGAACAGCCAGTACCCTCGGGGTTTTGACTCTCTGATCTTGAGGAAACCGGCGGTGAATAGCAGGGCGAAAAAGACCACGGAATTCAGAGAGACCACCAGCACCTGATCGTTCCACCACACACTTCGGGGCCACAGAAACTGGTAGCTGTTACCGTAGAGGCTGGTGAGAAAAAGCGTCATGCTCGCCACGTAAAACACATAGTACAGGTAATTTCTTTCCCTGACGGACAGATAAACGAAAAAATTGTAGAGAATCATGATGACCATGGCCCCGTAATACAGCCCAAGCCCCTGAACCACCTTCTGGTCCGATTCCATGAAATGGCACGGATTGTGAATTTTAAGAGGAACCTGCATGGAGCTCGTGGTCTCGACTCGCATGATCAGGGTCACCGGTTCTTTCGGGGATAGGGTCAGGGGAAAGACGAAATTCCTGTGGTCCACCGGTCGCTGGGCGAATGGGTACTTGTCGCCCATCCTGATTTCTTCCCGTCCTGTTTTTCTTAAAACATGGACGGTGATGTAATCGATCACCGGATAGGCGATTTCAACGTAGAAAGCACGCTCCACATTGTCGACGTTGACCAGTTCCGTTTTAAACCAGTACACAGAACCGGTGTAGCCGAAGGTCAGGGTATGTTCGGTGTTTTCCGCCCAACGCTCATCCCCTGGCGCCATGGTAAGTTCATTCAGCGAAAAGCTGCCACGGGGATCTTCCACGTAGGAAGTCCGTGGGCCAAGTTCAAGGCTTTCGGTCAGATTCCCCACCTCCACCGGCCCGGCGGAAAAAGCTGGGGTGCCCAAACACAAAACCCAATAAATCAAAAAGATAAGTCGAATATGACGCCTCGATGGCGATGGGAAAACCATAGACGATGTGTATCCTGTGAGGTGAAAGGACGTTGTGCACTTCACAGGGCTGGACCTGTGATTTTTTTTATTGTCAGAATGCAGTAACCTTCCGGCTTCCAAAGGTTCTGCCGACTGCATGGACCCGGTACAGCGTATACCATGAAATACAGTGTACACTATATAATAATTTCAATCCAATTCAAGAATTAAAACCCTATAATAGAGAAAGCAACTCATAATCCTTACCCATGACCGCCTGAAACGCGAAGAATCGGATAGCGTGATGAATCAAAGAGACCAACTCTGCTTCAGCCCTCTCATAAAACCTACAGGGGACTTCGTACACGACGCCTGTCAGAACTTATCCACAGTTGATCAGGGTGTGATACAGGTCGAGTTCGTCAATCACACGGGACCTCGGCTTTGCCAGGTATGCAAAAAAAACCCGGTCCTGAACAGGCCGGTTTTTTTTATCCCCTTCTGTCACGTCATCGTTTCAACATCATTAGCTAACCATGCAGCGACCCGTCCCTGGGGAAATCCACCAGACTGGGTTTGATGGCTTTGCCAAGCCAGGCGATGGTGCGGCCGAGGTGACGCATGTTTGTCAGGCCTTCCTCGTCGTTTTTCACGTCTTCCTTTTCCAGGCCGAAGCCCATGTTCCAGTAGGTGGACCCGGGAACGATCATCTGGGACATCTGGAACATGTGGTTGATGGAATCGAACACATGGATGGCCCCGCCCCGTCTCACGGCCACCACGGCGGCTCCGATCTTTCCGGCAAAGGCGTTGCCGTTGGCGTAGGCCACGTAACCGGCGCGCTCGATGAGGGCCTTGAGGTCGGCTCCAAGGGCTGCGAAATACGTCGGCGATCCCAGGATCATGGCATCGGCTTTCATCATTTTTTCCAGAATATCATTTAAAGGATCGGTGGTGACAGCGCATTGCCTGTTCTGATTTTCAAAACATTTGTTGCAGGCCATGCACCCCCGTATGGGTTTCCCCCCGATCTGCACAAGTTCCGTGTCCCAACCGGCTGAGACCAGTTCATTGAGAACTTCCTGCAACAGCACCTGTGTGTTTCCGCCCTTTCTCGGGCTACCATTGACGGCCAGAGCGTACATATGTTTTCTCCTTGTGTGATGAACTCGTAAAAAGTCATCAATGGATGGCAAAGTACAAAAGTTCGAGTTCA